>JBJMVL010000001.1:0-14207 GCA_045810735.1 Alphaproteobacteria bacterium
AGCTTCGAGCACGCGCTGGATCACGAACATCACATCCGGCCGGCCGGCATCGTACTCGTCGAACACCAGTGCAACGGGGTGCTGCAACGCCCAAGGCAGTAGGCCTTCGCGGAATTCTGTCACCTGCTGGCCCTCGCGCAGCACGATGGCATCTTTGCCGATCAGGTCGATGCGGCTGATGTGGCTGTCGAGATTGACGCGGACGCACGGCCAGTTGAGCCGCGACGCCACCTGCTCGATATGCGTGGATTTCCCCGTGCCGTGATAACCCTGGATCATTACCCGCCGGTTGAAGGCGAAGCCCGCGAGAATGGCCAGCGTGGTGTCACGGTCGAAGCGGTAGGCCGAATCGGGGTCGGGCACATATTCGTTGCCACGGGAGAACGCCGGCACCTTCATCTTTGCATCGATACCGAAGATTTCGGCGACGTCGATCCTGATGTCGGGGGCACCCGTGTCGAGGCCCTGAGGCTCCATATTCATGCTTGTAACCGGCTTTATCACTCGGGCGGAAGCCGCCGCTTGAGGGGAGGGGCCGGCGTCTAGGTCAGCCCCGACGCGCGGAGCACGCCATAGGCCTTGATGACCTGCTTCAGACGCTCCTCGGCGCCCCGATCGCCGCCGTTTGCGTCGGGATGATACCGCTTCACGAGTTCCTTATATCGCGCCTTTATCTGCTGCAACGTCGCGGCAGCGTCAAGGTTCAATACATCCAGTGCGCGTTCCTGCACACCCGTCATGCGACGCTCTGGCGGTCGTGGTCGCGCCTCCTCGGCCGTGTACCTGAAAACGCCAAGATCGTCCTGAAACGCAGAGGATCCCTGGCCCTGCCGCGGCCGGGCCCCGCGTTTGCCCAGCGGCCACGTGGGGCGGTGTCCGACCACCGCGGCATCTCGGAACGCCTCGATTTCACCTTCGCTCATCCCGCGGAAGTAGTCCCAAGACTCGTTATGGGCCCGCGCGTGCTCAAGACAAAACCAGAGATGCTCGTTCAGTTGGTCACGCGATTTCGGAACACGATAGCTGCCTTCCCTGGCACAATCGGGACGTGCGCACGGCCGTGTGCAAACTTTCGGCTCCGCCGGATCCGGCTTGATCCGAATATCTTTTCTGAAATGCGGCGCCGTTCTTCGCATAACCGAATTATGATGGCAGAGTGTGAAAAAACAAGAAAACGAAATGCTTGACATTGGTTTCCACCCGCGGGACGGAACAGTGCCATGGGTGTTTCCGATGTCATTGCGCAAAAACTGACTACCGCTTTCTCACCGGCCGAACTGTCAATTGCCGATGAAAGCGAGATGCATTTAGGCCACGCGGGCAGCAGGCCCGGCGGAGAAACACATTTCAACGTCAGGATCGTTTCGGCTGCATTCGAGGGACTGTCGCGAGTTGAGCGACAACGCCGTATCTATGCAGCGCTGTCAGAGGAATTGAAAATCCAAATTCACGCACTCTCGTTAACCACCCTCACGCCGGCCGAGGCGTGGAATGAGCGGTGACTGAGGTAACGTCGGGGTGCAGCGAGTTTGCCTGCGCAGGCGGCGTTATCTTCAGAGCGGTAATCTGATTGCGGTGACGACGCAGGATCTCGAACTGGAAGCGGTAAAAGGCGAAGCGCTGTCGCGGTTCGGGGATGGTGCGGGTTTCATGGATCACGAGACCGGCGATTGTCGTGGCTTCATCGTGGGGCAGTCTCCAGCCAAGCTCTCGATTAAGGTCGCGGATAGGTGTCGCGCCGTCCACGATGTAGGAACCATCGGGTTGTGGACGGATGCCGCGGCGAAGCGAGCGCTCATGCTCGTCCGGTATATCGCCGAAAATCTCGTCGAAAATATCTTCGCGCGTGATGAGACCTTGCAGTGCGCCGTATTCGTCGACAACAAGCGCGAAATGCGAGCGGCGCTCGCGGAACGCAGATAGCTGTTCCTCGAGGCTTGTCGTGTCCGGCACGAACCAGGGCGGCGTGATGAGCGACAGGATATCGAAGCCTTCCATCGCGCCCTTGCGGCGGACGAATTCGCGAACGACGTCGCGTGTATGGAGAATGCCGATGATGTTGTCCGGCGAGTCCCGCCACACAGGAACTCGCTCGTGTTGCGCCTCGACTAGTTCGTCAAAAATCTGCTGCTGCGGCTGGTCCGCATCGATCGCGATCATGTTCTTGCGGTGTACCATCACGTCGCCGACCCGCAGTTCCGGAAGATCGAGGACGCCGCTCAGCATATCGCGGTGTTCACGTTCGACTCCGCCTTCCCTGTGATGGACTTCGACAGTTCCCCGAATTTCCTCATGCGGCTCGACGAACGGTTCGGCCTCGGTGCGCTCGATGCCCACCAGCCTCAACAGGCGCCACACGATGATCTGAACGAAACCGACGATGGGGGCGAGGACACCTACGGTAAGGCGCAGAAGCCATGCCACATTAAGCGCGAAGCGATCGGTGCGCGCGATTGCCAAAGTCTTCGGCAGTATCTCCGCAAAAACCAGCAGCACCAACGTTATCACCACCGCCGTGATCGCAACGGCACGATCCCCGTAGCGTGCCGCGAGGGCCTCGGTTGCCAGCGACGAGATCAGGATATTCATGAAGGTGTTGCCGAACAGCAGCGCGCCGATCATGCGTTCCTTGTCCGCGAGCAGCCGGTTGACCTCGCCCGCGGGCTTGGAGCCTTCCTGCTCCAACTGATGCATGCGGGCGCGGGACACCGCGGTGAGCGCGGTTTCCGATCCGGAAAAGAAGCCGGAAATAACGATCAGCATGGCGATCGTCAGCAAAAGCAGAAAAAGCGACATGGCATCCTCAAGTGGCCTGCCGCGAGCAGGCGACGCATTATAGACCCAATTGGCGGCCTAGCAGCTAATCGGCTAGCACGGCTCCCACCGCAGCAAACGGCACCTCGGACGAGACAAACGCGTGACCGACCCCGCGCACCAACACAAATTTCAGATTACCACCCCGGACCTTCTTGTCCTGGCGCATCAAGCCCAACAGCCGATCCGGATCAGGTGCCGTCTGAGCGATTTCCTGAATAGTCGTGGGCAGCCCCACTCGCTTGAGATGCGCGATGAGGCGCTCGGCATCCGCCGCGCTCGAATTCCCCAGACGCTCCGACAGACGAAACGCCAGGACCATTCCCACAGCAACGGCTTCGCCGTGAAGCAGCGATTCAGAGTAACCGGCCCAAGCTTCCAAGGCGTGTGCAAAGGTATGGCCGAGATTGAGCAGCGCCCGCTCGCCCGATTCCCGTTCATCGCGCGAGACAATAGCGGCCTTCATTCGGCAGCAATGCGCAATCATGTGTGAGAGCGCGGCGGAATCGCCTCTCAGCGCAGCGTCGCCGTGGCTCTCCAACCAGGAAAAGAAACTGGCATCTCCCAGTGCGCCGTATTTTACGACTTCCGCATAGCCAGCGAGCAGTTGACGCCGGGGCAGGGTGACGAGGACTGATGTGTCGGCCAACACGATCCTCGGCTGATGAAATAACCCAATCAGGTTCTTTCCTTCGGGCACATCAATCGCTGTTTTGCCGCCGACGGAGGAGTCCACCTGCGCGAGCAGCGTGGTCGGCACCTGTGCAACGTCTAGGCCTCGCTTGAGTATGCCTGCGGCAAACCCCGCGAGATCTCCGATGACTCCCCCACCCAGCGCCACGACCAATCCGTTGCGCTCGACACCCCATTGCAGCAGGTCGCGGCACAGCTTTTCGAGCCACGCAAAGCTCTTTGTTTCTTCGCCCGGCGGGAGAATCACCGGACGCGCGTCAATCCCGCTTTTCTGGACTGCCGAAAGAAACGCATCCAAATGCAAGCCCGCGATGTTCTTGTCGGTCACCACCGGAACGACGCCGCACGCTAACGGCGCGAGCAACTCTCCTGCGCAGGCAAACAGTCCCGGGCCAACGTGAATATCATAGCTTCTTTCGCCAAGCGGCACATGAACGGTCTGGCTCATTCCAGCATTCCCCGTTCCACCAGCGCCTGGAGAATACGGGTCACACCGGCTGCGGGCGGCCCGTCTTCGCTCATGACTGTCACGTCCGCCTGACTGTAAATGTTTTGCCGCGCGGCAAGCAGATCAGATAGTATTTCGCGGGCATTACCGTTGCGAAGCAGGGGCCGGGTGTCGCGGCGGGTCACGCGCTCAACCAGGACATCGAGGGGCACATTGATCCAGACGGTAAGCGCCGCTGCCTTTATGCACTCGCGATTTTGATCATCGATAAAGGCGCCGCCGCCGGTAGCCAGAACGTGCGGCGTTTCGGCCAGGAGTCGGGCGATCACCTTGCGCTCGCAATCCCGGAACGCGGCCTCGCCGTAGCGCTCGAAAATTTCGTTGATGGTGCATCCAGCGGCCGCTTCGACCTCAGCGTCCGCATCGCGAAATGGAACATCGAGCTTGGCGGCCAGCCGCCGCCCCAGCGAGCTTTTGCCGGCGCCCATCATGCCGACTAGCGCGACGGTGCGGTTCAAGCGGCCCATGCGATTCGCATACATGGCAATTTGACGCCTGCCAACCCGCTTGCGCCGACGCTCTCTTTGCGGGCTAATTGGACCATGAACAGGTATGGCGGTTCCGAAAGCAGGATAGGTTGGACGGCGAGGATTCTTTTGGCGATTCTCGTTCTGGTGATTCTAGGAAGTGTGGCCCTTGGTATTTACGCGGGCACCATCAAGCCGCCGCATCAGACCTACACGGTGGTCATTCCGAATTCACGTTTTCCCAGCTGAAGCTTCGAGTCATGGCTGAGCGCCGTCTTCCCAGTGATGGCGGGCGGCTGATCGAGAGTTTTCTCGACATGATGAGCGCGGAACGTGGTGTGAGCGCGAACACGCTTGCCGCTTATCGGCGCGACCTGCTCGACTTCGGCGCATCGCTCGCACGATCTGATGGCGCATTCCGGTCGGCCGCTGCCGCAGACCTGAAGCGCTACATTGCGTCGCTCTCTGGGATGGCGAGTTCGACGCAGGCGAGACGTCTCTCGGCGCTGCGGCAATTCTTTGCATTCCTTTACAGCGAAGGAATTCGGAAAGACGATCCAACGACCACAGTCGACGCCCCGCGGCACCAGCGACCGCTTCCCAAAGTGCTGTCGCGAAGCGACGTCGAGACGCTGATTACTACAGCCGCTACCTGCAAGGACGCGGAAGCGCTCCGACGAGTCTGCATTCTGGAAATTTTATACGCCTCGGGCCTCCGTGTATCGGAGTTGGTAAGTCTCCCACTGACAGCAGCGCGTAGCCGCGATGGGTTTTTTCTGGTGATGGGCAAGGGCCGCAAGGAGCGCCTCGCGCCATTGAATTTGTCCGCGCGAAAGGCCACCGCCGCTTACCTGAAAGTGCGCAACGAATTTCTCCCGAAAGGCGCGAAGGAGAGCAAATATCTTTTCCCCTCGCGAAGCACCGAAGGACATCTCACACGGCGGCGGCTGCATCAGATGCTGAAGGAATTGGCGCTGAAAGCGAACATCGATCCGAACAAGCTCTCACCGCACGTGCTGCGGCATGCCTTCGCCACGCATCTCGTAGAAGGCGGCGCCGATTTGCGCAGCGTGCAAACCATGCTCGGTCACGCAGACATCGCGACCACGCAGATTTACACTCATGTCGCGAACGACCGGTTGCGCGACGTGGTTAATGCCGCACATCCGCTCGCAAAAAGGAAACATCGCGCCCGCTGAGTGGCGTGGACATTCATTGACAGAGCAAGGGGGGATCGCCACGTTCAGGCGGTCTGCCGCTTCACGCAGAAAGGTCCATGCACCACTACTTGGAATTTGAGCGTCCGGTCGCCGATCTGGAAGGGAAGATCGTCGAGCTGCGGCAGCTTGCAGCGCAGGACGCTTCCATGGAGATCGACGAGGAGGTGAAGCGGCTGCAGGCACGCGCCGATCAACTGCTCCGCGAAACCTACGAGAAGCTCACGCCATGGCAGAAGGCGCTGGTGGCGCGGCATCCTGGGCGGCCACATTTCTCTGAGTATGTGAGTGGCCTGATTGACGAATTCATGCCGCTGGCGGGCGATCGGCTGTTTGGCGACGACAGGGCCATAATCGCCGGTCTGGGCCGCTTTCGGGGGGAGCCTGTTGCGATCGTCGGTCAGGAAAAAGGGAACGATACGCAAAGCCGCCTGGCGCACAATTTCGGCATGGCAATGCCCGAGGGATATCGCAAGGTGCAACGCGTGTTCGATCTCGCAGACCGATTCAACCTGCCGGTTATTTCTTTTGTGGACACGCCCGGCGCCTATCCCGGCGTTGGCGCCGAAGAGCGCGGGCAGGCGGAGGCCATTGCGCGCGCCACGCAGGCCTGCCTTGCGCTGCGGGTGCCGTTTGTTTGCATCATCACGGGGGAAGGAATGTCAGGTGGTGCGCTTGGCATCGCGGTCGCGAATCGCGTTTACATGCTGGAGCACGCGATTTACTCGGTGATTTCTCCGGAAGGCTGCGCTTCCATTCTTTGGCGCAGTGCCGACAAGGCGCAGGATGCGGCGGCGGCGCTGAAGATCACCGCGCAGGACCTGCTGAACCTGAAGGTGATCGACGGTATCGTGCCGGAGCCGATGGGTGGAGCGCATCGTGCACGTGACATTGTTATCGATGAGGTCGGTAACATTGTCACGAGAGCTCTCGGTGATCTGAAGAGACTTTCTCGCGACGACCTGCGCCAGCACCGGCGCGACAAATATCTCGCGATCGGCCGCAACCTTGCCTAGCTCAGTGGCCCAAAGGAATTGCCTTGCACCCGGTGAACGATGCGCCGGGCGTCTCGAAAATGGCCGTGCCCTGATGCTCCCAGATCGTCGTTTTGCCGTCGCTGTAGCGCGCCCCGGATGCGGACATGGCGGCCGGTAGGCGAAAAGTCATACCTTGGGTGTACAGCGTGACGCTCCTTGTATCGGTCGCGTAGTCGGCAGCGATGTCGATATTCAGCGGGCAGCGATACAACGCCGAAGCGGCAGCAGCTGGCGTGGCGAGGACTACAGCCCCAGCAAATCCCCAAAGCAGAGTGCGAATCATGTCGGTATCCCCGAGGTGCGAGGCATCCTGCGCTGCGTTCCGTGATTGCGAAAGGCCAGTTGAGTTGGAGTTTCAACATCATGATTTTTTCGGTCTCACTGGTACCGGCTTGGCGGCAGGGCGGGTGAATTCCGCTTCGATGGTGAAATCGACATCGTCACTTACGCCCATCGTGGTGCCAGGCGCAGGAACGCCGAAACCCATGCCGAAGGCGGACCGTTTTAGGCTTCCATGCGCCGAGAAACCGATGCGCGAACCTTTTGGATCGTACGGATTGGACGCGTAGCCGCCGTTGAACGTTGCGTCCCAGCTTACCGGAAGGCTGACGCCATGGAGACCGAGCTCGCCGCTGATGCGCGCGGTGTTCGGGCCCGTTAGCTCGACTCTCGTCGATCGGAACCTCATTTCCAGGAACTTTGTGCTGTCGAACCATTGCGGCCTCTGGATATCGACGGCGAGCTTTGGATCGACAATATAGATCGAGCGCGGATCGATGGTGGCGGTGACGTTCGCTTTTTCCGGGTGCTTGGGATCAAGCATCAGCGTGGCGTCGAAGCTGCGAAATTGCGAGGTGAAGTGCGAAAAACCGAGATGGTTCACGCGGAAGATCAGGCTCGCGTGCGAGGGATCGAGCTTGTACTCGCCGGCAGGCAAATCGGTCGTCACCGGCTTGATGGCGTCCGGAACCGCGGAGACCGTCGGTTGCACAAGCGCTGCGGCAACAAGCATTCCAATCGCGAAGTCGCGATACATGACACGTCCCTCTCACTGCAGATGGCGTCCATGCAGGAATATGCATGGACGCCAGATCGTAAGATCACATCGGCTTTTCGCAGATCACCATCCAGTGCGTGCCGAAGCGATCGGTGACCATGCCGAAGCGTCTGGCGAAAAAGGTTTCGGCCAGCGGCATATCGGCCGTGACGCCTTCAGACAGTGCGGAGAAGATACGCTCCGCCTCTTCCGGCGACTCCACGCCAATATTTACCGCGTAGCCTTGCGGCTTGTTGTAGCGGCCTCCCGGCGCATCCGAGCCCATGATGGTGTCGCCGCCGACGGTGAAGCGCGCGTGCATGACCTGGTTCTTGGTTTCAGGGGAAACAGGCATGCCCGGAGGCGCATCGGCGAACGTCATGATGCGCAGGTCTTTTCCGCCAAGCACCTTGGCGTAGAACTGAAAGGCTTCGCCGCAATTGCCGTTGAAATTCAGATACGGATTGATCTTCATCGTCTTCTCCTTGATTTCCCTATTGCCCATCATACGCACGCTGCAGATCGGCGAGGATGGGCTTCCTCATCGCCATCACCACTTTCATCACCCGGTCGCGCCGCGCCGGATCGCTGCTGCTGATCATGCGCTCAAAATCGCTGGCCACGATCTGCCAGGAGAGGCCGAATTTGTCTTTCAGCCAGCCGCAGACACTTGGCTCGCCGCCTTCGCAGAGCTTGTTCCAGTAGTGGTCGATCTCCGCCTGGTCCTTGCAGTAGACCATGAGCGAAACGGCTTCGCTGAATTTGAACAGAGGTCCACCATTCAGCGCACCCAGCTTTTGCCCGTCCAGCGTGAAGGTGACGAACATCACCGATCCTGCGGGCCGCCGATGCGTTTCGACGCCTTCCTCGCTGTAATGCGAAATGGAATCAATCTTCGAGTTGGGAAAAATCGAACAGTAGAAGCGCGCGGCTTCTTCGGCCTCGTTGTCGAACCACAGGCACGGCGCGATCTTGTTGACGGTTGCCATCCGAGCCTCCTATTTCTTCAGTTCGAGCGCGGGCACGAAGCCGCCGAAGATCATGCGCTTGCCGTCGAACGGCATCGGTTCGCTCGGGTTGGTCATGCGCGGATCCGTGCGGAACTTTTGCATCGCGGCGTCGCGCGTGGCCTTGTCGGGCCATTCCACCCAGCTGAAGACGACAGTCTCGTCGTTCTTTGCCTGCACGGCGCGCTTGAAATCGGTCAGCTTGCCGTCAGGGACATCGTCGCCCCACGCTTCGACAACGCGGGTCGCGCCGAATTCGATGAAGATAGTGTCCATCCGGCGCGCATGGTCGAGGAACTTCTCCTTGTCCGCGGTGGGCGCGGCAATCACGAAACCGTCAATGTAAGCCATAGAGTTTCTCTCCTTCGTTAGGCGGCGTTCTTTTTGAAGTCGTCGAGTTGTCCGGCGATCGCGCGTTGGAAAGCGGGCCTTGCCTCGCAGCGGGCGCGATACGCCGCGAGATTTGGGAACGCGTCGAGCACGTCCGTGCTGCGCAAAATGCGTAGCACGCTGGACATCATCAGATCGCCGGCCGTGAAGCGGTCTTCCAGATATTTGCTCTCGCCCAAGCGCTCTGAGAGCTTTGCAAGGCGCGCGTTCGCCTGCTCGCGGGCGGATGGCTCGCGCAGCTTCGCCCATTCCTCATTCTCGTAGAATGCGCCCAGCAGAACGTAATCCTGCGCGAATTGCTCCACGGAATTGATCGCGGCAAACACCCACTGGATGGCGCGGGCACGGGCGGCCGGATCCTTGGGCAGCAGCAACTCCGATTTCTCGGCAATGTGCAGCACAATGGCACCCGATTCGAAGAGCGAGAGGCCGTCTTCTTCGTATACCGGGATCTGCGCGAAGGGCTGCTTGGCGATGTGCGCCGGCGAGAGCCGGTCCGGATGGGCGATGAGGTTCACCCGATAGGGCAGGCCGATCTCTTCCAATGCCCAGCGTGCGCGAAAATCGCGCACCAATCCTTGCGCGAATGGCGGCACCCACTTGTAGGCCGTAACAGTGATCATGATTTCACATGCTCCCTTCGGATCGACGCGATTGCTTATGTCCGTTCGTGGACGAATCTCCCGATGTGGGCGAGGTAGTCGCGCTTGCCGATGTCAAGGCCGTTGTGGCGCAGGATGTCGTAGGCCGTGGCGACGTGGAAATAGAAGTGCGGGATCGCCCAGTCAGTCAGGTAGTGCGCGCCGTCAATATCCAGCACCAGTTTGTCGATCAGCGGCACCACGATCTTGCGTGATTCTGCGCCGTCGTAGGCCGATGCCGGGAAGCTTTCCACATAAGCGATGCATTTCCCGATCCGCGCTTTCAATTCTTCTAGGGTTTTCTCGTTGTCCTCGAAACGTTGGGGCTCGGCGCCAGCAAGATACGCGGCGGCGCTTTTGAGCATATCGCATGCGATCTGGACCTGCCGGGTGAGCGGGAACATGTCCGGCGCCAGCCGCGCGCTTGCCAGAACAGCGGGATCTATTTTTTTCGCTTCTGCGAACGCGCTCGCCTTGTCGAAGATGGCGGAGAGCGATTGCAGCATCGGCACCATGCTTTCGGTGAGGACCGAATGAACGGAAAGAGTCATGGGAATTCTCCTGGCTTGTTTGGATGGTCTGACGCAGAACTGTGACGGTTCTATTGCACTCGGCCGTCACGGATGGCGGCTTCGAGCTTGTCGATGAGCCCGATAGTGCCGCGCTCGCGCGAGCCGGAATCATCGTAGCCATCGAGAAACGCGCCCTGTTCGTTCAGCACCAGCAAGGTCCCGGCGCCCGCCTTCTTGAATTCGATGGTCGCCAGCGACACGGAGATCTTCTTCCCGTCCACGTGCATCGTGTAACTGTAGATGATGCGCTCATCGGGCACGATGTCGTGATAGTGATAGTGCGCATCGAAGCGCGAAACCATGCCGCTCTTCCACTTGCCGGTGAGCGTTTCGCTGCCCCCGACGCGGAAATCGAAGGCGCGGTTCTCCAACGACCACGTATCCGACGGTCCGGAGAACCAGGCCTGCTTGCCTTTCTCGGTGGCAAATGCGGAATAGACGAGGGCAGGGGATGCCTCGAATTTGCGCTCGATCGTGAAGCTACCGTGCTCGACCTTTCGTTCTGACATATCTCTCTCCACCATTCCTGTTGTTCTTGTGATGCTTCAGACGCCGGCCAGGTATTGTTCCAGCTGGCTATAAGTCGCGTTGAAGCCCGCACTCATCGACGGTTTCATGGCTTCGTAGCGCTTCTTCTCAGCCTCGGTGGCGTTAAGTGGCGAGCCGCGCAGTGTCAGCGTCGTCGCGCCGTGCAGTTCTGTGAGCGTCAGCACGTTCAGGATTTCAAGCGGAAAATCCGCGGCGAACGGTGCGCGCACGGTGTTGCCGGCGCGATCCGAAAACGAGTTGACGAAAACGATGCGCTCCGGCGCCGCGATGTCGCGATAGACGAACTTGCCCCACATCTCCTGGCCGTTGGGGGCGCGCATGCCGTAGTGGAAGGCGCCGCCCGGCTTGAAATCGAGGGTGCCGCCGAGCCATTCGAATCCTTTCGGCCCCCACCATTTTGCAAGCCGGTCGATATCCGAATGTGCTTTCCATACCGCTTCGCGCGGCGCCTTGAAGGTGCGGGTGACGGTGAATTCCGGCATGACTGACGCGGCGCCCAGATGCTCCTCCAGCTTGTCGATGCTCTGCGTCCAGCCGGCTTCCATGCCCTCCAACATCTGTTCGGCAATGGCGACCAGGCCCTTGGCGCTGGCGTGCAGCACCATCTCCGTCTTGCCGTTACGTTCTGCGAAGCGGACCGTGGTGAGTGCTTCCAGCAACGGTTTGCCCGCATCATCCATAGCGGTGCTGACGAAAGCCAGGCGCTCGGTGGGCTTCACTTCGGTGAACTCGCCGGTCATTGGGTGATCGGCGCGGCCGATCATCTTGGCGATTTCCTCGGAAGCGCGCATCACCACATGAATCCGCCCACCGGTTCGTGCATCCCATTCGCACACCGGATTGGCGAAACCGCGCGGTCCCCACCACTGCGCAATACGCGCAGGCTGCGTCCACGCCGCCCACACGAGGCTGAGCGGTGCGTTGAAGGTGCGGACGATTTTCACTTCGCGTTCGAGAGCCATTACCCCGTTCCTTTCTCGGTTTATCGTTATTGGCGTTGCGCCAGGAATTGCGTGAAGGCATCCAGCGCGCGATTCCACCCCTGCCGATGTCCGTCACGCGTCTGCGTCGTCGGAAACACTCCCTGCTGCAAAGTCAGCCGCGTCTTGGCCAGCGCGATCTCCTCGAAGCTGACGGTGACAAGCGTCTCCACGCCTTTCGTCCCGCCGTCGGTTTCCCAGGCGAAGGTGAAGGAAAGCACTTCCGGCACCTTGATCTCGCGATAGATGCCGCCCTGCGGTAGCTCCTTTCCTTCGTAGCGCATCACATTGCGCCATTGGCCGCCCACGCGCAGATCGGAGCGCATGGATTTCATTGGATGCCCCGGCGGCCCATCGAAATGCTGCGCATGGTTGAAGTCGATCCATGCCTGCCACAGTTGCGCGCGCGGCGCATCGAAGAGGCGCGTCACCGTCAGCACGCGATCGTCATGAATTTCTGTGGAGGCGTTCATGACCGTGCGCCATCACTCGCGAGATAATCCGCCAGCCGGTCGAAGGTGCTGTTCCAGCCGCGGATGTGACCGTCGCGGTTGGGGCTTGTGTTGAACACGCCCTGCCGGAACGTCATCAGGGTTTTGCCGCCGCGTTCTGTGAAATCGATCTCCACCAGGGTTTCGGGCCCGCGCGATCCGTCTTCCTGGTCCCAGTAGAAGGTGAAGGCGAGGCGATCCGGCTCGCGCACTTCGCGATATTCGCCCCCCTGGCCAAGGTCGCGGCTGCCATCCACCGCCCGCAGGCGCCCGCGCCACTTGCCGCCCGGCCGCACATCGGCCTCGTGCAACACGGATGGGTGATCGCGCGGCCCCATCCACGCGACCATGTGCTTTGGATCGGTGAAGGTCTTCCACACCAGCGCGCGCCGTGCGTCGAACTCACGCTCGATCACCAGCACGCGGTCGTCGTGCGCGGCACTACTCGCCATCGTTCTTCTCCTTGGCCTGAAGCTCGCGCAGGTAGGCATCGAGGCGATCGAATCGGTCCTCCCACATGCGCCGGTTCTGCTCGATCCAGTCGCTGGCCGCCTTTAGTGCTTCCGGCTTCAGCCGGCAGACGCGGCTTTGCGCCCGCTTCTCGCGAATGATGAGATCCGCCGTCTCCAGCACCTTCAGGTGTTTGGAGATGGCCGGCAGAGACACTTCGAAGGGCGCTGCCAATTCGCCCACCGTGGCTTCTCCAAGCGCCAGGCGCGCGAGAATGGCGCGGCGGGTCGGGTCCGATAGGGCTGAGAAAGTATGATCCAGCTGCTGCATGTTAACTGGCAGGTTAAATAACTAGTCGGTTAAATGCAAGGGACCGTGTAGGATGTTGTGCATAGCTGCTATGCGTCTCACAGTATTCCTCTTTTGTTCTATATAGAACAATGAACGAACAAAGAGGAGAACGCGGATGGCATGGATTCAGGATGTGGTTGCAGGCGTAGGGGTGGTGATCTTCATGGTGTGCTCGTTTGCGCTGGCGGGTATCGCGCACGTCGCGCTCAACTGAGAAGTCTGTGGACGAGCGAAGCGACCGCACCGCGATGGCGCTCGGCTGGCCGATACTGCCAATGCCCCTAATGAGAATCGAACGATGAAGGCAGCGCGCAAATCGGCCGGCTTTGTCCACCTGCGGGTGAAGAGCGCGTACTCGCTGCTCGAGGGTGCCGTTCGACCTGTGCAGCTGGCGAAGCTCGCGCTTGAGAACGCGATGCCGGCGGTCGCCGTCACCGACGTTAACAATCTCTTCGGAGTCTACGAGATCAGCGAGACGTTGGCGAAAGCCGGGGTGCAGCCGATCGTGGGTTGTCTGTTGGCGGTGGAATTCGATCCGCCGCAGCTGGGTGGCGGGACGGTTCGCCAGCGTCCCCCGATGCTGCCGCTGCTTGCGCAGAGCGAGATCGGGTATCGCAATCTCACCAAGCTGCTGAGCGCGGCGTTTTTATCGGTCGAGCCGGGTGATTGGCCGCATGCGACGCCGGAGATGCTGGCGGCGCATGCGGAAGGACTGATCGTGCTCACCGGCGGGCCTGGCGGTCCGCTGAACCGGCTGATTGTTGAGAACCAAGTGGATGCGGCCGAGGCACTGCTGGATCGCCTCTTTGCGATGTTCGGCAACCGGCTCTACGTAGAATTGCAGCGGCATGGGCTGCCGGAAGAACGGGCGGCGGAAGGCAAGCTGATCGATTTGGCTTACGCCAAGCGCCTGCCGCTGGTGGCCACCAACGATGTGCATTTCGGCGCGGCTGACATGTATGAGGCGCACGATGCGCTGCTTTGCATCGCCGAAGGTACCTTCG
>JBJMVL010000002.1:0-10788 GCA_045810735.1 Alphaproteobacteria bacterium
ATCGCTAAGGGAATCCAAGGGCCGCCTGATATGCTCAACCGAAGGCGGCCAGATCATCCGCAGCTTGGCACCTGTTGGTGGTCGGAAAGCGAACTTTTCGACGATCCCCTTCATGGGCTGTGGAAGGTATGGATGAACAGATTGCCGATCACCTGCGTAGTGGTGGCACCATTGAACTTGGTCGTGGGTTCTCCAAGTCGGGAACGGTGCCTAGCCTTGGTCCAAAACGCCATAGGATACGAGGACCAGTAAAGAAGCCCGTCAATTCGAGGGTAATCCGCAAGCCACACCCAACACGTTCCTAGCGGTGGCGTTTGCTGACGCTTCATTCTGGCTCTGTCTGCACTGCCCCACGTGAAGAAGCCTTCTATGTCGCGATCCGCAATCATGGTTTTCAGGATCGCCCAACCGGCGATCACGCGTCGATCCTGCATCCGTAGAATGGTTGGCTGGCCCTGAATTAGTGGCGCGATGATTGGCCGAACCTTGTTCTCTAGCTCTCGCATCCATCCGTTGTTGCAAGGCTCGCAAACGCATTTGACCTGCCAGTCGTGAATGTCGCCCTTGCCTTTGAGCAAGACCTCTCGATCGTACACCAGATCCGTTTCCCCTACGGATCGGCTGTATTTCCCCTTCCGCTTTTGGATGTAGCGGTGCGACCATCGAGGAAAGACATGTTCGTTATTGGTGGGAGAGCCACCGCAGAATATGCAGGTGTTGTGGATCGGTGCTATGGTTCGAACCATGAAGGACCAGGATCAATACAGCGACGCCGAAACCAAGCGCCGCATGGAAGATGGACTCAGGCGTGCGCTAACGACTCCGCACAAGCCCAACGCGACGCTCAAGGCCAAGAAGAGAACGAGTCGGTCCTCGCGGACTAGGGCTAACGCGAAAAAGCGAACAGGCAGCGCTGCCAGATAATCCGGTGCGTTGCTAGGCGCGGTTGATCGTTGCCACATCCGGCAATGTGGTTCCATTTGCTTATGATGGCTGGATATCTTCTCGTTATCGCCATCCTACTGCCGACCGCGATACAGCTCCGCAGCCTCCTTCGCGAACAAGAGAAACGTGAGCACTAGAACAGCGATGGTGCACCAATAGAGGCGCTTGGTCAGGCGCTCCAGACGCTTCGCGGAAGCTTCCGCCTGTTCGGCAAGGTTCATTAGCAATTCGGCAAATGGCGGGATGATGAAGCCGGTATAATGGTCCACCGCATTTTTGCCGGTGTCCGCCTCTTTGCGTATCGCCTCCAACAACTCGGACTTAGAGCGCTCATTGCTCATTATCGCCCCTCCAGCAATTCCAGAATGAGCCTAAGCCGCTTGTGGCCCTCTCTAAAGGCCCGCTTGTCAGGCTGCGTTAGGTTGCCGGTAGGTGAGCCGCTTGCCTTCTGCGCCTTTGATTGCCCGCGCAGTCCGCATTTCATCGTTCACACCAAGGCGAACGCGATTGTTCTGGCGAAAGTCGAATTCGGCCAAATATCGGCCCATGTGCTGCTCGCCTATGTGCTGATAGGTGCCGACAAGGCCACGCTTGAAGATCGAGAAATAGCCCTCTGCGGTGTTCGTGTGGACGGTGCCAGTCTCGCCTTTGCGGGCGTACTGCTTGTTGTGGTCCACGCTCTCATGCTTCGCCACAAGGCCGGAAGGCGCGGGCAGATCGGAATAGCGATAGACCTGCGCTCCATCGGTGTGCAGCGTGCTTTCAGGATGGACGTGGCGGGCGATAGCGGCACGAATGGCCTGTGAGTCCGCGCCGTCGATCACAACCGAGCGCACGCTTCCGTCACGCTCCACAAGGGCCACGAACCGCTTGTTCTTCGCACGGCTGCGGCGCTTGCTCTTGCGGGAAGGGGACAGTTCCGTTTCGTCGGCTTCGACAATCCTGCCTTTGCCGCCAATGGGTGCGTTGCCTTCGAGCGGGGCCATTGCTTCTCTAATCCGCATCGCCATGAACCATGCGGTTTTGTAGGTAATGCCAAGCGAGCGGTGGAGCTGGTGAGCCGAGAAGCCTTTCTTGCTGGCCGCATAGAGCCGAAAGCCCAAAGCCCATTTCGTGAGCGGTATCTTGCTGGACTCCATGACGCCGCCAGTGGTGACCGTGAACGAGCCGCTACAGTCGTTGCAATGGATAAGGCCGGGCCGGTGGGACTTGCCGCTAAGGCGATAGCAACGCTCGGTCCCGCCGCAATGCGGACAGCTAATGCCATCAGGCCAGCGGATTGCCTCAAAGTAGGTCCGGGCCTTGGCTTCATCGGTGAAGATCGGATCGTTCAAGTTCATGGCACTCATCCTCTAAGCCAATAACCTAGGGATTGTGCCTACCTATGTCAAGTATATAATCGCCCCAGTATTTCCCATAATATACATTATACGAAATTAGGATAAGGGGCCGCGGCCGCTGAACCGGCAGCTTTAAGGCTCGGTCCCTGCCGCCGAGACAGCATCGAGAAGTGCGACCCAACCCACCGCCAGAGGCTCTTGCCGCTGCTGTCTTTTCGGGTGTGGAATGCCTTTGGAGCGCGTCATTGGAGAGCCGCAATGAAAATGCTCATATTGACCGCCGCACCGGTCGCGCCACTCCTCTTCGCATCCCCGCTCATGGCCGCGCCAGCAGCCGCTCTCTCTGGTGCTGCTGCCGCCAAAGCCAGCGAAGGGATCTTTGTGCCTCCTGCCGCCACGTTCCCGCGCGCCCGCCAAAAACGGACTGCCATTCTCGCCGTGCGAAAAGAAGGCTTGCAGTTACGAGCGGCAGACGGCGGCAAGCTGACCGAAGCCCATCGCGCCTATCTGCAGGCCAAACTCGACTCGGTGCTTGTCGGTAACTACTAAGTCCGCGCCGCCGCCTTCTTACGGCGCCCGCGATTGCGAATTTGCTGCTATGACGCGGCATGCCCGATCAAAACCCACGCGATATCGCCGCCTTGCTGGACATTATGCGGACCTTGCGCAATCCCGATGGCGGCTGCCCGTGGGATGTCGAGCAGAGCTTCGCCTCCATCGCGCCTTACACCATCGAGGAAGCCTATGAGGTGGCGGGCGCTATCGAGGAAGAGAACTGGGACGGCCTGAAGGACGAGCTCGGCGACCTGCTCTTCCAGGTGGTGTTCCACGCGCAGCTTGCCGAGGAGCGCGGGCTGTTCGATTTCGCCGACGTGGTGGCCGCGGTGACCGACAAGATGGTGCGGCGGCATCCCCATGTGTTCGGCGATCTGGCCGGCATCGACACCGCCGAGGCGCAGGTCACAGCCTGGGAGACGCACAAGGCCCGCGAGCGCGCCGGCAAGCCGGACGCCAGCCTGCTCGACGACGTGCCCCGCGCCCTGCCTGCGCTGACCCGTGCGCTGAAACTTCAGAAGCGCGCCGCAAGCGTCGGTTTCGATTGGGATTCTGCGCCTCGCGTGGTGGAGAAATTGGCGGAGGAAGCCCAGGAAATCGTCGAGGCCAAGGCGGGCGGCGCTGGCCAAGCGGAGATCGAGGAAGAGATTGGCGATCTGCTGTTCGTGGTCGCCAACCTCGCCCGGCACCTGAAGGTGCAGCCGGAGGACGCTCTGCGCACTGCCAACGAGAAGTTCTCGCGCCGCTTCCGCTTCATCGAGCAAAGCCTTCAGGCACAAGGCAAATCCCCGCACGACGCTACCCTCGACGAGATGGAAGCGCTGTGGCAGCAGGCAAAAGCGTCAGGGCGGCCAGACAGCGGCTAGTTCCGGATCTTGAACACCACGCCGTCGCCGTTCTTGCCGCCCTGATAGGCGGTGCCAAACAGATTGCCTGCCCCATCCATCACAAGCCCGTCTGCGGGTTGGCCGCCATCGTCGCCGCCGGTGAAGCGGTGAAGCACGGTGTAGGTGCCATCGGGCGCCAGCTTGAACACGATGCCGCAATCGCAGGCCGCGCCGCCGCCTTGCGTGACACCGTAGAGGCTGCCGTCGCCATCCATCACCAAGCGGCCGATGCCATACTCGCCGTCGTTCTGGCCGCCGAAGGAATGCAGCACACTGTACGTCCCGTCCGCATATTTGTACACGGTGCCCTGGCCGATATCGCCGCCGGCAATCGTCGTGCCGTACAGATTGCCGCCCGCATCCATCAGCGGCGCGGCGCTCGGATAGTCACCCGTGCGGGCTTCGAAGTGGTGCAGCACGGTGAACTTCCCACCCGGCGTCAGTTTGTAGAGGATTCCCGGCCCCTGCTGCTGGCCGCCGGAACCGCCATCCATCGTGGTGCCGTAGAGGTTGCCCTTTCTGTCCCGGATCACGCCGGAATAGGCGTAGGCGCCATCGTTCTCGCCGTCGCGGAATGTGTGCAGGACGGTCTCGGTGCCGTCTGGCGTGACCTTGAACACGGTGCCGTCCCCGATGCCGCCATATGTCGTGGCGCCGTAAAGATTGCCGTCGCGATCGATCGTCAGCCCGTCATTCAATCCGGAGCCGTCCGGAATGCCGGAAAAGGAATGCAGCACGGTCTCGTTGCCGCTGGCGCTGAGGCGAAACACCGCGCCATCGAAGGTTTTCCCGCCCTCCTGGGTGACGCCGAAGACGTCGCCAGCCTTGTTGCGCACCAGCGGGCCCACGGGATGGTAACCGTCGTGACCGTGGAATGCGTAAAGCGGAGTCTCCTCGCCGCCGGGCGAAAGCCGGAACACCACGCCGCAGCGGCACTTGGCCGTTCCGCCCTCCACCGTGGTGCCGTAAAGATTGCCCTCTCGATCCAGGATGAGGCTGCCATGCGGACGCCCGCCATCGGCCTTGTCCTTGAATGCGTAAAGCACCTGGAACTGGTGACTGGCCTGCGCGACGGTAGCGGTGAAAATCAGGCTCGCAGCAGCCGCCAGCAACATGGCGCGCGACGCTGCGCAAACAAATGACATGGAAATCCTCCCGGCTCTTACGCGCCCCTCACCTGTTGGACGCGGCGCAGCGCCGAATATTCCCGCATCATCGCCGGGTTCGACCCGGCCAATCCATTGCTCAAACCAAATCCTGTCGCCGAATCCTGCCATGCAATGGAAGAGCAGCCCAACGCCTGTGCACTCGGGTCGTTCACCTTGCTGCGCCAGGACGATATCCTGAGTGAAGTTTGGCGCACCGAAGCCTGTTTACAAATGAATACTGCAGGAATATTGAGAGGAAACAATCAGTGCAATATGCACGTTGATCACAAGAGGGGATTACATGAAAAAGTTTGCTCTATTGGCCGCTGTTCTGGCGGTCGGCGTCGTCGTTCCCTGCATCGCGCAGGCGGCGCCATACACGTTGTTCGGCAGCGCCACGTATGTGAGTCCGGGCGAGGCGTCCAATCGCGCCGTGCAGCTGGTTGCCGACGCCACTACGGGCACCTATTCGGGAATCGATTTTTCGGCGCCGGCCGGTCTCACCATCAACAACCTGAACGACCTCGAAACCGATTACGATTTCACAGCCAGCAGCTGCGGTTTGGGGTCGCCGCGCTTCGGTATCCAGCTTGACGGCTATAGCGGCACCATCTTCGCCTATATCGGGCCGCCGCCGAGCTACACCGGCTGCATCCCGAACATGTGGACGCCGACGGGCAACCTGCTTTCGCCGGCAAGTCTGGTCGACACGTCGCAATTGCCCGGCGGCTCGTTCTACGACACTTGGGCCGCCGCGCAGGCGCGCTACAGCGGCGCAACCGTCACAGACATTTTCCTGGTGAGCGACAATGGCCCGACCGGCAGTCAGACCGTGCTGATCGACAACACCGACGTGAACGGCACGCTGTATGACTACGAGCCGTCCAGCAAGGAGGACTGCAAGAACGGTGGCTGGCAGAACTTCAGCTCCCCGCCAGGCCCATTCAAGAATCAGGGCGAATGCGTCAGTTATTTTACAAAGCACTAGTCTTCGGCCGCTGAGCGTAAGCTCGGCGCCCAATATCGGCAGAGCAGTGCCGATGTTGGATTACACCGAAAACCCCTAGCGGCCTCGGAGTTCACTCCGGGGCCGCTGCATATACGGCGAACGCCTACTTCACGCTGCGCTGGGGGTTGGGCCGGGGGAGTGCGTGCGTATCCTATCCCTTACCGGTGCAGAGAATATGTATCCCGTCCCCGAATTCAAAAATGGCATGGAAGTCCTCCCGGCTCTGAACGAGCCCCTCGTTTGTGGGACGCGGCGCGGGAGCCGAATATTCCCTAGCGCTGTCGTCATCGCTCGAATGGATTCACACCCTACCCTAGGGGGAGGATTGATTCACAAGCGAAGCGCGAACCTCAGCGGCTTCTGTTCACTTCCCCACCATCACGTCAGACGCCTTGATGACCGCGATTGGTTATAGGCCGTCACATAATTCTAGTTGAGTGGATTTGACCGTTGCGACTACGGCGGGTTTCGATAGTGGCATGATCGACCAGTTATTCCAGACGAGATTCTGGCGCAGGCACTTCATAATTGGCAAATCATCCTTAGAGTGCCTGTCAGTATATGCGACCCATCTTGCCACGATGAGCCGACTGGTTGGTTTAGCGTCGAGGCGAAGCTCCAAATTATCTTCGCCTCCAAGCGGAAATTTGAATACCCTTCCCGTAACAATGTCGCCGATGACGTAGTTTACGCATTCCGTCCCGCACCCCCAGCCGATAATCGCAAAATGCCCTGCGAAATTGGCGCCCCTGCGCATCCCGTTTCGAATCCGCGTCTGAAACAGAGAGAAGGTATGATCTCGGTGTCGGAAATCCGGGAGCCGGACTGCGCCTCGGTAGACTTTAGCTACGGAGTACCGCGAAAATAACGCATCGCTGCTTGATGCCTGACTGTCCGCTCGACCAGCAACTGTAGCACCTACGCCGAGACCGATAAGGGCGATTACAGAACCGAGGCAAGTTTGGCGTCTTGGATCATTCGAAGATTTCTTCGTACCGGAGAGATCATGCAAATCGCTCATTCGCCTGCGCGCAATTCCGGATAGTTATCCCAAGTGCGGCCGAGATATTTGCGGCCGGCAGCCTTCTTGTTCGTGCCGCCCCACTGCTTGAAGAAGAAAGCCACCTGCTGCTGCTCGCACTGCGTCCGAATTTCGTCCACCCAGGCTTCCTTCATCGATCGGGCGCGCGGACCAGATTCCCCGCCCACGATGGCCCAGTGAATGCCGACCATGTCGACTCGGCCGATCGGACCGAGCAAGGGTTCGTATGAGATGAATCGAACCTACGCTGGAACATGGCGGAGATCTTCAATCCGACCAATGTACTTCCTGGACTCCACAGATGTCCCAAGCCACACATTGGGCAGCGTCGCGAGGCGGTTTGCCACTACGACCCGCAGCATGTTTTCGGGCCGCTTGGTGAGGATCTGAAAGATGTGTTGCGGTGTGCGCCCCATCACATCCCAAATTTGTCCGATAAACTTATCAGGTATGCCGTCCTGGAACAGATCGGACATGGAGTTGACGAAAATCTTGCGCGGCGCCCGCCAACGTAACGGAATCGTCAGCGCCTGCTCGTTCAGGTGCAACGTTCCGGTCCATACCGATTTGCCGTTCACCTTGCGCGTGACGTCCTCATACGCGGGGTGTCCCATCGCCTGCAGCCGCGCTGCCATGCGCATTGCGTAACAATGCGTGCACCCCGGCGACAAAATCGTGCAGCCCGAGACCGGATTCCAGGTCGCATCTGTCCACTCGATGTCACTTAATCCGGCCATTACTCATAACCCTAGCTGCCCCTGCCCCGAGATGTGTCTGATCTTATCCCACAGGTCATTCGCAAATTCACTCCGGCTCAAAAACACAAGCCAATAGAGGCGTTGATTCTTGCTGCCCTTTACCAATTCCACGCCGCGATGCGTGAAACCGAGTTCCTGCATTTTATCTTGCCAGTAGGAGGCATATGCCGCCCGGAGCGATTTTGCTGACTGCTTTAGATCAACAGCCGATCGCCATTCCGGCGCGACTTCGTCCAGCGGCGAATGTAGAGCCGCCGAATATCGCTCTAAGTTTCGCTGCAAATCTGCGACGCTCAGATGCAAAAGTATGTCGATGCGATGAAAGGCCGAAAGCTGTTTGATCAGCGCGAACGTGAGGCCTTCCAAATTGTACGGATCTAGAAACGCGAAATGCAGCCCCTCCGGATTTAGTTTCGCAAGGATGGTTTTGGCCGCCGCTTCTGCTGAGGCTCAGTATCCCGTAACGATGCCCCCCGCAGCTTGCACACGTTTGACAGCAGCATCACAGAACTGTTGGTCAGCATCAGCAAGATGCATTTCAGTAAACGGAACAGTACTGGCGACTGCCGCTTTGGCGGCGATAACCGGGCTGCCATCAATCACGCGAGTCGAATCACGAATGCGCGCGCGACCTGGGCCAGCGAATAGATCGATGTATGCTGCTCCCGCGACATACTTGCGTGAGCCGGTCTGGATTGTGAACTTCCGACGTGTCGCCCGAGTGATGTCGACGTACTTGCGCAGCCGCTCGTGTTTCTCCAGCGCCCACTCGCCCACAATAGAGCGGGCAGACCGTCCTCGTCTATTTCGTATTCGGGCATTTTCACTACATTTGCCGGGCGCGAACAAAATATGAACTAGCCGGTGCCGCCGAGCAAGAAAAAATCTGCGTGAGTCCGGATAGTCTCACGTTAGCCAAGCCCGCGGCCCATGAAGCGGACCCTTGATTCCGTATCTGTTGTGTTCTATATTATCTCGATGGAAAGAGAAAAGGGACTATCCGGCCTGGAGAAGCAGGCGCGGGCGCAGTTCGGATTGATAGAGGCGTGCCGGAGGCGAGCCGTTACGGCTGGCGATCCGCGGCTGTGCGCGGCCTGGATCGGCCCGTTTCTCCAGCTCTGCGAGGCCATGCGGGAAACCGCCTTCGTATGGGGCAGTCTCGAGAAGGCCAGCACGCTCGATCCTTTGGTTGCGCTGCTCCTCGCCAATCTGCGTCTGCCGAAGCTGCCGAGCTTGCCGGAAACTGAGGAGGGGAGCCCACCCCCTCGCGAAATTCGCAAAACAACCTCCAGCCGAATTTCCACTCTTATCAGCGGCTTAGACGATCATCTTTCCTCCCCCGTTTACGGGGGAGGTGTCGCGCATTGCGCGACGGAGGGGGCGGCCACGTGCGCGGTGCCCCCCTCGCCGGCTTCGCCGGCACTCCCCCCGCTCCGCAGGGGGAGAACACTTCGCGTGAAGGCCAAGGGCGGCGCGCCGCGCGGCAATCGCAATGCGCAGAGGTCCGGCTGCCACACCCGCGCCTTTCGCGAATTCAACCGGGCGCTCCGCCTCTATGTGCGGCTGCTCAGGGCCGAACTGGCGCCCCTGCGCGCCGCCCTGCCCCGGCCCACGCCGCGCGTGTTCTATGAAGTCGTCACGCCGCAGCGCTGCTACGTGCGAACCCTGCGGCGGTCGACCGGACACAGACAGCACCCAATCAACCCTCCCCTTGAGGGAGGGTCGGAATTCGCGAGCATACGCGATGCGAATTTCGGGGAGGGGGCAAAGCCGCAAGCGCAGGGAAATCACCCCTCCCCGAAAACGCCTTCGGCCTTTTCGACCCTCCCTCAAGGGGAGGGTATGTGGAAGGTGCGGACGCGCCGCTCAGGACGCGCGGCGGATTGCCGGTTCCACGCGGATGTTGTCACCGAAGCGGGCCAGAAAGCGGTCGATGTCCGCGGGATCGATGGCCACGCTGAGCCAGAGGCCGTCGGCGCGGTCGCGGCGGCCCGCCACCCGGCCGTGCTTGTAGGCCCAGGCAAGCCCGGCCCCATCCGCCGGATCGAGCCTCAGGCGGTACACGGTTTCCCCGGCGCTCAGCGCCTGCCCGATGCGCGACAGCAGCTCCGCGAGCCCATCGCCGGTCAGCGCCGAAATCGCGATCGGCCCGCCGCGCTTTGCCCGCGCCAGCAAGGCCCGCCGCTCCTGCGCCTCCAGCAGGTCGATCTTGTTCAGCACTTCGAGGAGCGGCCGCTCGCCATCGGCTTCGATGCCAAGCTCGTCCAGCACCTTCAGCACGTCGGCGCGCTGCGCGTCGGTCTCGTCATGGGCGGCGTCGCGGATGTGCAGGATCACGTTGGCTTCCAGCACCTCTTCCAGGGTGGCGCGGAAGGCAGCGATCAGCTCGTGCGGCAGATCGGCGATGAAGCCAACAGTGTCGGAGAGAATGACGTTGCGGCCATCGGGCAGCTTCAACCCGCGCATGGTGGGATCGAGCGTGGCGAACAGCAGATCCTTCGCCAGCACGCCGGATTTGGTGAGCGTGTTGAACAGAGTGGACTTGCCGGCATTGGTGTAGCCCACCAGCGCCACCACCGGATACGGCACGCGCTTGCGCGCCGTGCGGTGCAGGCCCCGCGTGCGCGACACCTCGGTGAGCTCGCGTTTGATCTTGGCGATGCGCTCGCCAATGAGGCGGCGGTCGGTTTCGATTTGCGTTTCGCCGGGGCCGCCGAGGAAGCCGAAGCCGCCGCGTTGCCGCTCAAGGTGAGTCCAGCTGCGCACCAGCCGCGAGCGCTGGTATGTGAGATGCGCGAGCTCCACCTGCAGCCTTCCTTCGCGCGTTTGCGCCCGCTCGCCGAAAATTTCGAGAATGAGGGCGGTGCGATCCAGCACCTTGGTGTTCCACGCGCGCTCGAGATTGCGCTGCTGCACCGGCGACAGTTGTGCGTTGACGATGATCACTTCCGGCTCAAGCCCGCGCGCTTCCGCCGCGATCTCTTCCACCTTGCCCGAACCAATCAAGGTCGCGGGCGTGGGGCGCGCCAGCGGCACGATGTGTTCGCCGATGACGTGCAGCCCAATCGCGCGCGTGAGGCCGATCGCTTCCGCAAGGCGCGCCG
>JBJMVL010000003.1:0-9212 GCA_045810735.1 Alphaproteobacteria bacterium
ATCGCCTCGTGGTACGGGCCAACGTTTTACGGCAAGCCCACGGCCGACGGCGAAATCTATGACGGCGAAGGATTGACCGCCGCGCATCGTACTTTGCCGATGCCGGTGAATGTGCGTGTGACGAATCTGGAAAACGGCAAATCTCTCGTGCTGCGCGTGAATGACCGTGGCCCATTTGCCAACGGACGCATCATCGATGTCTCAAGGCACGCTGCCGAGTTGCTGGGCTTCTATGCCAAAGGCACCGCGCAGGTACGTGTCACCTACCTCGGCCGCGCAGACCTTCCGAGCCGGCCGGACGAATCGCAAATCGCCCGTGCTATTCACGCCGCTCCCGCGGCGCGCGCTCCGGCTGTCGCGCGCGAGGCGTCGAAACCTTTGCCCAAGCCCGTCCAGGTGGCGGCGCTGGAACCGCCGCCTCCGTCAGAGCCACTGAACGATGTGCCCCCAACCCAAGTTGATCAACCGGATGAGCCCGTAAGTGCCGATTCGGATCAAAAAGCCACACATCTGTATGTGCAGGCCGGCACGTTCAGCTCACCCGAAAATGCCGAACGCCTGAAAGCGGATTTGGGTGCCGGCGTGTTTGTCTCCGCTGCGGAACGCGGCGGCAGGCCGCTTTACCGGGTACGGTCCGGGCCGTACGACGATCTCGAGGCCGCAAATGCCGCGTTGGCGCGGCTGAGCGAGCTTGGTAAGAACGGCGCACAGATCGTCGTCGATCAGTAGATTTCGTCCTTCGTGGAGTTCCCGTAGATGCGGCGTTTCCGCTTTGCAGTCTTGTCTCTTTTTCTTTTCTCGCCGATCGCAACCAGCCCGGCGGTTGCGGAAGCCCTGCAGACCACCGCCGAGCATGCCGTGATCATGGATGCCGATAACGGGCAGGTGTTGTGGGCAAAGGATGCCTACGCCGCCGTCCCCCCGGCCTCGATGAGCAAGTTGATGACCCTTGAGCTGCTTTTCCAGCGGCTGAAGGATCACCGCGTCAAGCTGACCGACTCTTTTCCGGTATCGGAGCGGGCGTGGCGAGAGCGTGCCGGTTCAGAGTGCTTTGTTAATATCGGCGACAAGATTTCGGTCGAGAACCTGATCCGCTGCGTCATCATCATGTCCGGCAACGACTCCTGTATCGTGATCGCGGAGGCGTTGGGAGGCACCGTCGAAAATTTTGTCTCCATGATGAACGAACGGGCGAAGAAGATCGGCCTGAAGCAATCGCACTTCGTCAATCCGAACGGGCTCGACGTGCCGCCAGGGCAGCTGATGTCGGCGATGGATCTCGCACAACTGGCACGGCACCTGATTAAGGACTACCCGGAATATTACCACTATTTCGGCGAGCGGGATTTCGTGTGGAGCAACATCCACCAGCACAATCGCAATCTCGTGCTGGACAAGTTTCCGGGCGCCGACGGATTGAAGACCGGCCACATCGAGGCTTCCGGTTACGGAATTACCGTATCGGCCGTTCAGAGCGGACGCCGCCTCATTCTCGTGCTCAATGGGCTGCGCTATCCCGATCTTCAAAAGCGCGGTGGCAAGGCGCAAGACTGGTTCGCCGAACAGCGGCGCGCCGACGAAGCTGCGCGTCTCCTCGGTCTGGCATACCGCGAGTTCCGGCAATACAAGCTGTTCTCTCCAGCGGATACGGTGGCTGAAGCGCAGGTGTGGCAGGGCGATCGAGGCACCGTACCACTCACCACCGGAAAGCCGCTTGCCGTGACGATGACGCCCGAAGCGCGCGCCGGGATGAAAGTTGTCGTCAGCTACGATGGACCGGTGAAGGCGCCGATCAGCAAAGGTCAGCGTATCGCGAGCCTGAACGTGACGGCTCCGAATTCTCCTGATCTGTCCGTGCCGCTTTATGCCGCGGAAGCCGTCGGGTCCGCCGGTTTCATAAGCCGTATCTTCACAGGACTTCACGCGGTGATTGCCGGCCACGGACGGAAATGAATGCTGCTCGCCCGGCGCGCTTCATCACGCTCGAAGGCGGGGAGGGCGCGGGGAAATCGACACACGCGCGGCGGCTTTCGCAGGCACTCTTCGACCACGGTATAGAAAACATCGTCACCCGAGAACCCGGTGGCTCGCCCGGCGCAGAGGATGTCCGCAGACTTCTAGTGCAAGGCGATGTGGACCGATGGGACCCGATCGCTGAAACCCTTCTGCTTTTTGCTGCTCGTCGCGATCACATTCTTCGGACAATCGAACCGGCTTTGTCTAAGAATCGCTGGGTCATTTGTGATCGCTTTACGGACTCCACCTATGCCTACCAAGGAGTCGGCCGAGAACTTGATCGCGAGACCATCGGTAATCTTCATAAGCTAGCAATTGGGGACTTCGCGCCTGACCTTACGCTGGTGCTTGACGTTTCGCCTGCAACTGGGCTCTTGCGAACTTCAACACGAGCGATGCCCCTATTCGATCCTGCCATGAAGGATCCAGATTCGCCCGAAGCAAAATCTGCATTGAATCGTAGAAAGGAAGCCCGCTTCGAGCGGTTTGGGAAAACGTTTCATGAGCGGCTTCGTCAAGCTTTTCTCGAGATTGCAAAAAGAGAGCCTACCCGCTGCGTAGTCGTGGATGCGACGGATGTGCAGGATCGCGTAGCAGCAGTAATATGGGGCGCTGTGTGCACACGCTTGGGGATCGAGTAATGGCGAAGCGCGCCCGCAGCGAAGACATCGAAGAACCCGATCGGATCGAAGGATCTGCGCATCCGCGCGAGACCTTCCGGCTGGCGGGACAGGATGAAGCGCTGGCACGCGCTTGCCGGGCCATCCGCTCCGGGCGGACGCCGCAGGGCTGGTTGCTCGCCGGGCCGCGCGGCATCGGCAAGGCGACACTCGCCTATCGCATTGCGCGGTATCTTTTGCGTCACGGCGCCACCGACAGCGGACCCGAAGACTTGTTCGTTCCGCCGAATGATTCGGTGTCGCTGCAGGTGGCTGCCGGCGCACATCCCGGCTTGTTGGTGCTGAAGCGCGGTCCCAATCCGAAGACCGGCAAGCTGATGACGGAGACCTCTGTCGATGTGATCCGGCGCCTCTCCGGGTTTTTCGGAATGACCGCCGGGTCCGGCGGTTGGCGCATCGCGATCATCGATACGGCCGACGACATGAGCAACGAGGCGGCGAATGCGCTGCTCAAAGCCCTCGAGGAGCCGCCGTCGCAATCCATGCTGATGCTGCTGTCGAACGCGCCCGGCAAACTGCTGCCGACAATCCGCTCGCGCTGTCAGCGCCTCGCCTTGCGGCTGCTCAGTGAGGACGTGCTGGCGTCTGAACTCGCACAGCATCTGCCGAAAAAGAGCGAGGCAGATCGCAATGCGCTTGCGAAACTCGCAGGCGCCTCGCTTGGCACCGCCCTCGCCCTGGCAGATGACGACATGCTGGCGCTGGCGAAGGACGCGGAGCGAGTCGTGGATCAGGCAGCGAACCCCAATGTTCTCACGCTCCTCGCATTGGCCGATCGCGTGGCGCGTAGCGCTGGCCGTCTGCCGGCGTTCGGCAGCTTCATGATGGACGCGCTGGAGCAACGCATCCGGGCCCGCGCGCAAGCCGAAGGCGGTGCCGGGATGCGCCGCTGGATCGAAGCCTGGGAGCAGGTGCGGGCGAATTTCGATCGCGCAACCGGACTCAATCTGGAGCCTCGGCAGACGATCCTGTCGTCCGCGCGCGCGATTGGGCTCGCCAGCAAAGGACGATAGAGCTATTCCGACCCCATGCTCGTCGACAGCCATTGCCATCTCGATTTTCCCGAGTTCGCACCCGAGCTCGATGCCGTGGTGGCTCGCGCGCATGAGGCTGGCGTGCGCGTGTGCGTCAGCATCGGAACGACCTTGGCGAAGTTTCCGCAGGTGCTCGCGGTGGCCGAGCGCTTCCCGGATATCTATTGTTCGGTCGGAATCCATCCGCACGAGGCAAAGATCGAGCCGCTTGCCGATGCGGCGCCGCTGATCGAGCGCGCACAGCATCTGAAGGTGGCTGGCATTGGCGAAACCGGTCTCGACTACTATTACGGCCACAGCCCGCGCGACCTGCAGATCACCAATTTCCGCACCCACATCGCAGCGGCGCGCGCACTGGCGTTGCCGCTGATCGTTCACACCCGTGATGCGGAAGACGACACCATCGCGATTCTCGAGGAGGAGATGGGGGAGGGGGCTTTCACCGGCCTCATCCACTGCTTCACGGGAACGCAGCGCCTCGCAGATGCGGCGCTGGGACTCGGCTTCTGCATTTCGGCATCCGGCATTGCCACGTTCAAGAAATCGGAAGCCTTGCGCGGCGTGCTCAAAACCGTGCCGCTCGACCGGCTGCTGGTGGAAACGGATGCGCCGTACCTCGCGCCGATGCCCTACCGTGGCAAGCGCAACGAGCCGGCCTTCGTGAAGCATACGGCCGAAGCGCTGGCGGAATTGAAGAACGTCAGCTTCGCGGAACTGGCGAACGCCACCACGGAAAATTTCTTTCGACTCTTCACCCGGGCGAAGCGCCCGTGAGCGCCGCGCTAGAAGTCACCATTCTCGGCTGCGGTTCATCGACGGGCATCCCGCGGCTCGGCGGCCCGGGCGGCGGCGGCGATTGGGGGGTCTGCGATCCCACCAATCCAAAGAACCGGCGCCGGCGTTGCTCTATTCTTGTGCGCCAGCATGGCTCCCGCGGCACCACCACAGTCCTCGTCGACACCGCACCGGACATGCGCGAGCAGCTGCTGGATGCGCATTGCGGCCATCTGGATGGCGTGCTCATCACCCATGATCACGCCGACCAGACGCACGGCCTCGACGACCTGCGGGCCATCTCATACGGCATGCATCGCCTGGTGGACGTTTATTCCGATCGTTATTGCCTCGACATCCTTCATCGGAAATTCGGCTACACGTTCGAGACGCCGCCTGGCAGCGAATATCCGCCAATCCTGAAAGCGCGCGAGATCTTCGCTGGCAAGCCGTTGGAAATTGTGGGGGAGGGCGGCGCCATCTCGGTGCTCCCCTTTCCGCAGACCCACGGCCGCATTCAGTCGCTCGGCTTCCGCTTCGGGCCGCTTGCCTATTCGTCAGACGTCAATGGCCTTTCCGAAGAAGCGTTTGGGATGCTGGACGGAATCGAGTGCTGGATTCTCGATGCGCTGCGCCACAAGGTGCACCCCACGCACGCCAATGTGGTGACGGCGCTGGAGTGGATCGCGCGGGTGGAGCCGAAGCGCGCCGTGTTGACTAACCTGCATATGGATCTGGATTACGCGGCGCTCAAGCGCGAGCTGCCGGCCGGCGTCGAGCCCGCCTATGACGGCATGACCTTGACGGTGCCACTCTGAAGAAAAGCGGCCCCCGGACGTGTTCCGGAGGCCGCCAAGCTGCCCTGCGGCAGAGATCAGAACTTAATGGCCGCGGTCGTTGTCGTTGCCACGATCCCGATCGTTATCGCGGTCTCCGCCGCCGCGATCGTCGCGGTCGCGGTCGTTCATGCCGCGATCGTCGCGGTCATTATCCCGATCGCGCATGTCTTCCCGGCGGTCCTGCATGCGGTCCCGCGTGTCTTCCCGCCGGTCCTGCATGCGATCCCGCATGTTTTCGCGGCGATCCTGCATTCTCTCACGCACATCCGCGCGGTCCCAGCCGCGATCATGCCAGGTCCGGCGCCAGTCGCCGTGGTACACATGACCGTCCCAGCCGCCGTGGCCGGTGACCCAACGCCCGCGGTACCAGAAGTAGCGGCCGCCGTTGTAGGTGCGCCAGTAGAGCGGTTCATTCACCCATGCGCCATCGATGAAGACCGGCTCCGCGAAGCGGGGATAGCCGCACCGCCACGGATGGTTATAGGCAAAGCGCGGATGGCTGCATGCGCCGGTCCGGATGCGATAGGTCCCGTAGTATGCCGGCCCGGGCACGCCAATGCCGATGCCAACGCTCACACCGGCCGAAGCCGGAGCGGCGACGAAGCCGTCGCCCAAGGCCATGGCCCCGAGCGCAGCCGCGCCCAGCGCAAGCTGACGCATTCTGCTGATGGTTCTCATGATTCCGCAGTCCTTTAATTTTCCGAGTGCCCACTCTCGACCCCAATAACGCGGGGGGACCGTGTCCGGTTCGACCACGTCCGCGCGAGCACCGGCCTGGCGAGGTTAAGCAGGGCAGACATGAAGTAAATCAGCGCCTTGCAGCCGCTTTTTAAAGCGACTACGCCAGCCCTTCTTCTCAGCCTCCACTCAGTGCGGCCGGAGCACCGTTTTCGGCCCGCGCGGGGATTCGCGGGCGCCCTTGTTGCCGGAACAGCCGCGAGCTAGCGTCCCCCCTCATTTGCTAAGGGGGCAATGTTTATGACGAAAGCGATTTTGGCGGTCCTGATCGGGTCCGCCTGGCTGACCGTGGCCGCTGAGGCGGCGCCGCGGCTCACCGTGAAGCTGAATACCGATCCCGGCGGCAGGGTGGTCGACACCGTTCATTCCGACGACGCGGGAAATTTCACCCTGACGGCAGCCAAAGAAGACAATTACGCGGTGCGGGTCGAAGGCACTATCGGCAGCCTGAATGGAATGAAGCTCACATTGAACGGCAGTCCGGCCCGCATCAATTGCCACCCCGACGCCAACACGCACCAGTATTACTGCCAGTCGCCCTTATCGATGAAAGCCAGCGGAACTATAACCGGCACGATATCGAAGTAGGCCCACGTTCTTGTCGCTGCCGTGTTTCGTCTCGCCAGCTAGCGAATGACTTCGCGCGCTCCCGGCGCTATGCTTGGAACTGCCAGACGAGGGGATTGCCGCGATGGATGAGAAACTGAGGCCGCGCCTTGCCTATGAAGCGACGGGGGTGGTTGTCGACGTTCACCCCGGCGGATCGGTGTCGCTGCAATTCTCCGCAGCGGAGCGGGTCATAGATCTGCGGGTGCTGCTCGACCGCGCCGTTGTCGAGCAGCTGGCGAGCCAGATCTCGCCTGCGTCGGCGAAACCCGCCTAATGAAACAGTCTGGCGAGAAACGATCGCCAGGCGTTTATCAGCACAAGCTGAAGGTGCTTTGGCTCGTGGAGCGCGGTGGCAAAGTCCGCCCGTTCAAGATCGGCGAAGCCACCCAGCATCAGGTTGTGCCCAAGCTTCACAGGTTCGCTCATGGGGATACCATCCTGCCCACCGGCGGTTAACAATCCACAAACAACCGGGGCGCCAAGCAAGCATGAGTCGGCACACCACCATAAGGGCTATGGCCGCGACGGCCTGTGCATATCAACACTGCAGAAGGCTTCTTCTCCCGGCGGCCATCCTGCTGCTGGCGCTCTCAGGCTGTGGCCGCCCGCCGACGGCGCACGACACGATGAAGGCCTGCTATGTGCAGCTCGACAAGCAGGCGCCCCAGTGGCGCAACCGCGCGCAATTGCGCAACAGCAAGATGGGCCTTCTGGTCCCGCGCTATATGCTGGAATGCATGCAGGATCAGCATTTCAAGCTGGCGCCGCGCTGCGACCAGATGGACGAGCGCTGCTACACGCGCGAACCGCGGTTTTGGGAAAGACTTTGATTCAAAGTCACGATCAGATTTATCACTGAGTCTCCGTAACCTCGCAGTCCCTTGTTCGCAGCGCAGCGGAAAGGACAAAACATTATGGTTGAATACAAGACTGAGAAAGACGCCATCCCGATCGTCGCAGCCACGCTCGCGGCCGCAATCATCGGGCAGCACACCGATATTGTTTCAGCGGAAGCGGCAATCGCGCTCTATGAGAAGATCGCGGCGCAGATCCACGGCATCGCGCCATACGCCGCTGCCAAGACTAGCTAAGGCCAGGCTTTGCGCGTGGTCGCCATAGAGTCCCAGGAAGAGACTCTCGCCCCGTTTTCCAGCTACGTTCGGTCTGTCACCACTCAAGCGGAGAAGCCTCGTGCCCGAGGACGAGATTAACCGGCCGATGCGGGAAACCGAGTTGTTCGTCTTCGAGATGTTCGAGATGACGCTGGACATTCTGGTTCGCATAGGCGTTCCGGCTGCGGAATTTGAAGCACAATTCGAGCGCACGCTGGAGAATTTGAAGCCGTATCCGCAAGCTACGAAGCTGGCCCAAGGCATGCGTGAAATATTGCGTACGCGGGTGGCAGAGCTGGAAAGGCGCAAACGTTCGCGGATCAAGCTACCGGCGAGCACAACAATGCAGTGAGGAAACCTGACCAATTCGCGCCTGCGCCTGCTGGCCAGAGGTTCGACTTCCGTCAAAACAACCGTGCAAGGCTGGGGCAGGTGATGCCGCCCGCGCCCCCTCGCACCATGAAGGTGCGGACGGCAAGTGGCTAGCTTATCGTCGTGCTTACCAAAGAGCGCGCATTCCGTGGGTTGCGACGCGGCCGGCATATCCAAAGTTGGAACAATCGTCTTCCTGGCTCGTTTATTACACCGGAAAAGCTGTCGGATGCGGCTGGCCGCTAATGAAAGGTGACACATGAGAACGTTTCACACTGCGCTTGGACTGACTTCGCTTCTCGCGATTGCCGGCACAACCGTGATCGCGCCCACGATTTCCAGCGCCGCAACTGTTGAAAGAACCTATGTCGCCTGCAACCAATACGGCGAATGCTGGCGGGTGCATCGGATGTATGCCTACGGGCCGAACACGCCGATCACCTATTACAACTCCGATTGGTACGCCGCCCACCAGAGCGATACGCGTGTTCACTGGGTCTCCGACCCTGCCGATGACCGTGGATATTACGTGCATGGAACTTGGCACGAGGATCCAGGTGCCCGCGCCGTGCAGGGCGCGGGGGCGGGTGCTTTGACCGGCGCAGCGATCGGGTGTCTCGTAACGCTTCCGATCGGGTGCGCGCCCGGCGCCGCGGTTGGCGCGGCCGTGGGTGCGGGGACGGGCGCTGCCGCTGGTGCAGCCTCGACGCCGCACGACTAAGTCCTGTTGGCATCTTTCCGGAGCGCGTCGCCTGTGGGCGAGCAGCGCTCCGGACGTGCCTCAGTCCAGGTCCATCAGTTCTTCGCAGGCCGTCGCGCGTTTCACCGGGCGTGACCAGCCAGCCCCGCGGCGGATTACGCTGGCGATCCACAATGAGGATCCGCGCTCGTACTCCAGGCCATGAGGCCAGTACGTCAAGTATACAATCGCCCCAGTATTGGCGTTTATATACTTGACTTAAGGAGCCGCCATACTTAGATTGGGCTTAGGAGACAGCCCATGACGTTCGATCTCAACGCACCGATGTTCAAAGACGA
>JBJMVL010000004.1:0-31288 GCA_045810735.1 Alphaproteobacteria bacterium
CGCTGTCAACGTGGTCTCCGGCGAAGAGCTGATACTTACTTTTGCCGATGAATCTATCAGCGCCGTTGGTATCGGACCACCACGCCAGCCGCTGAATCGCTCTGGCCGCCCCAAGAAGCCGGTGAAAGAGCAGGGCAGGCTCTTCTAGATTTTGCTCCCCCCAACCGTGCTCCGGCGCTACACTGCTTCTCTCAGGAGCGTCAAATGAACCAAATGGAGCGAGATTTTCGGCCGGACCGAGTTGCCGAACTTGAATATCTCGACGGCGAGTACCGTATAGTACGGCCGGGCTCGTTCGTGACTTGCGCTGTAACCGGTATGCGCATTCCTGTAGATGCTTTGCGCTACTGGAGCGTCGATCTTCAGGAGGCTTATGCCTCGCCGGATGTCGCGCTGCGGCGATTCCGGGAGATGGGATTCACGCCGAAGTGATTTTGCGTCGCGCCTTTTTGGCCAATGCGATGGCTCTTGCGTTCGCGCCGGGATGCTCTGCGGCTCCGCAAACATCTCGACTCTCGTTGACCGGGTCATTGCAACAGGGCAGCCTCGTGATTGGGAGGACCGAGCCGCGATCTCGGGTTGTTGTGAATCAAGCCCCCGTGCTGGTTTCCGGCACCGGACTATTCGCATTCGGCCTTGCGTATGATCAGAAGAAGACAACCACACTTGCGGTTCATCACTCCGATGGTGCGAGCGAAACTCGAGGTGTTCAGCCAATCGCCCGGAGGTACGAAGTTCAGAAGATCAATGGCCTGCCGGAAAAATTCGTTTCACCGCCACCGGATATTCAGAAACGTGTCAATGAGGAGAATGCCCGCATCGCGGCGGCGCGTAGGCAGGACTCAGCCGGCACAGATTTCGTGGAGCCCTTCGATTGGCCCACGACCGGCGTGATCAGTGGATTGTTCGGGAGCCAGCGCGTCCTGAACGGCGAACCCAAGGCCCCTCACTTTGGAGTCGATATTGCTGCGCCGGAAGGGACGCCAATACATGCGCCAGCCGATGCAGTCGTTGCTCTGGCGGAGCCAGATTTTTATCTGACAGGTGGCACGACCGTGCTGGACCACGGTCATGGCGTGTTCACAATGTATATTCATCAGAGCGCCTTGAAAGTGCAGGCACGACAATCAGTGAAACGCAGCCAATTGATTGGCCTCGTGGGCATGAAGGGACGTGCCACCGGCCCGCATCTGCACTGGGGCATGAACTGGTTTCAAATGAAGCTTGATCCGTCGCTGTCGACGCGAACTCCGGCACCCGCCAAGGCCTGAGCTTCCTGCCCGCGGCGCTTGCGGGGTTTGTCGCCCTCCTTTGGCCAGCGGCGATGAATCCATAGCCACTGCGATGGCCGGTATCGCACCGCACGTTCTATTACCCCGTTGATTTTCGCTGTGAGCGCCAACACGTCCCTGTCGTGGTCGCCTGTCGGCTCGATTGCGATCGGTTCGTGCACCGTCATGCGGAAACGGGCGCCATCGAGCCGCTCATTTGTCACGGGAAGGATCACAGAACCAAGTTTCAGTGCGAGTGCTGCCGGCGCAGGTGTAGTCATTGCTACTCGGCCAAAGAATGGCGCCGGTACGCCCTCGCTTGTCTTCTGATCGACCAGTAGGAAAATCGACTTGCATGCACGAAGCAGCGTGAAAATGCGTTTGGTGCCCTGAGCACCTTTGCCAAGGTGTTCTTTGGGGCCCTTTTTCCCGCGCTGCTTCACCATCCAGCGATCGACATAAGGATTATTGAGGGGCCGATAAACAAGGGCGCCTTCCAGGCCGTACTCGGTTGCCGCAATCGGCATGATCTCCCAGTTAGCGAAGTGTCCGGACACGAAGAGTATTCCCTTTCCCTGTTCGATTATGCGAATTGCTGTATCCAAGTTCGCGACCTCGATCCGAGCATCCGCACCACGGAAGTTGAATTTGTCGAGATGGGCGTATTCCGCGATCGTCCGCCCGAGATTGTCCCACATCTCGACAGCGATCTTTTCGATCTCCCCTTCGCTTTTCTCCGGATATGCGGAGCACAAGTTGCTGCGGGCGCGATTGCTGATAGAGGTACGGTAGAGGATTTGCCGTCCGAACAGTCCACCCAGTGCCGATGCGGCGTCCACGCCCAAGATCCGAAACAGCCCCATAGCGGCGAAAAACACCGCTGCCTCTAGCCGGTATCGAACCTTTGGACCAAACGGCATATAAGAAACTAGCCTATCGTCGCGGGCCGCATCACCCGATCCAGAAGGCCGCCGAAGGCAACGGGGTCATCGAATGCCGCCCGGACGGGAAGGTAATGGACACCATGCCGCTGGGAAGGCGCAAGGCGTACGAAATCCTTTTCCGTCGTAATTAGCATGGCATTCTTCGTGAAGCTTTCGTCTCGCAGCCGCGCCATCCGTGAAAGGCTGTAAACGTGGTGATCGGGAAAGGCATGAGTGCCGACCACCACTGCACCAATTTTTCGGAGCATACGGAAGAATTTTTCCGGGTGCCCAATACCTGCAAACGCAAGCACGCGCCTCTCTTCAAGTCCGAACACGTCGACAGGTACTAGCTGCGCGCGCAGAACCGGTTTGGTGAAATTAGCCGGCGCGAACTCGCTCTCGCCCACGACAATGAGGGCGTCGGCTCGCGCCAGACCCTGCATTATGGGCTCGCGAAGGGGTCCTGCCGGCAGGACGCGACCGTTCCCAAACTGCTGCTCGGAATCAACGATGACCAGGGATAGGTCCTTCGCTAGGGAAAAATTCTGGTGACCGTCGTCCATCACGATGACATCGACGCCCTTTTTGTCGGCCAGCCTCGCGCCGGCCGCGCGATCAGCGGAGATAATGACGGGCGCTACCGCCGCCAACACAAGCGCCTCGTCGCCGGTTTCAGAAGCGGAGTCGGCCTGAGAATGCACCACGGCAGGGCCGCGCACACGGCCGCCATAACCGCGGGTGAGAATACGGACGCGAAGCTGCCGCTCGATCAGCTCGCGCGCGATGGCGATGGCAATGGGTGTCTTGCCAGCCCCACCGGCCGTCAAGTTTCCAACGCAAATCACCTTGGCAGCCGACCGATACGGCCTTGCCCTTGCTGCCTTCCATGCCACCGCCGCCCCGTATGTCCAGCCGAGTGGCGCCAGCGTCCGCATGGCAAGCTTGCCGCCGGCAGTTCTGCGATACCAAAATTCAGGCGCGCGCATCGGAGAGCAATGTCTCGACCGCATTTAGTGTCCGATCAACGGCGCCGGCGAGCGTTTGTGCTGCTTTGGCCGCAGCCTTTCCCATCTGTATTGCGTCGTTCGGACTGCGAAGCAGTCGCTCTGCAATGGCGGCAATTTCTACCGAGGATGCAACACGGCCTGCGCCCTGGGCAGCAAAGATTGCATCATACGCAGTCGCAAAATTTTGAGTATGCGGTCCAGCAAGTACACCGCATTCCAGCCGGGCGGGCTCCAGCGGGTTTTGTCCGCCATGCCGGACGAGGCTGCCGCCCATAAACGCGAAAGGCGCGACATCGTATAGAGTGCCAAGCTCCCCCAGCGTATCAGCGACGTAAACTGCCGTGTCCTTGCACGGCAATTCACCTTGGGAGCGTCGAACTGCTGATCGTACCCCGGACAGCATTGCAATATCGCCTCCACGACTGGGATGCCTCGGGGCAATGATGGTCAGCAGATCGGGAAAAGCTTGGCACAGACGATCATGTGCCGGAAGAATCGTTTCTTCTTCGCCCGCGTGGGTACTTGCCGCCAGCAGAACCGGACGATCTCCAATTGCGTCGCGCAATCCGGAAAGGCTGTGCTGATCGATAGGAAGGGGTGGCGCATCGGCCTTCAAATTTCCGGAAATTATGACGCGCTTCGCGCCCAGTGAGGTCAGACGTTCGGCGGTCGCCGAGTCCTGCGCCAGGCAAAGATCATAGTAGCTGAGCAGCGTGGCTGCCGCCTTGCGTAGGCGTCGCCATCCCGCAAACGCGCGCTGCGACATGCGCCCGTTGATCAGCGCGACGGGAATGTTCCGGGCGTGGGCGGATACAATGGTGTTAGGCCAAATTTCTGAATCCACAAACAGGGCGATGTTTGGCAGCCAATGATCTAAAAACCGGCGAGTTGCGGCGGGCGTGTCGACCGGCGCATATTGGTGGACAGCGCGCGGCGGCAGCCGCTCCGCTATCAAGTTTGCTGAGCTTACTGTACCGCTGGTAACAAGAACGCTGCGATCGGGGATTTCAAGAAGCGCCCCGATGAGCGGAAGAACCGATAAGCATTCCCCCACGCTCGCGCCATGAATCCAGATGAGTTCTCCCGCCGGGCGCACAGCGCTTGCATAACCCAACCGCTCACGAATTCGCAGAGCGTCTTCTTTGCCCCGGCGCGCCCGTTGAGCAAGCGCGAATGGCACTGCTGGTGCAAGCGCGATGGTTGCATACCGATAGGCGGTAAGCGCAAGCGACATCCTTAGCCGCTTTCCCGCTCGTCTGAAAGGTTATGCTGATACAGACGCGCATATAAGCCGCCCTTCGCGATGAGGTCAGCATGGCGGCCGCTTTCCACGACGCGACCACGTTCGAGGACATAGATGACGTCCGCGTCCAAAACGGTGGAGAGGCGGTGAGCGATGACGATTGTCGTACGGCCTTTCATCAACACTGCGAGCGCTTCCTGGACTTGCCTTTCGCTTTCCGCATCAAGCGAGGATGTCGCCTCATCGAGGAGCAGAATCGGCGCATCTCGAAGCATTGCGCGGGCGATAGCGATTCGTTGGCGTTGTCCGCCAGAAAGCTTCAGGCCACCTTCGCCAACCGTTGCCTCGTAGGCGCCGTCTATCGCCTGAATGAATCCATCGGCAGCCGCCGCCTTTGCGGCAGCAGTGATGGCCTCGCGATTGGCGGTTGGCCGTCCGAGAGAGATGTTTTGCGCAATTGTTTCGTCGAACAGAATCGATTCCTGCGTTACCAGCGCGATATTTTCACGAAGGGATGTGAGCGTTACGCTTCGGACATCCTGGCCGTCGATTGAAATAATCCCCGCGGTCGGATCGTAGAACCTAAGCAGAAGATTGAAAATCGTCGTCTTCCCGGAACCTGAAGGGCCGACCAACGCAACTTTTTTCCCCGCGGGCATCTCCAAAGTCACATCATCCAGTGCCGGCGCACCCGGCTGATATTCGAAGCTCACGCGTTCGAACCGTACGCCGCCGCTAACCAATGGCTCTCGGACGTAAAGTGGCTTTGCACCAGCCCTGTCGACAATGCGCGGTTCTGCATCGATGATTGCGAACAGACGGTTTGCCGCCGAAAGGCCTTCGCTCGAAATCGCCATTAATTGACTAAGATTGCGTACCGGCTGCTGGGCGAGAAGCATCGCCGCAACAAATGCTGCAAACTCATTGATGGCCAATTGGCCATGCATCGCCTGCCATCCGGCAAACGCCACCGTAATTGCTGCAGCGATCCCCCCGATCAGATCCGTTGACGGTACCGAAGCAGCGCGGGAGCGCACGGCTTTCAAAATGTACTTGAGGCGCCGATCAATTCGGCCGCGTGCGATCTCGGCGGCGTGATCCTCGAGATTGTAGGCCTTGATGATGCGGCGTCCCGAAAGCGTCTCGGAAAGCGCTCGGGCCAGAATGCCAGTCTCCTCCATGCCCCGCGTGGAAGACTTCCTCAATGAGCGGCTAAGCTTTTGGGTCACGAATGCAACTGCGGGAAGCAGCGCCAGGGAGATCAGCGTCAGTTGCCAATCCTGCATGAGCATGACGACGAACAGAGCGATAAGCGTGACGATTTCTTTCCCTAGGCCAGCGACGCCGCGAATGATGGCGTTGCGCAGCATGGCAGCGTCATACAGAAACTTAGAAATCATTTCGCCGGAGTGAATTGCGTTCAGAGAGCCGAGATCCAGGCGAATCTGGCTTCGGAACATGTCGCGTTGCACGGAGGCGATAATCCGCTCCGCCGTCGAAGTGGCGAAATACTGCTCACCAAAACCAGTCACCGCCCGCAGCAGCACAATAGCCATGATCTCCAGCGGAATGGTCACCAGCATATGCGGGACTTTGTCTAGAAAGATTTTCTTGATCGCGGGGTTCAGAATGGCGGCAAGGGCGCCGTTGGTAGCGGCAGTGATCACCATGCAGACGCCCGCAATGGTCAGGGCCACCCACTGCTTGCCGAGATAATCGTGCAGCAGCCGGCGGATAATGCGGAAATCTCCCGCCCGGGTATTCCGGGCACGCCGCTCCAGCCGCGACGGCGGGTGGAGGGTCGGCGAGGCAAGGTTCTTCGCCTGAAAGCTCATCCGGAATCCAAACTACCACGGAGGAGCATCGCGGCGCGAGGCGGGTAAATTGTTAATTCTTGACGGCAGCGTCGGGGTCGAGAAGGCGGTGAAGATGCACAACGAAGTACCGCGTATGGGCATTGTCCAAGGTGGACTGCGCCGCCATACGCCAAGCGTCTAGTGCCGTCTTGTAGTTCGGATAAATCCCCACGATGTGCAATTTTGAAACATCTTTGAATTCGACGTTGTCCGGTGAGGTCAAGTCCCCGCCAAATACGAGATGCAAAAGTTGTTTCGATTGATGCTCTGTCATAGTTCACCGCGCAGGGAGGTTGATATTACGGAGCCTCGCGATCAGTTGCACATGCAGCGCAGGGCCTGCCGCAACCACCGAAGGCTGCAAAGGCGTGGCCGCATTGTAGCGGAAGAGATCGCCCCCGTGCGTTGTAGCGCGGCCGCCGGCTTCCTGCACGATGAGATCGGCGGCAGCGAGATCCCAGTCGTGTTTGGGGGAGAGCGCCACGGCCGCATCGAAGGCACCGCATGCCACTAGGGCAAGGCGATAGGCCACGGAATTGCGGGTCTCCACGTGCATTCGCGGCCAGGGAGTGGAAGGCGCGATACTCGCGGACGGTCGGTCGAAGGTAGTCTGGGGCCCCAGCATCCGGCAGCCTTCGAGTTCCGTGCGAGTGGACGCATGCAGGCGCTTGCCGTTCAACGTTGCGCCTCTTCCGGATATTGCGCTGAAGCATTCGCCGGTGACTGGATTGTATACCGTGCCAACGATTGGCCTGCCATCCGCGACAATCGCGGCGCAGATTGTGAAATGGGGACGGCCCTTCACGAAGGCGACAGTGCCATCTATGGGGTCTACAACCCAGACGAAACTCGCCTCTAACCGTTGCGGATCGTCTTCCGTTTCTTCGGAAAGCCATCCGTATTTCGGCCGCGCGGCACGCAGGCGCCGCGATAGAAGCTCGTCCACGGCAAGATCGCATTCGGTGACGGGCTGCCCCTTGCCTTTGTCCCATTTCCTGTATGAGCCGCGATAGAGTCTTCGGGCGATCGCGCCCGCCTCCCGAACAGAGTCCTCGATAAGTGCGAGATCGGCTTCAGGAGCCGGCAACAGTCATGTCCTCCACGCGGCACGTTGGTGCGTTAATGCCATAGCGAAATTCGAGATCGTTGGCTGGCGTCAGCTTGCGGTACATGTCGTTGAGATTTCCCGCGATTGTCACCCCGGAAACCGGAAAGGCAATTTTTCCATTCTCGATCCAAAACCCCGCTGCGCCGCGGCTATAGTCACCTGTGACACCATTCACGCCCATGCCGATCAACTCTGTCACGTAAAGGCCTGCGCGAATGTCGGCCATCAGTTCATCCCGCGAGAGCGAACCCGGTTCCATATAAAGGTTGGTCACCGACGGCGACGGCGGGCCGCCGGTACCACGGGCAGCGTGGCCCGTAGTTGTCAGGCACAGTTGCTTCGCGCTGGCGCAGTCCAGCAGCCATGTTTTGAGCACCCCATTGTGGACCAATGGTCGCCGCTGATTGCGCACGCCTTCGCCATCAAACGGTTTCGAGCGCAGCCCTCGCAACCGGTGCGGGTCGTCTACAATTGTAATGCTGGCCAAAAACACCGGCTCGCCCATGCGGTCCTTCAGAAAGGATACGCCGCGAGCCACCGCCGCACCGGAGATCGCGCCAGCGAAATGGCCCAGCAGTCCCGAGGCCACCCGCGGATCATACACAACAGGAACGGTCTGCGATTTCACTTTGCGCGGATTGATGCGTGCAACCGTCCGCTCTCCGGCGCGCTGACCAACAGCTTCCGCCGACTCCAGATCCGCATCGTGGCGCGCACTTGCCGAGTCGTAGTCACGTTCCATGGCGGTGCCTTCGCCGGCAAGCACCGCCACGCCAATATTGTGAGTGGTTCCGGCATAACGGCCGAAAAAACCATCGCTGGTGGCAAGAGCGATTCCGCTACGGCTGAAGCTTGCGCCGCCACCCTCCGAGTTCATAATCCCGGCAACGTCTCTGGCGGCTCCTTCAACGGCCCGCGCCCGGTCGACAAGGATATCAGCCGAGGGCTCCGAGGGATCCTCCATGTCCAGATCAGGCAGTGATGTTGCGAGGAGCTCGCGAGGCGCAAGGCAGGCGAAGCGATCCTCGGGCGCCAGTTTTGCCATTCTAAGGGCCCTCTCTGGCAGCTCGCCGAGCGCCTTGGAGGAAATATCGGAAGAGGAGACGAACGCCACTTGCTGCCCCACAAAGACCCGCAAGCCAAGGTCGGAGGACTCCGCCCGCTCCACGTCTTCCAGTCTACCCATACGATAGGAGACGCTCGCTGAGACGCTTTGGACAAACAATGCATCGGCTCCATCAGCGCCAGCTCGGCGCGCCGCTACGATCAGCTGCTCGAGAATGTCTCTAGGATCGGGATATGACACGGAATCAGGACGCAGCCGGGCCCGCGGTGAAGATGAGCCAGAACGTCGCCACAATTCCGATCACATACGCAATCCAGGTAAGCACCATGCCGGCGAACCGCAGCGACGAAGGTCCGATGGAGCGGGTGATACCGATGCCGTGCAGAATACGGCCGATTGTCAGCGAAAGTCCCATGCCGTGAACCACCCATATTGGCGCACTTAGCCCAAAGTTCGTGAATCCCATCCCCGTCAAAACCCACATCAGCAAGAGTGCCAGGGGAGTCCATTCGCTGTTGTTGGCGTGCGCCCGCAAGGGGCCCGCCATTTCCGGCTTGCCGCCATCGCCGATGTCTGTCTGCGTGCGGACGCGAGCGCGAGTGACCAGCATGCCCAGTATGAGCAGGATCAGGGCGTTCAGCGCGGTGTAGAACGCGAAGGCGTAGTACGAGGATTCGAACAGCAGCGACATGGCGGCATCCCTTCGAAGCGCGGCGGGATGTGAAGAACAATCGCGCCTCCCGGTCAAGCGCCCGGCTGAGGTATGGCTACTTCCACACCGGTTTGCCCGACCCGGGGAGGCCAAGGCGTGACCATTTCTCGGTGACGGTGCGGATGACCTCTTCATCCATGCGGATGAGGCGGCCCCATTCGCGAAGCGTTTCGGGCGGGAGCTTGTTTGTCGCGTCAAGTCCGATCTTCGAACCGAGCCCACTCTCGGGCGATGCAAAATCCAGATAATCGATGGGTGTGCTTTCCACGACGGTGATGTCGCGGGCAGGATCCATGCGCGTTGCGATGGCCCACATCACATCCTTCCAGTTGCGCGCGTCGATGTCGTCATCCACAACGATCACCCATTTCGTGTACATGAACTGGCGCAAATAGGACCACACCGCCATCATCACGCGCTTGGCGTGGCCGGGATACGCCTTCTTCATCGACACCACGGCGATGCGGTAGGAACAGCCCTCCGGCGGCAGCCAGAAATCGACGATCTCGGGGAACTGCTGTTTTAGCAGCGGGATAAAAATTTCATTTAACGCTTCGCCCAGCACGCTCGGTTCATCCGGCGGCCGGCCTGTGTAGGTGGAGAGATAGATGGGATCGCGGCGCATAGTGATCGCCGTGACGGTGAACACCGGGAACTGCTCAATCGAATTGTAATAGCCGGTGTGATCGCCGTACGGGCCTTCTTGCCGGTAGTCGGTTAGCGAGACTTCGCCTTCGATCACGATCTCCGCTTCCGCAGGCACTTTCAGAGGCTGCGAAACGCAATCGGCAAGCTCCACGCGGCTTCCCCGCAATAGCCCCGCGAATTGATACTCCGACAGTGTGTCGGGAACAGGCGTCACCGCAGCGAGAATGATCCCAGGATCGCTGCCAACCACCGCGGCGGCAGGCAACGGCGCGGTGTTCTGTTTCGCCCATCGTGCGTGGTGTTGTGCGCCGCCGCGATGCTTCAGCCAGCGCATGATCGTCTGATTCTTGCTCAGCACCTGCATGCGGTAGATACCGAGGTTGTGTTCGTCCTCGTGCGCCTCGCTTGGCCCCTTGGTCACCACCAGCGGCCAAGTGATGAGCGGCGCGGGTTCACCCGGCCAGCAGGTTTGCACGGGCAGCTTGCTCAAATCGATGTTATTGCCGCGCAAGACGATTTCCTGACAGGAGGGCTTGCCCACAGTTTTGGAGCGCATGCTCATCGCGGATTTCACGACGGGCAGCAGCTCCATCGCATCGCCGAGCGAACGCGGTGGTTCTGGCTGACGCAACGTGGCGAGCAGCTCGCCGACTTCGCGCAGTGCTTTTGTATCCGTCCGTTCCACGCCGCCAAGCGTTAGGCCCATGGCTATCCGTTTCACGGTGCCAAACAGATTCACCAGCACCGGAATGTCGCTTAACGAGCCATCCGCCTTGATCGGCCTTTCGAAGAGGACGGCAGGCCCACCTTCTGCAATCAGCCGCGTCTGGATTTCTGTCATCTCCAGGACGGTAGATACTGGCTCGCGTACCCGCACCAACTCGCCGGCACGTTCAAGCATGGCGATGAAATCGCGCAGGCTGCGATAGCTCATAGGAGCAAAGCTATCAGGCTTCGTTCGCCACGGTCCATTTGGATGGTGAGGCGTGCTTAACCCCATAGGCGAAGTAGATTGCAAGGCCGATGGCGGTCCAGATCACGAGGCGAATCCATGTGGCCCAGCCGAGGCTCACCATCATGACGCCGCAAACGAAGATACCGGCAGGGGCGGTGAACCACACATAAGGCGTGCGGAACTGACGCCGCGCTCTCGGCGCGGTCACGCGCAGGATGAGAATGCCCGCGCAGACCGCGATGAAGGCAGCCAGCGTGCCGATGGACACCAGATCGGCAAGCACATCGAACGGAAAGATGGCTGCAAGTAAGGCCGCGAAGGCACCCACGACGATCGTGCCGAAGGCAGGTGTTACGAACTTCGGGTGCACGGCCGCGAACTGTGGCCATAGGAAGCCGTCCCGCGCCATCGAGAAAAACACACGCGATTGTCCGTACAACGACACGAACACCACCGATGCAAGCCCCACCACCGCGCCGATGTTGATCGGGATCACCAGCCACCTCAGATCCGGGATTTTTGACACCGCGAAGGAAACCGGGCTGGGTACGTCCAGTGTGCGCCAATCGGTGATGCCGGTCATCACGACCGCCATCAGCATGTAGAGAACGGTGCAGATGCCGAGCGAGCCGAGAATGCCTATGGGCAGGTCGCGTCGCGGGTTGCGCGCTTCCTGTGCCGCTACGGAAACAGCCTCGAATCCCAAATAGGCGAAAAATGCCACGCCCGAGGCAGCGAGAATCCCCGTGAACCCGAATCTGCCGAAATGCCCTTCGTTGGGCGGAATGAAGGGTGTGAGATGCTCCATGCGCACGTACGACAAACCGAACACGATCACCGCCACCACAATGGCCACTTTCAGAAGCACCATCAGCCCGTTGAAGCGTGCCGTCTCCTTGACGCCGATGACGAGAAACGAGGTGAGCAGCACAATCAGCGCCACCGCCGGAACGTTTATGATAGCGCCCGTCAAGTGCATGTTGCCCAGGCCGTTGCCGGCGACCGGCGGGCTCATGAACGCCGTCGGCAGGTGGATGCCGAAATCGCCCAGCAAGCTCCCGAAATAACCGGACCAGCCGGAACTGACGCCTGCCGCCGAAACGAGATATTCGAGCACCATGTTCCAGCCGATGAACCACGCCATGAATCGCCCCATGGTTGCGTAAGCGTAGGTGTAGGCGCTGCCGGATTCCGGAATCATGGAAGCGAACTCGGCATAGCAGAGTCCCGCGAACAGGCAGCCGAATCCGGCAATGACAAACGAGAGAATGACCGCTGGGCCAGCGTGCTGCGCCGCCGCGGTACCCGTGTAAACAAAAATGCCGGCGCCAATGATGGCGCCGATGCCAATGAGGATCAGATTAACTGGCCCGAGTGCGCGCCGAAGCTGATGTTCTTCGGCAATGACCGCATTTGGCTGCGTGAATTCCGCGAGATCCGCCTGCGCCATGACCGCCGCTCGCCTATTCCGCCGCGGCCGGCCGCTCGGCGATATGCCAACGTGGTTCCTTGGCGTGACGTGCGCCGTACGCAAAGTAGATGATGAGGCCAATCACGGTCCAGCCTGCAAGGCGCAGCCATGTGTCGAGGGGCAAGAAGATCATCATGAAGGTGCACATGGCCATGCCAAGAGGAGCCACGATCCACACCGCTGGCGCGCGGAACGGCCGCACCGCATTTGGCCGTTTCCGGCGCAGGATCATCACGCCCAGACAGACGATGACAAACGCCAAGAGCGTTCCGATGGAGACGAGTTCGCCAAGAATGTCGAGCGGGAGGATGCCTGCCAGCACGGCAGCGAACGAGCCGGTGATTAATGTGCCCAACCAGGGTGTGCGAAATTTCGGATGTACGTCGCTGAACAGCTTGAAAAACATCCCGTCACGTGACATGGCGTAAAAAATTCGCGATTGGCCGAGTAATAGCACCAGCACCACCGAAGCTAATCCCACGATAGCTCCGACATTTACAAACTTCGCCAGCCAGGCCGTGGCGGGGAGGGACTCGACTGCCATAGATACCGGATGCGCAACATTGAGCGTGGTGTAGGAAGCGAGCCCTGTGAGCACATACGACATCAGCATGTAGAGCACGGTGCAAAGCAGCAGCGAGCCTAAGATCCCGATCGGCATGTCGCGTTGCGGATTGCGCGCCTCCTGTGCCGCCACGCTGACAGCGTCGAAGCCGATATAGGCGAAGAAGATGACGCCGGTAGCGCGGAAGATCCCCGTCCAGCCGAACTGCCCAAAGGTGCCGGTATTCGCCGGGATGAACGGCGTGTGATTGGCGGGAACCACATACGGAAGGCCCACCGCGATCACGATCACCACAATGGTGAGCTTGATAGCGACCATGAGGTTGTTGAAGTTTGCGGACAGGTGCACGCCGACAACGAGCAGGATTGATACCAGCGCGATCAGCGCGACCGCCGGCAGGTTAAAAAAAGTGCCAGTCGCCACGAAATCGTGAAAGCCATGAACCACAAAGGGGGCGGAGGCGAATTTTGCCGGGATCGTCACACCTAGCTGCTTGGCCATGAAATCGTTGAAGTAGCCGGACCAGCCAACGGCAACGGTCGACGCTGCGGCGAGATACTCCAACACCAGATTCCAGCCGATGAACCAGGCCATGAATCGGCCGAGCGTAGCGTAGGTGTACGTGTATGCGCTACCCGCCACCGGGATCATCGCGGCGTACTCGGCGTAGCAGAGTCCTGCGAACAGGCAGCCGGTTCCAGCGATGGCGAAGGAGATAATAACCCCTGGTCCTGCATAGCTCGCCGCCGCGTGGCCGGTAATAACGAAAATGCCCGCGCCGATAATGGCGCCGATACCCAGCGCGATCAGGTGAAAGGGTCCCAAGGCCCGGCGCAGCTCGATCTCACCCGGCTCGAGAATGACCGGCTCCCCGGCACGGGTTTCGATGTATTTGGCAGCCGGTCCGGCCATTCTTGCCCCCTTACGCCCTTGTTTTCGCGTCAGATTCGCGACGCGACACCTTGGCACGGCCCCAGGTAAACGCCAACAGCGGTTCGGAAGGGTTATCGCTCGAACCGATAGACGTGCATCTGGATGGCTTCGACCGCGAGTGTATCGATATCGGCCGCCCGCACGTGTGCCGCACCTGCTTTGACTGCGGCAATAGCCACGAGACCCGAGCCGGAGCCGAAGTCGAGCACCAAGCGATCAGCAACCTCCTGAGAATGATTGAGCACATAGCGGGCGAGCGCCTGACCACCGGCCCAAGCAAAGGCCCAGTAGGGCCGAGGAATCCCTTCGGCCTCCAATTCCTCTTCAGTCTTCCGCCACAACGGCATGATTTCCGTTGCCAAAGACAATCGGATTTCCGGAACCAGAGGCGGCGCAATGAGAACAGTTTTTTCGAATGAACCGTGCGGCGTCGTCGCGGCGCTCACGGCATTGCGGTTGCGCTGTGAGGCAGCCAGCTGCCCAGGAGATAGGCGAGGGCGATCAATGCTCCGGCATCCCGATTGCTGCGAAATACAGTTAGATTCAACTGCGGTTCGTCGAGCGTCATGCGCCGAACCTGCCACAGGAAGTGAATGCCTACTGGAATCGTGAGCAACACCGCGAGCCATCCAGCGAATGCGAATGCCGCGGCAGCGGCAAGAAACCCGAACGCCATCGCATAAAATAGAAAAATCCACGTACGTGCGTGGTGGCCGAATAGTTGAGCGGTAGATTTCACGCCCGCTAGTGCATCGTCCTCCAGGTCCTGCAGTGCATAGATCGTGTCATAGCCCAGCGTCCAAAAAAAGCAGGCGAGATAGAGAACAAGGTCGATGGTCGATATGCGCGCGGTCAGCGCTGAGTAACCGAGCAGCGCACCCCAGTTGAAGGTGATACCGAGCCAAGCCTGCGGCCACCACGTCACGCGCTTCATGAATGGGTAGAGTGCAATGAGGACAAGTGACAGCGCGCCGAGAGCGATGCTGAATCTATTCAGGCACAGCAGGAGGACGAATCCAACTGCACATTGCACGACAGTGAATATCCAAGCCTGCTTTACGCTGACAGCGCCAGAAGGAATGGGCCGGCCTCGCGTGCGCGCCACGCGGGCGTCTATATCTCGGTCCACGATGTCGTTGTAAGTGCAGCCCGCGCCGCGCATGACAATGGCGCCCACGGCGAACAGCAGGAGCAGGAGCCATTCGCGCATTGAACTGAACAGTCTGCGGTCCTCCGCAGCCGCCCCAGCGGCCAGTCCAAACACGCAGGGCCAGAACAAGAGCCAGGTGCCAATCGGCCGATCGAGCCGCGCCAGCCGGAGATACGGCCGCCACGTCTGTGGGGCACTCTCGACCCAGGAGCGCGTCATCGCGTCCGCGGGGATCGCTTGTATTTCCTCGACCATGCTTCACTCTCACACGTGCTGACATTTCGGCCAAGCGCTGTGAACGATCATCTGGTACATCCGGGCGGCAAGGTGCGGCTTTATGTGGAGGCGGCTCTGGCCGGAGATGCGCGCATCGAGGCAAGCACAGGGCAGGCGCATTACCTGTTGCACGTGATGCGGGCACATTTGGGGGACCGGGTATCGCTGTTCAATGGCCGGGATGGCGAATGGCTCGGGCGTCTTGCGGAAACGGGAAAACACCGATGCACGTTGGTTTGCGAAGCGCAAACGCGACTGCAACAGAACACCCCCGACCTTTGGCTGTGCTTTGCGCCGATCAAGAAGATGCCTGCCGACTATCTCGCACAGAAGGCAACGGAGCTCGGCGTTTCCGTGCTCCAGCCGGTGATCACACGGCGAACAATTGTGACGCGCGTCAACACCCAACGCATGCGCGCCAATGCTATTGAAGCGGCGGAACAATCGGATCGCCTGACGGTACCGGAAGTACGGAAGCCGCAGAGCCTAGAGAAGCTCCTCACCGAGTGGCCTAAGGAGCGCCGCATTGTTTTCGCTGATGAGGGGGGCGAAGCGTCACCTGTTGCGAAGGCACTGTCCGACTCTTCGTATCCGTCATGGGGAGTGCTGATAGGGCCGGAAGGCGGCTTCGATGCGCATGAGCGCGAGCGAATACGGTCTCACTCCTGTGTGACGCCGGTGTCACTCGGGCCTCGTATCCTGCGAGCGGATACCGCAGCGTTGGCGGCAGTTTCCATCTGGCAGACGACTGCTGGCGACTGGCGCTGAGGTTGTCTTGCCGAACTCATCCATCCGAATTACATGCAGCTAAACGGCTGATTTAGAATTTACGCACAGCTGGGCTTTCGCCGGAATTGGCGCGAGGAGGGTGCCGCGAATGTCCATTCCGCAGCATGCGGGTGGCCCGATCGGGTCACGCGATGACCTCGTGCGCTATCTCGAAGGGGGCTCCAAGCCACGCGCCGAGTGGCGTATCGGCACTGAGCACGAGAAATTCGTCTACGACGTCTCCACTCGCAAGCCGGTGCCCTATAACGGCCGGCCTGGCATACGCGCGCTGCTGGAAGGCATGCAGCGCTTTGGTTGGTCACCCATCATGGAGGGCGACTACATTATCGGGCTCACTGGAAAGGACGGAGCTATCAGCCTTGAGCCCGGCGGCCAGTTCGAGCTCTCCGGCGCCGCCCTGAGATCGGTCCATGAAACCTGCGACGAGGTGAATACGCACCAAGAGCAGGTGCGCCAAGTCGCGAATGAAATCGGGGCGGGCGTGATCGGCCTCGGCTACGCCCCATCTTGGCGGCTCAAGGAAGTACCGATGATGCCGAAGGGCCGTTACGACATCATGCGTAAGTACATGCCGAAGGTCGGCGGCTACGGTCACGAGATGATGTTCCGCACATGCACCGTGCAGGTGAATCTCGATTTTTCCGATGAAGCCGACATGGTGAAGAAATTTCGCGTCGGCCTGGCACTTCAGCCGATCGCCACGGCGCTCTTCGCCAACTCGCCCTTTCGCGAAGATAAGCCGAACGGCTTCCTCTCTTACCGCTCTCACATCTGGACGGACGTCGACAATGATCGCGCGGGCATGTTGCCCTGGGTTTTCGAAAGCGGCATGGGCTTTGAGCGTTACGTCGACTACGCATTGGACGTGCCGATGTATTTCGTCTACCGCGACGGACAATACATCGACGTTGCCGGAAAGAGCTTTCGCAAATTTCTCGCTGGCGAAGTGCCGGAATTGAGAGGCATCGCGCCCACCATGGATGACTGGGCCGACCACCTCACCACCATCTTTCCGGAAGTGCGGCTGAAGACATTTCTCGAAATGCGCGGTGCCGATGGCGGTTCATGGCGGCGCATTTGCGGTCTTCCGGCACTCTGGGTGGGCATCTATTATGATCAGGCCGCGCTGGATGCGGCATGGGATCTAGTAAAGGACTGGACGGCAGAAGAGCGTCAAGCGATGCGCGACGCTGTTCCTCGGCTTGCCTTCAACACACCGTTCTGCACCCGCACAGTGGGGCAAATCGCGCGCGAAATGCTGGAGATTTCCGCGGCTGGCCTGCGCCGCCGCGCGAACGAAGATTCCGCCGGCGTCTCGGAGGAAGGATTCCTTGTGCCGCTTCGCGAGTTGGTAGAGCGCGGCTACACCCGCGCGGAAGAACTGCTGCGCAAATTCCAGAGGGAATGGCACGGCGATCTTGCGCCGCTCTTTACCGAATACAATTTCCTTTAGATCAGGCGTGGCGGCTGCGAGCGTAAATCAGAATCGCCATGCCGAGAATAGCGAGCACGGCACCGTAATACGCCCACTGTTTCTGCTGGAGCATGAAGCTCGATCGCGGCCACATGATGTAACCGCTGCCTTGGCCAATCCACAGTGCTCCAATTAGGATCAAAATGACGCCAAGTATGATCAGAAAATTTCTCATTTCCGCCCCCCTGAAGTTCTTGGGCTGTAGCCAAGGATAGTGGCAGGCGGTATGGACGTTGGTGAACGACGAGTACAGCGCCGCAACGTGCGCGGGCCTGGAATTCTGGAGGAAAACCATGAAGGGGCGGATTCGGTTGGGATTGATTGCCGGAGCGCTGTTGCTGTCCGGAAGTGCCCGGGCAGCGCTGCAGGTTGGCGCCAAGGCGCCGGACTTTACGGCGCAGGCATCGATCGGGGGCAAAGAGTTTACCTTCGTGCTCGCGGATGCGCTGAAGAAGGGGCCGGTGGTGCTCTATTTCTATCCGGCGGCGTTCACACCGGGCTGCACACAGGAAGCGCATGAGTTCGCGGAAGCCACTGGTCCGTTCGCGGCACTGGGAGCAACCGTCATCGGGGTGAGTGCGGACAAGATCGACAAGTTGGACAGGTTTTCCGTCAGCGAGTGCCGCAGCAAGTTCGCAGTCGCTGCCGATCCTGACCAAAAGGTCATCAAGGCTTACGATGCTGTGCTGCAAAAAAAGCCGGAATATGCCGACCGCACCTCCTATGTGATCGCGCCGGGCGGCGTTATCCTGATGACCTACACAAATCTCGATCCGGGCGAGCACGTGCAGCGCACGATGGCTGCGGTAAAGATTTGGCGCGAGGCGCACAAGCAGTAGCTGAGCTCACTGTCGGCCGAACGGGCGCCTGCCGAGGTTCTTGCTGATAATCGCCAGGATTAGCAGTGCGAATGCGGCAAGCTTAAGGAGATAGACCCAACTCTGGTATTCGCTGGGCACGCCGCCCAGCGTGATCATTGTCTGATTGGCGGCGAATAACAGAAAGGCCGCACTGAAGGCTGCAAATAGGCCGTCCTGAGTGCGTCGCCAGAAGCGAAGAAAGAAGACGCTTGCCAGCACAAAGCCCGCCGTCGTTGCGCCTGAGAGGAAGCTCGCCAGCTGCGACATCAGTCGATCTCCCAGATAAAACCGTAAAGCAGCGTGCCCACCGCCGCCAGGCTGCAGCAGGTTCTCGCCAAGCTCAGATCCGTCTGCCGAAACACAAGAATGTCAAGCACCATTAGCAGATTGTTGATGGCAAGGAGCCCGAAGCACGCCGCGCTCCACAGCAGCATATTCGTGCGATGGCGAAAATAGCTCCGCGCGAGCAGGCCGGCGCAGGTCAGGCTTGCCAGAATACAGAGCAGGTAAACGGCAGAGGCCCAGAGATGCATCGCGTCAGTCCTTCAGTCGGAATGCGTCGGCGAAGATGCGTAGTTTCTCATTTGGAGCTGCGGCGATGGCGTTGATCACCGCCAACGGCTTGGCGCGATAGAGCGACTGCGCCTCCGCGACGAAGGAATCGAGCGTGTCGGAAACCGGACGGTAACAAAAGAGGCCGGCGTCGTCCGCGGCGACGAGACTCGCCCCCATAAGGCCGGTGAGTGCATCCCGCACCACGGCCGTGCTTGCGCGTAATTCGCTCACAAGTTCGTCTGTCAGCCACGCGCGCTGCTCCCGCCGCATCAGGAGGAGCAGTTCAAGTGCCCATAGCGATTTCACCGTGGCGCTGACAAACGCGAGAACGTCGGTTTCCGTCACTGCACAAAACCCATGGCTGCGCGCAAATTAGCAACGCGCGGACGAAGGACAACGCGGCAAATCGGAACATTGCACAGGTCGGCAAATTAGGCTTCGGCGGTGAGACCCCCGACAGCAACTGTCGCGGCTCGGGTCTGTCGCTGCCGGGCATGCAGTGCCTGCTCGATCCGATCGACTGCAAGGGCGATGCCGTTTTCTCCGCGGATCGCGGCGCCGATCCGGGTCGCCGCTGCGCGCATTGCCGGCATGCGAACGGACCGTTCGATCGCCCATGCCAATTCATCGGCTGAAAGGCGACTATGCGGAATAGTTGCTGCACCTGCACCCAAGGTCTCAAGCCTGCGACCCCAGAAAGGCTGATCGCTGAAGAAGGGCACGACAACGGAGGGTTTTCCCGCGCGTAGCGCTGCCGCGGTCGTGCCGGCACCGCCATGGTGCACAACGCTGGCCACGTGCGGAAACAGCCAGTCATGGGGAACGTCGTCGACGGCAAAGATCGCGCTCGATACGGTCTGCGGGTTCAAACCTGCCCAGCCGGCGCTTACAATTGCACGGCAGCCGGTGCGCGCGATGGCGGACATGATCGTCTGCAACATTTGCGCAGGCTTCGGCATCGTCATGCTTCCAAAGCCGACATAGATCGGCGGCGATCCCGCCTGCAGAAAATCGGATAGTGAGCGAGGCGGCTGCCATGCCTTAGAGTCGAGAAACCAATAGCCGGTGAGTTCCGCACGTCCGGTCCAATCCTCAGGTTGCGGAATGACGGAAGGGCTCACCGCGATAAGCACAGGTCCCGCAGCGCCGGCGAGAGCCTCTGAAGGGCGTCGCCACGATAACGTCTCGCCGAATAGCTCCCGGCAAATGCGGTTACCTATTGGCCGTGCGAACTGCCAAAGCATATGAAACGCCAGCGCGTGCTGCAGCCGGTTGGTGCATCGCGGAAGGTACAGCGAAAACGCCGGGCTCGGAAAGGCGGCAGTCGGGATCACGGGAACAGCAAACCCCACAACAAATGGAATCCCGAGCGCCTCGCCCATCACTGCGGCGCCGAGGCTTGCTGCGCCAATGCCGATCAGCAGGTCTGCTGCCCGGGCATGCTCACGGGCCTGTGCCGCCCAGAGCGTTGCCACCTCGCTATAGCCGTTGACCAGGTCTCGCAGAATTGCCACCGGGTTCTGATCGCCGGCCACGGTATTCGCCATCATCTGGCGCATGTCGCCGGACAAGCCGCAGAATTCCACGGGGAAGCCTTCCACCAGGAATGCGAACTCCGATGGCGCAATGAAGCGGACGTTGTGTCCTCGCTGGGCTAGTCCAAGAGCGAATGCCGCGGGTGGTTGAACATCCCCCCGGGAACCGACTGCAATGACAGCGATATCCATCTGCCACTCTCCGCGATGGCAGAACGCGACAGGCGCGTCTCCGTTCAATTTTCAGGTTAGCGAGGAATGGCTCCGATGCGCATTACCGATGCGAGAGCTTTGGGTAACTTCGCCTCGCGGGTGCGGCCGTCGAACCTTGCTTGCGCGTCCGCGATCCGGGTGCGATTTTTTTGGGCCCAGTCGCCGAGCGCGGAGACCGGTACCAGCAATGAGCGTCCGAGCGCCGTCAATTCATAATCCACCCGCGACGGTACGGTCGGGAACACCGTGCGGGTGATCAGTCCGTCACGCTCCAGCCCACGCAAGGTAAGTGTCAACATCCGCTGCGAAATGCCGCCGATATCGCGCTTCAGCTCGTTGAACCGCATGGGCCCCTTGCCTAGCCGCGAGACGATTAGCACCGACCATTTGTCGCCGACGCGCGCAAGCACCGCGCTAATCGCCCGGCAGTCCTCAGTTACATGCGGTTTACCTCGTGTCATCGATGTGCCTTCTTGCGCGATTCCCTGACGGTCACCAGCTTACCCATAGTTACCAATGTAGTGCGAGTTACTGTCCGTAACTAGAGCCGAGGAGAGTCCACCATGGCCCCCCGCCTTCACACCATCATCGCTAGCACCCGCCCGTCCCGCGTGGGACCAGCGCCAGCCCACTGGTTCCATGATTTCGCCAGCAAGCACGGGAAATTCGATGCGCATCTCATTGATCTTGCCGAATTCGACCTGCCTGTGCTGGACGAGGCGGAGCACCCGTCGCGGCGAAAATACCAGCATGAACACACCAAACGCTGGAGCGCGAGCGCAAATGGGGCGGATGCTTTCGTGTTCGTCACGCCGGAATACAATTACGGGCCGCCGCCCTCGCTGCTCAACGCACTCGATTACCTGTTCTGGGAGTGGCAGTACAAAGCCGTAGGCCTCGTGGGCTACGGGGGAATCTCCGGCGGCGGACGCTCGACGCACGCAATCAAGCCCACCATCGTGACGCTGAAGATGATGCCAATACCGGAGACGGTGTGGCTGCCGAATGTCTTCCGGCAAATCAAAGACGGCGTGTTCACGCCGAACGAATTGAACGAGCAGGGTGCGGCTGCGTTGCTGGACGAGCTGATCAAATGGACAGAGGCGCTGGCGCCGCTGCGGGAGCAGAACCGTGGCAATCTCGCCAAGGCCGCTTGACGCTCGGGCGGCACGCGGGTCACAAGCCCCGCGCCATGATCGAGCTCACCCAGGAATTCGGTTTCGACGCCGCGCATTATCTGGACACGGGCGCGCCCGAGAACCGGCGCCTGCACGGGCATTCCTTCTATGTTGAGGTGACATTGCGGGGCGAACCGGATGCACGCACCGGAATCCTGCGCGACCTTGGCTCTGTAAAGGCGGCGTTGGAAGAGATTCGGAACGATCTCGATCACTGCATGCTGAATGAGATCGCGGACTTGGGAAATCCGACGCTGGAGAATTTGGTGCGCTACATCTTTCAGCGGGCAAAATCGTCATTTCCCGAACTGGCCCGAGTAAAAATTCGCCGCCCCTCCTACGGTCAGAGCTGCGTGTATGAAGAATAAGTTGCTCCAGCTCGGCCGCGCCGTTCCGCTGCCCCGATCGCCGGACGACGCGAAGCTGGACGCTGTCGCCAATCCGCATCGGAATGCGGACTATCTCGTCCGCTTCACGGCGCCGGAATTCACCTGCCTCTGTCCGATCACCGGCCAGCCGGACTTCGCACATTTCGTTGTCGATTACGTGCCCGCCAAATCCATTCTCGAATCAAAATCGCTGAAGTTGTTTCTGGCGAGCTTCCGCAATCACGGCGCATTCCATGAGGATTGCACGGTGTTGATCGGAAAACGGATCGTGCAGGTGATAAAGCCGAAATTCCTGCGTATTGCGGGTTTTTGGTTTCCGCGCGGCGGCATTGCGATCGATGTGTTCTGGCAAACCGGCAAGGTGCCGACGACCGTTGCGCTTCCTGAGCCCGGCGTCTCGCCTTACCGGGGCCGCGGAGAAGACCGCAGCATTGCCGTCCGGAGCAGACCATAGGCGCTAATCGCAGCCCAGAAAATCTCGACGACCGCAGCGGGCAAATTCCAAGCCCACAGCAGCGATAGAAATATGAGTCCTGCGCCGGCGAGATTGCTTACGTAGTAATACCCTCCGTCGGCCGGCAGCCGACCGTGCGCCACAGCGAAGTAGGCGACGATGACGATTGCCGAGCCCACTAGCCCCAGAACATCAGGAACGGACATGGATTCCCTTCCTTCCGAGCTTCGTGCATTCGGTATGGCGGAAGCATTCGATGGCGTGGTCGTTCACCATACCGACGGCTTGTGTGAATGCGTACACGATCACCGGTCCGACGAAGTTGAAGCCGCGTGATTTCAGGTCCTTCGACAATGCTTCGCTCATCGGTGTTTTGACGAAAGGCGTTTCGCCCTCGCGGCGCCGGTTCACCACCATTCGCCCACCAACATGCTTCCAGATGAAATCCGTGAAGCCACCGGATTGCTTCTCCTCTATGTCCTGCCAGGCGCGCGCGCCATTGATCGCTGCTTCGATCTTGGCGCGGCTGCGGATGATGCCTTCGTTCTTCAACAGTCGTGCGGTATCGCGCTTGCCATAACGGGCGATCTTCGCCGGGTCAAAGTTATCGAAGGCGCCGCGGAAGTTCTCGCGCTTCCGCAGAATGGTGATCCACGAGAGCCCGGCTTGGAATCCATCCAGCACGAGCTTTTCGTAAAGCGCACGCGGATCGTATTCCGGCACGCCCCATTCCTCGTCGTGATAGCCGACGTAGAGCGGATCGTTGCCTGGCCAGCCGCAGCGGACGCGCGGCCTCACCGGCGCGATTTCTTTTTCGCTTTCTTCGCGGACGGGGTCTTCCGTTTGGAAGCCGTACGCCTCTTCGTTGCCTGTTTGGCGACCGTCTTCACGGTCACCCTCAGCATCGCCTCGATCTTGTTGCCGTCGAGGTCGTAGATGAACGCGCCGTAGTAAGACGGACCGTAGTCGGGGCGTGGTCCAGGTTCGCCGCCATTGCTGCCACCCTGCTTGAGCGCCGCGTCGTGGAAGTTGCTCACGAACTGCCGACTCTTCGCCAGGAAGGCGACGTGCACGCCATTGCCGCTGCTGGCGGGTTGCTGGTTGTGCGGCACTTGAATCCAGAACTCTGGCCGCTCGCGGGTTTCGCCATAGCCGATGCCATAGGGCAGAAACTCCATCACCCGCCGATACCCGAGCGTTTTGAGGACTGGATCATAGAATTTCGCGGCGCGCTCCACGTCGCGCACACCCACCGACACATGATGCAGCATGAGAATCTCCTTTGAAGGATGGCGGCGACTCTCGGCCAGCTTTGCCGGTCGTCAAGTGTGCGCCGCGCTGGTGAGCCATGCGGGTCTGATGATACGGAGGCCCTGTTCATCCGCGTGAGCGGCCGCGCCCGCCGCTTCCTGCCAGCGGTCCAGCCGAACGCTTGCAAACCCGCGAGCGCCATAGGCGGAGGTAATCTCACCCAAGGCCACGTTGCCGGAGCGCACTTCGCTGCCCGGTGGTGGCAGATCCGCCCCGTCCAGCGTGGAAATCGGCAGGAGCCGCTTGCGAGCGGTGCCACGGTGCTTCATGCGCGCCGTGAGTTCCTGGCCGACATAGCAGCCCTTATCGAAGGAGACGCCGTGTAGCTCTTCCAGTCCGGCGTCGAGCGCAAACATTTTGTCGGAACCGAGGTCCGCGCCTTCCGGCACGCCCAACTCCAACCGCCGCGACAAATATTCCCCGGATACATTGGAATCGTTCGCCTCTGCGAGGCGGCGCGTGCCAAGCTCCGGCAGGCGAGGGTCATTCCATCCGTTCGCATCGTTCCAGACAATGCCAATGTCCTGACGCAGCGCCAGCTCCACCTTGGCACGAAGACGATACAGGATGAGACGCTTGAGCAGTGTTTGCGCGGAAGTCGTTGCGCAATCGACAAGGACCATGCCCTTAGACTCGCTCAGCAGGAAATCAAACAGTACCTTGCCCTGTGGGGTCAGCAGCGCGGCATAGAGCGGCGCATCGGGCGCCAGCTTGCCAATGTCATTGGTGATCAGGCCCTGCAGGAAGCTTCTTGCCTCCTGCCCGGAGACGGAGATCACCGCCCGATCTTTTAGTTGACCTGTCACAGGATCAAAGGAACCCATCGTATGCGCCATCGCAAGCCCCTGATATAGGTCGCGCGACCTTCATGACATCCGCATCTTCACTCAAAGTGATCACGGTCTGCGGCGCCTCGGCGTTGGGCGGTTCCGAGACATTCTTCGTCACGCTGACGCTGGGACTGAAGCGCGCTGGCCTTAATGTGCGCTCGATACTGAAGCATAATGGCATCCGCGAACAGACATTGCGCGAGGCCGGAATTCCGTTCGACCTGCTTCCCTTTTTCCGCCGGTTCGACTGGATGACCGGACGGAGGCTCACCCGATTTGCGAAGGCTTTTCGCCCGGATGTCGTGCTGACCATCACTGGCCGCGGCGCGGCCATGACGCCCCCTGGTAACTACGCGCTCATTGGACGGCTCGGCGGGTACTACAATTTCGATTACTTCCGCCGTTGCGATTACCTTGTCTGCAACACGCCCGATCTCGTGCGTTATGTGACCGAAGGCGGCTGGACAAACGAGCGGGTATTTTACATTCCCAACTTCCCGCACATGGACGAAGCACCTGCTGTGGATCGTGCAACGCTCAACACGCCCGCCGCGGTGCCGCTGGCCGTGGCGCTGGGCCGGCTGCATCCCAACAAGGCAATGGATGTTTTGCTGCAGGCCACGGCGCGGATTCCGGACCTCTGGGTATGGATTGCAGGGGAAGGCCCTGACGAGAACGATCTGAAAATGCTCGCACGCAAGCTCGGAATTGAAAAGCGCGTGAGGTTTCTCGGGTGGCGCACGGATCGCGGTGCGCTGCTGAAGGCCGCCGACATCTGCGTATTCCCCTCGCGCGAGGAGCCTTTCGGCAACGTGGTGGTCGAGGCGTGGGCTTACGGCGTGCCGCTCGTCACGGCAGCAAGCACAGGTCCCGCCTGGCTCGCGCGCGACGGCGAAGACGCCGTCGTCGTGCCGGTCGACGATGCCGAGGCTTTGGCTAATGGCATTACGGCTGTGCTCTCATCCCACTATCTCGCTAAAACTCTCGTTGAACACGGCCGAAATCGTATCGCGTCGGAGTTCTCTGAGGAGATCGTGATCGGGCAGTACGTCCGCATGTTTGAACAGGTCCGGCCGAAGGAGCGCGGCTGATGTGCGGCATCGTCGGGCTTATGAGTGCCGACGGTACGGCTCCCTCGCCCGTCGTCATTGACACCATGTTGCGGGCGATTGCGCATCGTGGCCCCGATGGCGAGGGACGCCATGTAGAAGGGGGTATAGCGCTGGCGCAGAAGCGTCTCGCGATTATCGATCTCGCCACCGGAAATCAGCCGCTGTTCGGTCCCGGCGGCACGGCTTTGGTCGCGAATGGCGAAATCTATAATTATATCGAGCTGCGGCGGGAGCCCGGCGGATACAATTTCACCACCAGCTCCGATTGCGAGCTGCCGCTTTATGCTTACGCGCGCAATGGCGCGCATTTCGCCAAGCAGCTGCGCGGCATGTATGGCATCGCACTCGACGACCCCACGAGACTCGAGCTTTATCTCTCGCGCGACCCTTTCGGCATCAAGCCGCTGTACTACGCGGAAGGGTCGTTCGGTCTTGCTTTCGCATCGGAACCGCAGGCGCTGATTCGGTCTGGACTGGTGCCGCCACGGGTTGTGATATCCAAGGCAACTGAACTGCTGCAGCTGCAGTTTACCACAGGCGCGCAGACTATCTTCGAAAATATCAACCGTGTGCAGCCGGGTGAGACGCTGTGCATCCGCAATAGTCGCGTACAATCGCATGCTCGCGAATCTGCACTGCCCGATGGCGGCCCAATTGCCATTGACGAAGGTCATGCGCTCACTGAGCTGGAACGCGCGCTGCTTGACAGTGTAATAGTGCACCAACGCTCGGATGTGCCGTATGGCATGTTTCTTTCCGGCGGTATCGATTCTTCCGCGCTGCTCGCCTGTATGAGGCGGCTGAACGACCGCCCCGTACGTGCTTTCACGGCAGGCTTTCCCGGCACAGGCGTGCATGACGAGCGGGCGCATGCGCGCATGGTGGCCAAAGCCGCCGGCGCGGAACACATCGAAATCGAAGTGACCGGGGAGGATTTCTGGCGCGAGTTGCCGGCCATCGTTACGGCGATGGACGATCCTGCCGCCGACTATGCGATCATCCCGACCTATATCCTGGCGAAGGCGGCAAGTCGCGATCTCAAGGTGGTGCTGTGCGGCGAAGGTGGCGACGAGCTGTTCGGCGGTTATGGCCGCTATCGCTCGGCCATGCGGCCCTGGTTCCTTGGTGGCCGGCCGATGCGCCGGCAAGGCATTCTAGACGGCCTTGGGGTGCTGCGCGGCGACGGCAAAACCTGGCGCGACGGGATCGCGGTGGCCAAAGCGGAAGCCGGGCAAGCTGGGCGCACGAAATTGCAGGTGGCGCAGGCGACCGATTGCGCCGACTGGCTGCCGCACGATCTGCTGCTCAAGCTCGACCGCTGCCTGATGGCGCACAGCATCGAAGGCCGCACGCCGTTCCTCGATCCTGTGGTGGCGAATTTCGCCTTTCGTCTTCCGGACGAACTGAAGGTTCACCGTGGCATGGGCAAATATCTGCTGCGCAAATGGCTCGCGCGCGCCTTGCCGGAGGCGAAGCCATTCGAGAAGAAGCGCGGCTTCACCGTACCAGTGGCGGAATGGCTGTCGCAGAAGGCGGCGCAATTGGGCCCGCTCGTGGCGCGCTCGCCGGGAGTCGCAGCCCTGTGCTATCCCCAGGTGGTGCAGAAGCTGTTCGAGTCCATGGAAGACAACAATCGCGGAGGGATCGCCTGCTGGCAGCTGCTGTTTTATGCCCTGTGGCATCGCGTGCACATTGAGGGCGGGCGCAGCGATCTGCCGGTGATTGAGACCTTGGAAGCCGCATGAGCGACAGCTTCGATCTCCTTATCCGCGGCGGCACCTGCGTGACACCCAACGGCATCGAGGACGCGGACGTCGGGGTGAGGGCAGGTCGCATTGCCGCGATCGGTGCGCTGGCCGGCGCCAAAGCCGCGGACGTACTCGAGGCCAAAGGGTTGCACGTGCTGCCCGGTGCTATCGACACGCAGGTACATTTCCGCGAGCCAGGCAACGAGCATAAGGAGGATTTGGAAAGCGGTAGCCGCGCGGCGGTCTTGGGTGGCGTCACGGCGGTATTCGAGATGCCGAACACAAATCCACCGACCACCACGCGCCTTGCGATTGCGGACAAGCTCGCGCGCGCAAAGGGCCGCATGAATTGCGACTATGCCTTCTATGTCGGCGCCACGCCGGACAACATCGGGGCGCTGCGGATGCTGGAGCAGGTTCCTGGCGTCGCAGGCGTGAAGGCGTTCTTGGGCTCTTCAACCGGAAGCCTGCTGCTGAACCGCGAAGACGATATTTTCACGGCACTGAAGGCGGGCCATCGCCGCATGGCCGTGCATTCAGAGGATGAAGCGCGGCTGCGCGAGCGCAAGGAGCTGGCGGTTCCGGGCGATGTACGAACGCATCCCTTCTGGCGCGACGTGGAAACGGCGCGGGTCTCCACGGAGCGGGTGCTGCGCCTCGCGAAGCAGGCTGGCCGGCGGCTGCATGTGCTGCACGTCACCACCGAAGAAGAGTTGCCGCTGCTGGCGGACGCGCGAGACTTTGCGACAGTTGAAACGACCCCACAGCATCTCACCTTGGCGGCGCCCGAGTGCTACGAGCGGCTCGGCACCTATGCCCAGATGAATCCGCCGATCCGTGAATCGCGCCACCGTGAGGCGCTGTGGCGTGCGGTGAACGAGGGACTGATCGACGTGATCGGCTCCGATCATGCGCCGCACACGCGCGAGGAAAAGGAAAAGACCTATCCCGATACGCCCTCGGGGATGCCCGGCGTGCAGACCTTGGTCACCATCCTGCTCGACCATGTGAGCGCTGGGCGGCTGTCGCTCCAGCGCTTCGTCGATCTCACCAGCGCGGGCGCGGCACGCATCTTCGGGATCGCCGGCAAGGGCCGCATCGCGCGCGGTTATGACGCGGACTTCACCATCGTCGACGTGAACGCGAAGCGAAAAATCGAAAACAGCTGGATCGCGTCGAAATGCGGCTGGACGCCATTCGACGGCATGACCACCACTGGCTGGCCGGTGGCCACCATCATCCGTGGGCAGACCGTCATGCGAGACGGCGTGCTGGTCGCGGGTGGGCAGGGGGAGCCGCTGCGCTTCCTGGAGACGCTGGAGCCGCTGACCTAGTGCGGCGCCGGTTCGGCTGACGCATGCGGCGGTTCCATGCTACCTCTCATCCGTAATTCCGCGATTCCTGTTCCATGCATGATCTCCTAACTGCGGTGCTGCTCGGTATCGTCGAGGGCCTGACCGAGTTCCTGCCGGTATCCTCCACCGCGCATCTCTTGATCGCCGAGCGTCTGCTCGGGCTGGCCGGCGACAAGTGGGAAGCCTTCACCATCGTCATTCAGCTGGGCGCCATCCTCGCCGTGGTGGCGGCCTACTGGCGCAAGTTCACCGACGTTCTGGTGAACCTGCCGCGCAGCAAGGAGGCGCAGCGCTTCACCGCCTCGGTGCTCATCGCCTTTGTGCCGGCGGCCATCGCCGGCGCGCTGCTGATCAAGAAGATCAACGCGGTGCTGCTCAACCCCGAGCTGGCGATGCCGGTGATCGCCGTCACCATGACCCTGGGCGGCATTCTCATCCTGGTGCTGGAGCGCATCGCGCCCAAGCCGCGCTACACCGATGGCGACCGGCTGCCGCTCGGCAAAGCCCTGCAGGTGGGCTTGTGCCAGGTTCTGGCGATCGTGCCCGGCGTTTCGCGCTCCGGCGCCACCATCCTCGGCGGCGAGCTGCTCGGCATCGAGCGCGGCGCCATCGCGCATTTCACCTTCTACCTCGCGGTGCCGACCATGTTCGGCGCTACGGCCCTGCAGCTCTACAAGAAATGGTCGGTCCTGTCGGACAGCGATCTCTCCACCATCGCCATCGGCTTCGTCATTTCGTTCATCGTCGCCTACGGCGTGGTGAAGACGTTCATCGGCTTCCTGAGCCGCTACGGCCTCAAGCCCTTTGGATGGTATCGCGTAGTGGTTGGCCTCCTGCTGTTCATCGGGTTGCTGGTTTTCCGGTGACGCGCTCGTACACCTCTTCCTCGTACTGCCCCCGCCTGCGGAACCGCCACAGGTAGGTCGGCAGGATCGCTTCCAGCGAATCCGGCTTGATGCCCAGCGTGGCAAGCGTTTGCGCGCCGGGGCTCACGACATTGTCGCGCTTCAGCAGCCGCACCTGCTCCAGCGTCAGGAGCGGATTGGGCAACCACTGCAGCACCGCGGCCTGCATCCGCGCGATGCCGAACGGGATGGGGATGAGCAGCCGGCGGCGATTGATGACCTGCAGCATCAGCTGCATCAGCTCGCGGAAACTGTACACGGTCGGGCCGCCGAGTTCGTACGTGTGCCCGTGCGTCGCGGGATCCTCCACGCATTTCGCGATCGCCGCGGCAACGTCGCCGACATACACCGGCTGGAATTTCGTGTGTCCGCCGCCGATCAGCGGCAACCCCGGCAGGAAGCGGGCGAGGCCCGCGAAGCGATTGAAGAATTCGTCTTCGGGCCCGAAAATGATGGACGGCCGCAGGATGCTGGCCGCCGGAAAGGCATCGCGCACGCGCCGCTCACCTTCCGCCTTGGTGCGGGCGTAGGCGGAATCGGATTCCGCATCGGCGCCGATGGCCGAAATCTGCACCAAGGATTGCACGCCCGCCGCTCTGGCGCATTTGGCGATGGTGCCGGCCGCATCCCGCTGCAGCGCGCCGAATTTCTGCCCGCCGGACTGATTGAGAATGCCGACGAGATTCACCACTGCGTCGGAATTGGCGATGGCGCGGGTAACATCCTCGCGGTTGCGCACATTGGCGCGCATCAGCTGGATCTGGCCGACATGGCCCATCGGCAGCAGATAGTTGGCGGCGTTGGGATTGCGGGCGCAGGCGCGCACCCGCCACCCGAAGCCGCCTTTCGCCAGCGCGCGCACCGTGTGCCGCCCGAGAAAGCCGGAAGCCCCGAAAACCGTAACGACCTTGTCGATCATGCCGCTATCACTTCAATTGCCGCCCGGTTCATAACGATGCCTTCCTATTCGTACCATGTGACTCTCCCTCGTCCCCTTTGGTCCTCCCTCGCGAAGCGCGGGAGGGGGACCGCGCAAGGCGCGGTGGGTGCAGGCTCCAGCAGGGCGTAACACCTTGTTCGGCATCGATAATCCTCCGACGGTTGTTTTTCGGATTCTGCTGACCCTCCCCCTCCTGGTGGTATGTCGGGCGCAAAGTTCCCATTCGAACCTCCGAAAATCGGGGGGGAGGGGGTCCCCCGCGACTCTATCGTCATGGCCGGGCTCGACCCGGCCATCCATCGCGCGAGCGTCTGCGAGCGAAAGAGTCTTCCACGGCGCGCGGACGCGTGCCGGATGGGTGGCCGCCTCGGCGGGTAGCCATGACGGAATGGGCAGCCGAATTGTTCGTTTTGTTTTGCGAAAAAAGGGGAGGGGGGTCCCCCCTTCCATTCC
>JBJMVL010000005.1:0-5340 GCA_045810735.1 Alphaproteobacteria bacterium
GCGCAACAACTCGCCCGATGTTTCCTTCCAGCAGTCGATCAATCCCTATCGCGGCTGCGAGCACGGCTGCATCTACTGCTTTGCGCGGCCGACGCATGCCTATCTCGGCTTCTCGCCCGGCGCCGATTTCGAATCCAAGCTGTTCGCCAAGCCAGACGCCGCGCGGCTGCTGGCGAAGGAGTTGGCCGCACCCGGCTATATGCCGAAGGTGCTGGCCATCGGCACCAACACAGATCCCTATCAGCCCCTGGAAAAGAAGATGCGCATCATGCGCGGCATTCTGGAGGTGCTGCACGATTTCCGGCATCCGGTGGGGATCGTCACGAAATCGGCCCTGATTCAGCGCGATCTCGATCTGCTGGCGCCGATGGCGAAGTTGGGTTTGGTGAGGGTGGCGCTTTCCATCACGACGCTCGACAGAAAACTCGCGCGCGTGATGGAGCCGCGCGCCGCCACGCCGCCGCGCCGGCTGGAAACCGTTCGCGCGCTGAAAGCAGCCGGTGTGCCGGTGGGTGTGATGTTCGCGCCGGTGATCCCGGCGCTGAACGACGACGAAATGGAGAATGTGCTGACAGCCGCGGTGGAGGCCGGCGCCGAAACCGCAGGCTACGTGCTGCTGCGCCTGCCGCTCGAAATCAAGGATTTGTTCCGCGAATGGCTGGAGGCGAACGTGCCGGATCGCGCCAAGCATGTGATGTCGCTGGTGCGATCGATGCGCGGCGGCAAGGATTACGATAGCCAGTGGCACACGCGCATGCGCGGCACCGGACCTTATGCCGAGATGATCGCGCGGCGGTTTCACCTCGCGGCGGGGCGGCTGGGATTGAACAAGGAAAGCCGCGACCGCGAACTGGATATTTCGAAATTCCACAAGCCGGCGCAGGCGGGCGACCAATTGGCATTGCTGTAGGAAGGCGTTGCGAGTTGACTTCAACTTTCAAGATATTGCGGCTGAGGCGAAAGCGCCCTCCAGATGAAGAAGGAGGCAGTCGGAAAAATTTCGAAAAGCGCGGTTCAATTCGGCAATAAAATTTCAGCGCCGCTGTTGTGGGTAAGAGCGAAGCGGGACGCAACGCCGCCTGTCGCGGGCCGCGAACGCGGCTATGCTCGTATGCATGCCGCATTACATTTTCGAATCGCGCACGCTGAAAGTCAGGCCCGGTCCCATCTGCGGGGTGGACGAAGCCGGCCGCGGTCCGCTGGCGGGGCCTGTTGTTGCGGCAGCGGTGATCTTCGAGCGCAAGCGGATCCCCAAAGGCCTGAACGACTCGAAACAGCTCACACCGGAAGACCGGGAGACGCTGTTCCCGCGCATCCTGGAAATGGCGATTGCCGTAGGCGTTGGCGAAGCCAGCGTCGACGAAATCGATCTCATTAACATCCGCCAGGCGACGCATCTCGCCATGGCCCGCGCGGTGCGGGCGCTCGCCGTGGCGCCGCTGTTCGCACTGGTGGACGGCAATGATGCGCCGGCATTGCCCTGCCCGTGCGATACCATCATCGATGGCGACGCGCGCTCGGTTTCCATTGCGGCGGCCTCCATCATCGCCAAAGTGACGCGCGACCGCATGATGGTGGCGCTGCACGAGCAGCATCCCGGCTATGGCTGGTTCAGCAACAAGGGCTACTCGACGGAAGAGCATATCGAGGCGCTCAACCGCCTCGGCCCCTGCATGCATCACCGCCGCAGCTTCGCCCCCGTCCACCGCCTGCTGTATCCGGACACTTCTGCGGCCATGCTCGCGACCCTGGTGCAGCCCGAAGCCGAGCGGCCTAACCCCCAGCCTTGTTGGCAACCTGAAGAGTCGCCGTTAACGATCTGACTCTGCAAGACTCTTGACCTGTGGATTCTGCCGAATCACTGTGGGCCGCCTGTGGATAACAATGAGGGCGGGCGGTGGGTGTTCTTCCAATCGAGAGTGCTGTCGATTCGGTGATTGTCGGCGACTGCGTGCAGGCGATGAACGCGCTGCCGGAAGCGTGCGCCGATCTCGTCTTTGCCGATCCGCCTTACAACCTGCAGCTGGAGAAAGAGCTGCGCCGCCCGAACAATTCCAAGGTCGATGCGGTCGACGATCACTGGGACCAGTTCTCAAGCTTCGCCGAGTACGATCGCTTCACCCGCGAGTGGCTCACCGCGGCGCGCCGGGTGCTGAAGGATTCCGGCGCGTTGTGGGTGATCGGCTCCTATCACAACATCTTCCGCGTCGGCGCCATCCTGCAGGACCTCGGCTTCTGGGTCCTGAACGATGTGGTATGGCGCAAGACCAATCCCATGCCGAACTTCCGGGGCGTGCGCTTCACCAACGCGCACGAGACGCTGATCTGGGCAGCGAAGGCGCGCGACCAGAAGAGCTACACCTTCAACTACGAAGCGATGAAAGCGCTGAACGACGATCTGCAGATGCGCTCGGACTGGACCTTGCCAATTTGCGCCGGCGCCGAACGGCTGAAGGACGCAGACGGCGGCAAGGCGCACTCCACCCAGAAGCCGGAAGCGCTGCTGCACCGGGTGGTCGTGTCGTCCACCAAGCCGGGCGATGTGATCCTCGATCCCTTCTTCGGTTCCGGCACGACCGGCGCGGTGGCCAAGCGCCTGGGCCGCCATTTCATCGGCATCGACCGCGATGCGGATTATGCGGCCCTCGCCCGCAAACGCATCACCGCAATCGCACCGCTGGAGATCGAAGCCACAGAGGTCACCAAGTCAAAACGCGCCGAGCCACGCATTCCCTTTGGCTGGGTGGTTGAACAAGGTCTGCTGCCGCCTGGTTCGATGGTGATGAGCCCGACCAAGCGCCACCGCGCCAAGGTGCGCGCCGACGGCACCTTGGTCTGCGCCGATGCCACCGGCTCGATCCATCGCATCGCGGCACACGTGCAAGGCCTCGATGCTTGCAACGGCTGGACGTTCTGGATGTACGAGGAGCGCGGCTCCCTGATTTCCATCGACGTGCTGCGTCAGCGCCTCCGCGCCGCACTGGCCTGAGCGAACAGCGGGCCATCAGTGTCGAACGCATGCGCGATGATCTTGCGCATCACGGTGGGCAACGCGACGGTGGTTAAGTCTCTCTCTGCAACCCAGCTTGTCATCCCCGGCGAGGCGCGCGCTTCGCGCGCCGAGGGAAGGGGACCCAGGACGTCGAGCTTCCCGGATGCTCGGCCACCTAGGTTCCCTTCCCCTCGCGATGCTACCGCATCGCTCGGCCGGGAATGACAGAGGTGGATATGGCTGCGGCGCCGGCTCACCTCCGCCACGTACACTTCAATTTCCAGTTCGAAATGGGTGAAGCCATGGCGAACGATGCCGAGGCGCCTTTTCCAGTCCGCTGGAAACGGAGCCTGAGCGAGCGCTTCTCTGGTGGACGGGAATTCCTCCGCCCATGGACCGAGCGGCGGCTGCAGCATGCCGCCGAGCAATCCGTTCTCGGGCCGCTTCACCAGCAGTACCGCGCCGGATGCATCACGCGCCACGAACGCTGCGCCGCGTTTCAGCGGCCGCACCGCTTTGTCCGCCTTCACGGGCAGCAGCTCCTGGATGCCGCGCTTGAAGGCCTCGCAATACCCGCTCACCGGACATGCATTGCAGGCCGGCTTCTTCAGCGTGCAGATTGCAGATCCCAAGTCCATCAAGCTTTGTGCGAAATCCCCTGCCCGCTTCTGCGGCACAAGCTGTTGACCAAGTTCGCCTAGCCGCGACTTCGCTTTGGGCAGCGGTTCCTCAACGGCGAACAACCGCGCCAGCACCCGCTCGGCATTGGCATCCATGGCAAGGTACGGCTGATCGAATGCAATCGCGGCGATCGCACCCGCAGTGTATGCACCGACGCCCGGCAGATTCTTCAGCTGCTCGAAGCTTGCCGGGAAGTCGCCGCCGAATTCGTCCACAACCACTTTGGCGGCGCGGTGCAGATTGCGGGCGCGCGCGTAGTAGCCGAGCCCCGCCCAGGCCGCGAGCACATCGTCCAAAGGCGCGGCCGCCAGGGCCTGCACGGTGGGCCAGCGTGCGAGAAATTCGCGGTAATAGGGTCCGACTGCCTGCACGGTCGTCTGCTGCAGCATGATTTCGCTGAGCCACACGCGATACGGATCAGGCTGCTCTCCCCGCTTCGCCCGCCAAGGCAGAATCCGCCGGTGGCGGTCATACCACGCCAGCAGCGCATTGGTGGGAGAAGAAGACGATCGGAAACGTTGCCGAACGACCATTCCTGCTCCAGACTCCAATTTCCACCATGGTGCAAGACGCAAAGACAAGGGAATCCCAATCGCCGCCGCCTCGCCGCAACCGCAGCGAATCGATTGCGCGCGGCGCCGTCGGCCTCAGCCAGGACATCTTTGCCCGCGCCGGTTTCCGCGATCCCGCCTTGGTGCTGCGCTGGGCAGATATCGCCGGACCGGAGGTTGCCCGCCTCTGTCAACCGCTCAAGCTGAGCGACGGACCTGCGGGCGGCGTGCTTACCTTGAAAGCCGAACCGGGTGCCGCCATCTTCCTGCAGCACGAGAGCCGTGCGCTGTGCGAGCGCATCAACCGCTGGTTGGGCCGCGAGGCCATCACCCGGCTGCGCTTTGTTCAGGGACCGCTCGCCGCGCCCGCAAAGGCCAAGCCGCGCCGCCCTTCATCCGGTGAAATCCAGCCTGACGATCCCGCTCTGGCCTATAACGGGCCGGAGCCGGTGCGGGAGGCGTTGATCAAATTGGCGCGTTCCCGCTCAGGCCGGCGGCGCCCGGATTGAACGGGCCGTCCTCGTCTGCCACAAGCCCCTTGTCGAATGCGTCGGGAGCCTCTTCGTGAAGCGGAACCAGTTGATCTACGGGATTGTCGGCATCGCGGTGATCGCGGTGCTCATAGCCGCCTATTTCGCCTTCTATGGCGGCAGCAGTTCTTCGGATGATTCGGCGGACGCCAACGGCGGGGTCAAGGTGACGGTCACCGCTAACGACCGCACGCTGGGCTCACCGAAAGCGCCCATCCAGATCGTGGAGTATGCGGCGCCGATTTGCCCACACTGCGCCCATTTCAACGAAGCATTTTTCCCACAGCTAAAGGCGAACTATATCGATACCGGAAAGGTCTACTATATCTTCCGCGTGTTCCCGCTGCAGTCCGCCGACCTCGCTGCCGAGGCGATGGCCCGCTGTCTTCCTGCGAATAACTATTTCCAGTTCATTGACCTGCTCTTCCGGAATCAGCCCAAATGGGACCCGGAAAACGGCGTTCAGGACGTGCATGGCGGCCTTGTCCAGATGGGCCGAATCGCGGGATTGAGTGCTGAGCAGGTCGACAGATGCATCGGGGATCAGGCGCAGCAGCAGCGAATCGCGAAAGTGGGTCAGGACGCA
>JBJMVL010000006.1:0-36258 GCA_045810735.1 Alphaproteobacteria bacterium
TGAACTCTGCCTAAAGGAGCAGGAAAACGGACGAGCTCCCAAGGACATTCAATTTTTACTGGCGGAGATAACGTCGGAACTTGAACAACGTCTTGTCCATGCGAGACATGCTGCGTCGAAGGAGGTCTCGCCGAGAGCGATTGAGGAGGCACTTCCTGACGAACTGCTGCTAGATTCGAAGCAAGAGTAAGGCGCGTGAAGCTGGTGAGCCCTATTCTGATCCGAAGACTCGGCGCGCCGAAGGGAGTCACCTAGCGCTCATGCCATCCGACCGCGGGAAGAGGGAAGCAGGGTCTTTCCCGATACTGCCGAAGGCGAGCAGGTTCTGCTCTCGCGCCGCGCGCATCGCTCAGCCCGCGGCGGTTATGGGATGCGGCGAACTACATCTACCAGCTGCTGATCCTCACGACGTTCGCCGGCATTCTCACAACGGCCATGGTCCTGCAATACGCACAAGGCGAGCTGCCGTGCCCGCTCTGCCTGCTGCAGCGGGCGGCGATGTTTGGAATCTGCTTTGGCATCATGCGCGATTTCCGCGGCAGCTTCTCATACCGCAACGTCGGTTTGAGCCTGCTCAATGCGGTGTTCCTGCTGGTGGTCAGCGTGCGCCAGAGCCTTCTCGATATCTACCTGCGCCCCGGCCACGCTTATGTCGGCAGCGCGGTGTTCGGCATCCATATGCCGGTGTGGTCGGTGATCATTTCGGCTGTGCTGCTCATCGCCTACGCCTTGCAGCTTGCCGTGCTGGGTGGCGACCGCAATCTGCCGAACGTGCCGGCGAGCGCATTTCCACAGCTGAAGCGGGTGGGCGAAGCGGTGAGCCTCTATGTGATGGCGCTGCTCGTCATCAATCTTATGTCCGTCATCCTGCAATGCGGCTTCGCCCAGTGCCACACCTTCGGATATGCGCTGCTGCATGGCTAAGCTGCGCGCGCGCACGGTATCAGGTTGAAGATGCAATCCCGGCAGAGCTAAGAAGCGTTCATGTCTGCCGTGCCTCCTGCCGCCTCATCATCCCGCGAATGCGGCGACTGCACGATGTGCTGCAAGATCATGGGTATTATCGAGCTGGATAAGCCCCCAGGGATCTGGTGCGGCCATTGCAAGCCCGCGCGCGGTTGCGCCATTTACGAAAGCCGTCCGCGGGAGTGCCGCACCTTTGTCTGCGGCTGGCTGCACTCGCCGGATCTGGACGAACGCTGGAAACCTTCCGTCTGCAAATTCCTGCTGGTGGATAGCGATGGCAATACGCACATCGTCGTCGATCCGGCGCGGCCGGATGCCTGGAAGAAGGAGCCGTATTATTCCTGCTTGAAGCGGTGGGCGCAGAAGGGCCTGGATGAGGGCGTGAAGGTTATGGTGGCGATCGGCAAGCGCGCGATCGTCATATTGCCGGATCGCGATGTGGATTTGGGCCTCATGGAGGAGGGTGACCGGATCATGACGGTGCCCGAAGAAACGCCCCTCGGCACCCGCTACAACGCGCTGAAACTTCCCAAAGACGATCCGCGCTGCTGAAGCCTCTTGAGGTGCTTGTGGGCGGCAGGATAGGCCGCACCCGTGCCTGCCATTAGCTTCGTGACCGGGGCGGACAGCGGATTTCACGTGCACGAAATCGCGCGAGGTGTCCGCCTTATTTGTTTGTGCGCCGTGTGGTGCGCAATGACTCCGCCACGGCCCGGGCGGCGCCCGGTGATGCGCATGCGTGGGGGAACGTAAGGCTTGCGTGGCAATTTCCATTCCGAAGCGCCTCTTTGCATGGCGTCGGGAGAAGGCGATGGAACAACGCGCGCACAATCTACGGTCGCTCCTGGTTTTCGGCTTGCTTCTGACTTCGCCGACCCTCGCGGCGGCCGGGCCGTGCTACGATGTGAGCAAGGGCCAACCGGCGGGACTTACGGGAACCCTGGACTATGTGGTGTTTGCAGGTCCGCCAAAGTACGAGAATGTGCAGAAGGGCGATGCGCCGGAACCCTCCTTTGTGCTCCGATTGGCGCATCCGATCTGCATTCAGGGTAGTAAATCGGCCGATCCCAAGACCGCGGTCCAGGCGGTTCAGCTGGTGAAAACTACGAAGGTGCAGGGCAAACTGAAGCCGCTCCTGCATCGGCAAATTGCCGTCACGTTGAAAAATCCGGCGCCCGAAACGGCGCATCCCCAGGCGCCGCTTTTCGCCTGGGTTACCGGTGTCGCTCCCACTACGCATCAGATGGAGTCCACTAAGGAGCGCGTCCCGACCCCCACGCCTCATCAAATGGAAGTCGCGAAAGCGCATGAATCTCCCGCTGCGGCGCATCAAATGGAGGTCGCGAAAGCGCATGAACCTGCCGCTGCGCCTCATCAAATGAAGGTCGCGAAAGCGGATGGAACTGCCGCTACCCCTCATCGGATAGAAGTCGCGAAGACGCATGGAACTGCCGCTACGAGTCATCAGACGAAGGTCGCAAAAGCGCATGGAACTGCCGCTACCACGCATCAGGTGGCGTTGACCGAGGAGCGCGTACCGGTACCCAAGAATCATCGGATGAAGGTCGCGAAAGCCGGAACCGCTACCACTCGTCAGATGAAGGTCGCGAAAGCGCGTGGAACGGCCGCTACTACGCATGAGGAGGAATTCGCCGAGGAGCATGACAACGCCCCTACCGCTCATGAGGAGGAATTCACCGAGGAGCCTGGAACCGCGGCCCCGACGGTCAGGGCCTTCTACGCGGGGCTGGCGGACGGACGGGGCGACATAGCTTCTGCGATGGTGGTGCCTCGGAAACGTGCGCATGGGCCATTTTCAGCGGACGAACTCAGCCGCTTCTATGGACATCTGCAGCATCCCATCAGACTCGAGGATGTGGAAACGAACGGGCCAGGCGAATTCCTGGTCCACTATCGATATGCGGGCTCGACGTGGGGCTGTAACGGACGAGCCCTTGTCAAAACCGTTGTGCGAAGCGGCAGGAGCTACATCAAGAGCATCAATGCTCTGGACGGGTGTTAGGCGCAATGCCAAACGCGTTACAGGGGCGGACAGCGGATTTCACTTGCACGAAATCGCGCGGTGTCGGCCTTATTTGTTTGGGCGTGATCGTCTAGCATTCGCCGTCGAAGATCGAAGGGGAATGCCATGCTCACGCTGCGGCCGGCGCGGAAGGGCGATGCTGAGGTGCTGGGGCGCATCTGTTACGAGGCGTTCACGACCGTCGCCAACGCCCATAATTTCCCGCCCGATTTCCCCAATGAGGATGTCGCCACCGGCCTCATGAAGATGATGATCGGCTCCGACGGCACGTTCGGCGTAGTGGCGGAAATGGACGGGCGCATCATCGGCAGCAACTTCATCAGCGGCGACGAGGCGATTTTCGGCGTCGGCCCCATCACCATCGATCCGCAAGCCCAGAACAGCGGCGCCGGCGGGGCGCTGATGCGCGCGGTGCTGGGACATGCGGAAGAGAAACGCGCGGCCGGCGTGCGCCTCGTGCAGGCGGGCTATCACACGCGGTCGCTGTCGCTGTATTCCAAGCTCGGCTTCGAGGTACGCGAGCACCTTTCGTGTTTGCAGGGTGCGGCGCAGGGCGAGCGCATCGAAGGTTATGTGGTGCGTGCGGCGCGGGCCGAGGATGCGGCCGCCGCGAACGCGCTCTGCCGGCGCGTGCATGGGCATGATCGCGCGGCCCAGGTGGCCCAAGCCTTCGCGAACGGCGCGCCGGCCATGGTCATCGAGCGGCAGGGGCGGCTCACCGGCTACACAACCAATCTCACCTTCTTCGGCCATGCGGTGGGCGAAACCACCGATGATCTGAAGGCGCTGATCGCCGCTGCAGAGGCGTTCGGCGGCCCGGGCTTTCTCCTGCCGTCGCGCAACGGTGAGCTGCTGCGCTGGTGTCTGGCGCGCGGGTTGCGGGTGACCCAGCCGATGACGCTGATGACGATCGGCCTCTACAACGAACCCGCCGGCGCGTGGCTGCCCTCGGTTCTGTACTAGACCGCGATGAATATGGTAGCCGCGGCGTTCTTGGCCCTCGGCGCCGGTGGTAACCTTAAGTTAGCGGCTCCAAAGCCGCCTTTTGAACGATGAGTATCCAGATGGCGTCCCCTGTTCCTGCGCGTGAATGCGGCGAGTGCACGCTCTGCTGCAAGCTCATGGGCGTGGCCTCGATCGACAAGCCTTCCGGCGTCTGGTGCAAGCATTGCACGGCCAATCGCGGCTGCGCGATCTACCACGGCCGCCCGCAGGAATGCCGGGATTTCGTCTGCGCCTGGCTTCAAAGCCCGGCGCTCGACGACCGATGGAAACCGCTGGCATGCAAATTCGTGGTGTCTGCCGAAAACAACGGCATGAGCCTGAAAGTGGCTGTCGATCCTGCGCGGGCCGATGCGTGGCGCAAGGAGCCGTTCTACTCCTATTTCAAGGCCTGGATTCAGAAGAGCGCCGCGCATGGCGCGGAACTGCTCGTGTTCATCGGCAAACGCGCCATCGTGATGCTGCCGGACCGCGATGTCGACCTCGGCATTTGCGGCGAGGATGAGTGCGTCGTCATCGCGCGCAGTTACACGCCGCTGGGCCTGCACTTCGACGCGCTGAAGCTGCACAAGGATGATCCGCGGGCGCAGGCCGGAAAGGCGGCGACTGTTACCAATCCGTAAAACGCGCAAGCGATTTGTGGAGCATTCTTCTTTTTTCTGCCGCATCCGCGCCAGAATTTGCACGGGTTAAGGCGGTGTGCTGGCGCGCGATATTAGGATCGCCTAGCATGATCGCTGAAGGGTCTCCCCGATTAACGGGAGAGCGTGGGCAGTGGCGGCAACATCGGATCTGAAAAATCCGCAAAGCGCCCCATCGCGCGGGTGGACGTGGCCGCTCGGCCCGCAGCTGGCGCAGGCCGCGCTCGAGAAGTCGCCGTCCATCATCTACATCTTCGACGTGCAAGCGGAGAGGAGCGTCTTCCAGAACCGCAGCTTCTCCGAGCTGCTGGGTCATGCGGCCAAGGACGGCCACGCCGAGAACGACTGGCGCCGCCACCTCCATGACGAAGATGCGCTGGCGTTCCCGGCCTATCGCGAGCGGCTGAAGGCGATCAAGCCGGGCGAGGTGCTCAGCTGGTCGTTCCGCATGCGGGACGCGAACGGCGAATGGCACCATTTCGCTGCGCGCGACGTGCTGCTGGAGTCGGACGAAACGGGGGCGCCGCGTCTCATCGTCGGCAACGCCGCCGACGTCAGCGAGCACAAGACGCTGGAGGAGCGGAAGAATCTGCTGCTGGGGGAAATGCGCCACCGCGCCCGCAATTTCGCGGCGCTGATGGATGCGCTCGGCCGGCAATCCATGCCGCGCCATGAGCCGAAGGTAGCGGAGTTCTTCGAAGGTTTTATGGGGCGCATGCGCGCGCTGCTCGACACGGCGGACGCCATCTTTGCATCCGACAAGCGCATGGCGGATTTGCGCGCGGTGGCGAAGACGGCGCTGGCGCCTTTCGTAAGCGGCCACACAGTGGAGCTAGACGGACCTGAAATCCAGCTACAGGAGAGCGCCGCCGGCAATCTTGCGCTGGCGCTGCATGAGCTCGCGACCAACGCCACCAAATACGGCGCACTGTCGCGCGACACCGGCTCGGTAGCGGTGTCATGGAATGTGGTTAGCAAAGACGGCCACCGCACGGTGACACTGGAATGGCGCGAGCAGGGCGGTCCGGAAGTAACGCCGCCGTCGCACGAAGGGTACGGCAGCCGCGTCATCCGCAATGCCATGCGCGGCAGCAACAGCCAGGTGGCGCTCGACTATCTACCGGAAGGCGTACACTGCCGCATCCGTTTTTCCCTGCCCCATCAACACGCGTAACCACTGCATCAAATCGGTGCCCGCGCTGCTATAGTGGCGGCGCGTGGGATGTGAGTCGGGCATGTCGAAACTGTTCTGGATCGGAGTGGCGCTGTTGCTGCTGGGAAGCGGGCCGCTGCTGATGATCGTCGCCGCATCCAGCCTCGGTCTGTTGTCCGACCCCAATCCCAATCCGATTGGGCCGGGGCTGTTGTTCTTTTTCACCTTCTGGCCGGGCGTGGTGCTGACCGTTATTGGGCTCGCGCGCCGGCGACGCACAGACAGGCTCGCATGACGACGTACTCAGGCTCCTGCTCCTGCGGAATGGTAAAGTTCCGCCTCACCTCCGCGCCGATGTTCATTCACTGCTGCCATTGCACCGATTGCCAGCGGCAGACAGGCTCGGCCTTCGTGCTCAACGCGCTGATCGAAAGCGACCGCGTACAGATCCTGGAAGGCGATACGCGCAGCTATCCGCAGCCGACCGACTCCGGCCGGCCGCATGTTATTCATCGCTGCCCGCAATGCGGCACCGCGATGTGGAGCAACTATGGCGGGCGCGAGCAGGCGCGCTTCGTGCGTGTCGGCACGTTGGCGGAAGCGCGCACGCTGCAGCCCGACGTGCACATCTACACGCGCTCCAAGCAGCCTTGGGTCAAGCTGCCCGGTGACGCGAACGGGGCCACCACCGGCAAGCCGCCGCCGGTCTGCCAAGAGTATTACGAACTCGCCGAGCTCTGGCCGGCCGAAAGCATCGCCCGCCGCAAGGCGCTTTTCGGATAGCAGACAGGCCGTTCTGTCCGCAATTCCCCTGATTTCGCGTCGAAGCCGAATGCGCTACCTTGTGCCCGTCTGTGCGAACACTGGAGGGAGAACCATGTTCCAGAGGCAGATGGTGTTGGCGGCTTCGGTGCTGGCGATGATCGCTGCGCAGAACTCGATGGCCGAAGCGAAGAGCACCAGGTTTTCGCTCCCCGATGGGACAAATGGGCTGTACGTCACGGGGCCCAATGCATCCGGCGATGTCGCGGGCATCTTTCTCACCTCCGGAAATTACAACAGCCACTCCTATGGATTCATTCGGTCGGCCGATGGCAGCTTCACCACCATCGACGTGAAGAAGTCCTACCGCCACAACACGATCGTGGAGGCGATCGACGATGCCGACGACGTGGTGGGGCAATACGAGGAGAAGGACGATCCAAATATCGATCACGCCTTCCTGAGAACACCGAACGGGACACTCACCAGCTTCGATGCGCCCGGCGCGTACAACACACTGCCTTTTAATATCAACGCGGGCGCCGGCGAGATGGTCGGCTGGTACTACACAGCGGACGGCAATCACGGCTTCGTCCGCAGCATGGACGGGACGCTCACGACGATCGACTATCCCGGCGCCACGGGAGGTACTTATCCGTATGCTGTCAATGCGCAGGGGCAGATCACCGGCTCGTATCGCGATTCAGATGGCGTGCGGCACGGTTTCCTCCGCCAACCCGGCGGGTCCATCAAGACAATCGATCCGCCAAATTCTCTCTACACGGACAATGTGGTGCTCAACGACAAGGGACAGATCAGCGGGATTTACCAGGATAGCGGCAGCGGCAGCTATTACGGTTTCGTGCGCGACGGCGGGACGTTCTACGCCTTCGATGAGTATTTCGGCCGCCTGAACGCGCGGCACCAGGCCGTAGGCCAGATCTTTCTGCTCACTTTCCAGCATAAGGAATTCAAAACGAACCCCCTCAATCTGCCGAAAGGCTGCAGTGACCTGTTTCTCAGCGGGATCAACGACAGCGGCCTGATATCTGGCAGCATGCGGTGCGGCCATGGCAAATGGTTCGGCTATTTAACCTCGAAATAGCGGGTGATGCCCCGTCCCTGAGCCCATCGAACGCGCGAGAACCCTGCATTTCCCTTCATTGTAATTTATGAGGGAACCGCTATATTCGGAGCCACGTGGTTCTTACGTCCGTCAGACGAAGCGCTTTACGTTGATCCGACCCGCCTAAAAGCGCGCCTGACCAGCCGAAACGTTCTGAAAGCTGATGTTCTCGTTTTCCACGTCTGCGTGCGGCGGTGGTCGCCGGCGCGGAACTCTTGATGATCTGAAGGAAAAAGATGACCATCGGTACCGTTAAATTCTTCAATTCGAGCAAAGGCTTTGGCTTCATTTCGCCGGAAGGCGGCGGCAAGGACGTGTTCGTTCATGTCTCGGCCGTGGAAGCCGCGGGCCTGCGCAGCCTCAACGAAGGGCAGAAGGTGTCGTTCGACATCCAGCCTGACGCGCGAGGCGCCAAGGCAGCCAATCTAAAGGCTGTCTGATAACGGAACGGGGGCGGCGGGTTTCCGCCGCCCTTTTTCGTTCCGGGAAAGGAACGCCATGGCCGACACACGAACCGGAGCCGACCGCAACGGCGCGCGCACGCGCGCGCAGAACCATTTCGCCGCGTCGGAGCAGCGCGAGACGGCCGTGCGGCAGATCATCGAGGGCGAGCGCGCCGCCGTGGCCGCACGCACCGACAAGCTGCGCAAGCTGCGGCTCGCCAAGGAAGAAGCCGATCGCGAGGCGGCCGCCAACGCGCCGCCACCGGAATTCGCGCCCAAGCCGCGCGTGCGCAAAACGCCAGCCAAGAAAAAAGCAAAAGCCTGAACCCGGGCCGTTGCGGCCGCGAGTTCAGGATCTGCACAAGCTTCAGCGAATTATTTCAGCACCGCCTCGCGCAGCATCATGTCGCCCATGATGGTACGAATGGAGCCGCGCGCCGACTGCTGGTGGTCGGACTTGGCGACGGAGCCGGCAATCTTCGCCTGCAGCGCATATTGCGCCGCCTGCGATTGATCGAACACGGCCATGTTCTTGTAGGTCTGCGTAAGGAAGATGTCCGGCTCACCGGCCCTTTGGTTCTGCACCACCCAGACGTGGTAATCGGTGATGACCCCGGCCTTCTTCATCGCCTCTTCCTGACGTTTCCAGTCGGTGCCAAGCCAGCGCATGTAGTCGTTGAAATGGCCGTCCTTGGTCTGGATGGAGGCGACGTCCAGCACCACGCCGTTTTCGAACGACGGACTGTTCTCGTCGGCGGTGACGGCCGGACCGATGGTGAACGCAAGCGACGCCGCAAGCGCGGCGAGTGAATACTTCATGGAAATGCCCCTTTGAGATGAGTTATGGAAACCCGGCCGCGCACAACGCGGGCCGCTACGCCCCCAAGCCGGGGGATATTCCCCGGCGGCGCAGCGGTACCACAAATTCTGTCAAAAGCTAAATGTCTTCGGCTTAATCCATAGGCTAATCGGCGAGGCATGGGAGGCGTGGTGATGTGGAAAACTGTCGGCTTTCAGGCCGCGGCCGTTGCGGCGGTTGTCGCGATCGTCGTTCTGCTCGGGCGCGTGGGCGGAAACGACTCCGTGCCGCAGCCAGCGAGCCAGAGCGTATCGTCCGTACAGGAGTCCACCGGCCCGTTGTGGTCGCCGGGACCGGACCATGATGCGGGAGAAAACGCCGCCCATCACTGGCAGAAGCACGGGGGCGAATTTCCCGAGCTGCACAGCGAAGCCGACTACATCGCCGCCGCGCACCGCTTCGTCAGCCGTCCGCCGCCCGGCGCGCTCACCAAAGTGGACAGCCGTGGCGACACATTGATCTACGATCCGCAGACCAACACCTTCGCGGTGCGGGCGCCGGACGGCGCGCCGCGCACCATGTTCCGGCCCGACAGCGGGCGCGCCTATTGGGAGCGGCAGCAATGACGGCGCGCCGCAAACATGCGTGCCCGGTTTGCGGGCAGCACACGCTGAGCGAGCGTGGCGCATATGAAATTTGCGCGGTGTGTGGCTGGGAGGACGATCCGGCGCAGGCGAAGGATCCCGATCTCGCCGGCGGCGCCAACCGCGAAAGCCTCAACCGGGCGCGGGTGAATTGGCGGCGGCAGGAGCAAAGCTGAAACGCTGGAACGCTACGTCGATGCGTCGACCTTATCGAGGCCAAGCTCGCGACGGCGTAGGTCTCTGCTAGAGGGAGATCGGCATATTGCCACCGAATTCCGTCATCGCGCCCTGCCGGAGCTGCGTTGGACCAGGCGGGGTGAGCCATCCTCTAATCGTTCAACGACGAAGTCGGAAAACAATGCAGGGGCTTCCGGGTGCACTAACTGAAATAAAATAGTACTCACCTGCCGCATTTCTTCGTCCCCCTCGATCGCGCCACGCACAGTGAAAAAGTGCCGCAAAGCGCGAGCGTTCGCAGTAGCGAAAATCTTCGTTTCCGTCGCATTTGGCAGCACGCTGCGAGCAGCGCTAAAGATTGCGCGCCGAAACTCCTTGTCGTTGCTCACGCCAGACGTCCTAAGCGAATCGAGAATCTCGCGATAAGCTTCACGCGCTGCTGCAATTGCTTTGCTCCAGGCCGCAGAAGCAGATAGAGATTCCGTTAATGCGGAAGGGGCCACAAACTCAGCATCGCGTTCGTTATGATACTGCTGCGAAAGCTGGCTAAACGCCCATCCTATTCGATGACGCACAAGTTGATGCGAGAAGCCTCTCGATACACCAGTGAGCACAAATCCCCAGCTTACGTGTTCCAAAACACTTTCATGACCCATGTGAACAAGGTTATCTATGTATTCAGAGTTGGTTCGCGGTGCCTGAGCAGCTCCAAACGAGAGATAGCAAATGCGTCCGGCCGCTTCGACAATTTCCTCCGGACCGGTAGCCTCCTGCGTTCGCCTCCACGTCCCGCGCTGCGCGGCAATAGCAGTGATATATGCGTCCGCATCGAACACGGGGCGGCTAACGAGCTGGATTTGAATGGCCATAGCTGCAACTATTTCTTGTGAGGTTGCCAAACTTTCAAAGCAGCTACATCGTGTTCGATCTTCTGAAGTCTATGCTCCTGAACTTGGGTTATCTCCAATTTTGCAACTCTTTCTGAAACGGGTTCGACTGACAGATAGTAGTTACCCACTAAAGTTAGCACAGCCACTGCCAGCGGAATGAGTATCGCCCAGAACTGGGCCTTTGTAACCGCGGTGTCGGCGATCGCCTTTGCACGCCGTTCGATATCAAGAAAATCATCCGACAATCGCCTTAACAGCAAATCTGAGGTGACTGCATTGTCCTCACGCCGACCGCTGCCCTCTGCCGTACTCTTCAATTCAGCTAATGCCGCGGACACTGCTCGCGAAATTCGTTCAGAAATCTTCTGAGATGTGCGGATCGAAGTGGTATTACCGGTAAAGGAGCTCATGTTTCGGGCGTTATACGGCGTGGTGGGTCTCTTGTCGGTTAGCACTAGGAAGAGCACCCGCATGATCCGTTCGCCCGCCTTGAGCGCTATAGGTGCCCTGCCCATGTTTATTACAGTCAGATGCAATGGGCCGTTATAACCGGGATCGATATGCCCTGGGTTCGTGGTGAGGAGCCCCTTCAACGATAGGCTAGCAGGAGGAAAAGCGATCCCTGCAAGATCGTCGCCCAAACTTAGCCTTTCTCGTGTTCTGATAACCGCCGTATGCCCTTGGTTCAACGTAACATCGGATAGCGGAGAATTCGCGCCGCCGGGTTTGCTGTCCTCTGTACCTGGTATGTAAATCTCGCCCACTGTGAGATCGAGGGATGCCGCCTGGATGGGCGAATCCTTGGCCCTGTTATTCGTAGGGTCGACGCCTTGCGCGAGTGATTGCGGTTGCGCAATACGCTGAGAAATCTCGCTATCAACGAGTAAGGTCATCTGATCAGCTCCTGGCGCCCGGGGACGGCAGTTTACAATGCAAACGCGCCGTCGCCATCCGAGCAATTTGTCTGTGATCTACTACAGAGAGGCCGCATCTTCTTTTTTTGCCGCTTGTTCTGCAATGATAGGCAGAGGCCGCGTGCGGAAGGCCGCACACAGGGGGATGGTCGTACTCAACGGAAGCTAAGGCGAGAGCATGCCCTTCGTTATCAAAGCTCAGGTCCCGGATGTGCGGGCGAAGGTGTTCGTCTTCACCGCGCAGAAGACGATGTATGGCGGCAAGCACATCGGGTCCGGCGATACGGTGTTCGTGTTCGCGAGCGAAGGCGGGCAGGGGCTTGTCGCGCGCGGCGTCGTCACTGCCGCTGAAGCCGTACCGAAGAAGCGCGGCGTGACGCGGCAGACGCCGCGGGTGAGCGTTACCGTGCGGCGCGACCCGCGCTCGCCAAAACGGCCGCTGGGGCGGAGCGGACTAAAGCCGTTCACCGACTGGCAGGATGGGCGGCCCGAGACCGAGCTCAATTTCAAATTCTACCGCCAGGCCACCGACAAGATCGCCGGCATCTCCGACGACACGGACGCCTTTCTCGGCACCTTCTTCTGAGCCTTCGGCGGAAGAATGTTCTCACTTTGTACTTAACGGTAACGCTGTTGCGCCCCATCTTTGTGACGGCAATTCAAGGGATCGGAGGAGCGGGTTGGTTCGTAGACGCGACGCCAAGGGGGGACCCCACCCCCCTGTTTTTTGCAAACGAATACCCGGCCAGCGAGGGGGACCCCACAAGATTTCCGGAGGTTCGAATGGGAACTTTCATCTACCTGAACAGCAGGGGGGAAGGTGTGTTGCGACTTCGCTTCAACGATCAACATTTTGGTACTCACGGCAAAGAAGGACCAATATGTAGAAAGCTGCAACGTGTTCGCGACAATTTGAGACGATTACTGTCGTGTAATTGCCAAAAAAGCATGGCATGTTAAGCGGCCCGTGAGGGACGGGATCCATGCCAAAGACTATCCAACTTCGCGCCACCGAAATCGCGCCGGGGAACCAGTGGACAGCCGGGAAGTACCGGATGCATTTCACCGGCACCGGAAATCTCGAATTGTGGGACACCGTTTCGCGGCGGCTGCTCTGGCACACCGCGACGCGGGGTCGCGACGCCGCCAAAATGGTGATGCAGGACGACGGCAACCTGGTGATCTACGACAAGCGCCGCCGGCCGCTCTGGGCATCCGGCACGAACGGCAACCAGTCGGCTTATCTGGCGCTGCAGGAAGACGGCAACGTCGTGATCTATTCGCAGGACAACCGCCCGATCTGGCAGACAGCGACCGCCCGGAGTTAACGGCGGGGTTCAGGCGATTTTTTTCGCGTGAGGCCGAGCATCGGCCGCCAGATGCGCGCCGCGATTTCTTCCACGTGGCCGGGCTCAAGCTGGCCCAGGTGAAACGGCCCGAACTGCACGCGGATCAGGCGTGCCACCTTGCAGCCGAGCGACTCCATGAGCCGCTTGACCTCGCGGTTCTTGCCTTCCTTGAGGCTGACCGTTGCCCAAGCGTAGTGGCCGCAGGCGCGCTCGAGATCGGCGATCACCGGGCCGTAGCGCACGCCGCCCAGCGTTGTGCCGAGGGCCAGCTTGTCGAGGTCGGCCTGGCCGATGCGGCCGAAGAGGCGCGCGCGGTATTTCCGCTCCCAGCCGGCGGCTGGCAGTTCGAGTTGTCTTGCGAAGGCGCCGTCGTTGGTGAGCAGCAGCAGGCCTTCGGAGTTGATGTCCAGCCGGCCGACCGAAACCACGCGCGGCAGCCGCAGCGGCAGCTTCTCGAACACCGTCGGGCGGCCCTGCGGATCGCGGTGGGTGGTCACGAGGCCGGTGGGCTTGTGGTAGCGCCACAGGCGGGTGGGTTCGGCGTGCTTCAGCGGCCGGCCGTCAATGGCGATGGAGTGGTCTTCGCGCGCGCGGGTGCCCTGGGCGGTTACCTTCTCGCCGTCGAGGGTGACGCGCCCGTCGGCGATCAGCTTCTCGGCGTCGCGCCGGGAGCAGATGCCCACGCGGGCAATGATCTTGGCGATGCGTTCGCCCGCTTCGCTGTTATCGTCGGCCAAGGAAGGGCTCAGGCATGGATGACGAGGACTGGATAGCACTGGCGCTGCATGAGGCGGAAGCGGCGGGCAAGCGCGGCGAAGTGCCGGTCGGCGCAATGCTGGTGAGCGCGGACGGTGAGTTGCTGGCGGGGGAGGGCAACCGCATCGTCGAGCGTCGCGATCCCACCGCCCACGCCGAAATGTTGGTCATCCGCGAAGGCAGCCGGCGGACGGACAATGAGCGACTGGTCGGCACGACATTGTATGTGACGCTCGAGCCGTGTGCGATGTGCGTGGGCGCGATTTCGATGGCCCGGGTGGCGCGGCTGGTGTTCGCGGCGGAGGATGCAAAAGGGGGAGCCGTGCTGCACGGGCCCAAATTCTTCGCACAGGCCACCTGCCATCATCGCCCGCAGGTCACACGTGCCGGCGACGCGGAAGCCGCAGGCGCACTCTTGCGCAAATTCTTTCAGGCGCGGCGGGCCTGATTTTTTCGGCGCCGTCGTCTCGCGAGCTGGTTGAGGCCCTCGACTATCGCGGAGAACGCGACGGCAAAATAGAGATAGCCGCGCGGGATATGGAAATGCATTGCGTCGGCCACCAGCGACATCCCGATCAGCAGCAGGAAGCTGAGCGCCAGCATCTTTACCGTGGGATTGCGGTGCACGAAATCGGCAACCGGACCGGAGGCCGCCAGCATCACGATCATCGCCAGCACCACCGCGGCAATCATGATCGACAGATGCTCGGCCATGCCGACGGCGGTGATGACGGAGTCGATGGAGAATACGAGGTCGAAGATAGCGATCTGTAGAATAACGCCAGCGAAGGAAGCCTGGGTACGGTGGGTCTCGTCCTCTTCGCCTTCCACCATGCCGTGGATCTCGCGAGTGCCTTTCGTCAGGAGAAACAGGCCACCCGCGGCGAACACGATATCGCGCCATGAGAACGGCTCGCCCCACACAGTGATAGCGGTGGCAGATAGACCAATGATCGCCGCCATGAAGGACAGCAGCGCGATGCGCATGATCAGCGCGAAGGAAAGCCCGATGCGCCGTGCCGCCGGCCGGCGCTCCGGCGCGAGCCAGTTCGAAGCGATCGACAGAAACATGATGTTGTCGATACCCAGCACAATCTCGAGTGCCGTGAGCGTGGCGAGGCTCAGCCAGGCATGCGGATCGAGGAGAAGGCCCAGCATCCGTCAGAACCAGGGGCGGGCAAGATCGGGGAAGAGGAACAGGATGGTCTCGCGGGAGGCAAGCAGGCCGATTGCGGCACCCACAAGCACGTCGCTTAGGAAGTGCGCGTTCAGCACGGCGCGCGTGAGCGCCAGATACAGGGCCAACCCGAACCACAGCAGCACAAGCGATGGCGCGGCGCCAGCCAACATCACCGCCACGCAGAAAATCGTCATGGCATGGCCGGAGGGAAAGGAATCGTGCTGCGAGTCGTAATGAAACAAGCGAAATCCGTAGAGGTCATGTTCCAGCTCGTCACGCGGGCGCCGCCTGCCGAACACCAGCTTGATGCTGTGGAGGATGACGCTTGCCACGGCGAGGCAGGCGAGAAATGCGACAGCCATCCGCCACAGCCGGATGATAAACAACACATCTCCCAACGCCTCGCGGAACACCCACGCCAAAGCGATGATGGCTATGGCAGCCGCCAGCCAGTGCGCGCCCTTTGCAAAGTCTGTCGTATGGCGAATGCGCCGAAACCAACGCGCCGTCAGACGATCATGAAAAAAGTGCGTTGCGCACCGGTCGATCGCGAACGACAAGATCCCGAGCGCGAGAAGCACCAATCCCGCCCAAAGCAGCATTGGCCGTGCTTGCCGGGAGTTGCCGCCGCTGTCAAACCGCTGCCGACGAATCAACAGGGGTAAATGCTTGGGCCACCGCTCGCGCAGCTGGAAGACAAAATGGACCGGTAGTGGCTCACGTTCAATACGGCTAAGCTGCGTCTGACAATTCTTGTGCTCGGCCTTTAATTCTGTCGGAGAGCAGCGATGGATTTCGACTACTCGCCACACCAGCGCGAATGGATGAAACGCGTTGGCGATTTCATGGATGTATATGTCTATCCGGCCGAGCAAACCTATGAGCGGCAGCTCAATAGCGCCCGCGAGAATGGCGATCCATGGATTGTTGTGCCCATACTGGAGGAGCTGAAGCAGAAGGCAAAATCCCACGGGCTTTGGAACATGTTTCTGCCTGGCAGCAGCCACGGCGCAGGTCTCACCAATCTAGAGTACGCCCCACTGGCCGAGATCATGGGCCGCGTACGGTTTGCTTCCGAGGTATTCAACTGCTCCGCGCCCGATACCGGCAATATGGAAGTGCTCGACCGCTACGGTACGCCTGCGCAGCAGGAGAACTGGCTGAAACCGCTGCTGGCCGGAGAAATCCGCTCAGCCTTCCTCATGACAGAGCCCGGAGTTGCCTCATCCGATGCCACAAACATTTCGACCCGCCTTGAGTGTCAAGGTAATTTTTATGTGATCAATGGCCGAAAGTGGTGGTCGTCTGGCGTTGGGCATCCACGCTGCAAGATTCTGATCGTGATGGGCAAGACGGACCCAAACGCCGAGAAATATCGCCAGCAGTCGCAGATGCTTGTGCCGATGAACACGCCGGGCGTTAGCGTGAACCGTATGCTGCCGGTATTCGGCTTCGACGATGCGCCGCACGGCCACGGAGAAGTGGTTTTCGAAGATGTGAAGGTGCCGCCGGAGAACATGATTCTCGGCGAAGGTCGCGGCTTTGAGATCGCGCAGGGGCGCTTGGGGCCGGGGCGTATCCATCATTGCATGCGCACCATCGGCGTCGCGGAGCGGGCGCTCGTGCTGATGTGCCAAAGGCTCCTCTCACGTACCGCCTTCGGCAAGAAAATCGCCGATCATTCAATATGGGAACAGCGCGTGGCGGACGCTCGCATGAATATCGACATGTGCCGCCTGCTGACGTTGAAGGCCGCCGACATGATGGACAAGATGGGTAACAAGGCCGCACGTACTGAGATCGCCATGATCAAGGTGGGGGCGCCCCGAATGGCGCTGAAGGTGATCGACGATGCAATTCAGGCCTGGGGTGGCGCGGGCGTAACCACGGACTCGGGCCTCGCGCGCATGTATGCCAGCATGCGCACACTTAGGCTTGCGGATGGTCCGGACGAAGTGCACAACCGCATCATCGCGCGGCTGGAGTTTGGCAAACATACGGTGGCCGTCGAGAACTGATCCTGCGATCGCCAGATCGCGTCATGCACTCATCGGCCGTGGCAGATTGCCCAACAGCAGGTCAATGCGACATGGCTTAGGCAGAAACAGACTTTCGGTGACCCGCCGGTTCTCATCCACGGGGTTCCCGGAGCAGTAAATTACCATCACATCTTTGTGGGCTTCGCGATACTTCTCGGCCACATCCCAGCCGTTGACCCGCCCCGGAAGCCGAATGTCGGTAACCAGAAGTTCCACGCGCGGCCCACCCGTGAGCAGTTCGAGTGCCGCTTCGCCGGTCGTCGTTTCCAGAACTTCCCAACCGGCCGCGGATAACGCGTCAGCGATCTCCATCCTGACGAGCCACTCGTCCTCGACCACCACTGCGACACGCCCGGAGCCTCTACTGGTCAACCCACACTCCAGAATATCTTTGGAAGCTTACTATCCATGGCGGAACGTCGTAGACCAGAAACTGTTGCCGAAGTTCCCTCGAACTCTTCGGAGTTGCAATTCTGCGCTAACGCGTGAGAATCACTCTGGGGCGCCAGCAGGCAACACGGAACATTTGAGCTCTAGGACCTTGGCTTCCTCCACCGCCAGTGGCAAAACTCGTCCGGGCGATTTATTGCAGACGGATTCCGGCATCCTTCGCAGACGCAGCGATTTGGGTGCGGACGAACACACGCTGCAGCATCTTTCAGCAATCGTCGAATGCTCCAGCGATGCGATTATCAGTAAAGATCTGAACGGCATCATCCGGACGTGGAACCCGGCGGCGGAGCGGATGTTCGGTTATTCGACCGAAGAGATCATCGGGAAGTCCATTCTAACGATCATTCCGCCGGATCGCCATGAAGACGAGACACTGATTATCGGAAAGGTCCGGAATGGGGGGCGTGTCGAGCACTACGAGACCGTGCGGCGGCACAAGAATGGGGCGCTGCTAGACGTATCCGTATCGGTGTCGCCCCTGTTCGATGCCGAAGGCAACGTGATTGGTGCCTCGAAAATCGCGCGTGACATCGGCGAGCGGCGGCGTAGCGACGAAATCGTCCGCCACTTTGCGGCGATTGTAGAATCTTCTGAAGACACGATCATCAGCAAGGACCTCGATGGAATCATCCAAAGTTGGAACAGGTCTGCGGAACGGATGTTCGGCTATACAGCCGAGGAGATTATCGGAAAGCCGGTTCTGACGCTGATCCCGCAAGAGCGGCATCACGAGGAAGACGTTATTCTTGGCCGCATCCGGCGTGGCGAGCGCATCGAGCATTTCGAGACTGTTCGCCAGCGCAAAGACGGTACTCTTGTGGATATTTCTCTTACGGTCTCGCCTGTAAAAGACGCCGGTGGAAGAATCGTGGGGGCTTCGAAAATTGCGCGCGATATCAGCGAAAAAAAGTGCGCCGAGCGGCAGTTGCTGATCCAGACGCAAAGGCTGGAAACCCTGAACCAGGTTGCCAGGGAGATTTCCCGAGATCTCGATCTCGATCGCATCGTTCAGGCGGTGACGGATATCGCCACGCAGATGACGGGTGCCAGGTTTGGTGCGTTCTTTTACAATGTGCTAAATGAGAGCGGTGAGTCCTATCTGCTTTACGCACTCTCTGGCGCGCCGCGTGAAGCATTCGAGCGCTTTGGAATGCCGCGCAACACGGCAATCTTCGAACCAACATTCCGCGGGCAGGGCGTGGTGCGATCGGACGACATCCGGAAGGATCCGCGGTATGGCAAGAATGCCCCGCACCACGGAATGCCCAAAGGTCACCTGCCGGTAGTGAGCTATCTGGCCGTACCGGTCGTTTCAGCGAAGGGAGAAGTCCTGGGCGGCCTTTTCTTCGGCCATGACCAGCCTGGCGTATTCAGCGACGAGTCCGCAGCCTTGGTGGGTGGCATCGCCGCGCAGGCTGCAGTAGCGATGGATAACGCACAGCTGCATCGTTCGGCGCAGTCGGAGATTGAGCGGCGACGGCGGGCGGAAGCATCGCGCGAATTGCTGCTGAATGAAATCAAGCACCGCGTAAAAAATACGCTTGGCACCGTTCAGGCCATGGCGTCCCAAACCTTCCGCGAAGCGCCGCCTTCCGAGCGGGAAGCGTTCGTTGCCCGCCTCCAGGCGCTCGCGGAAGCACACGATCTTCTCACGCAGAAAAATTGGGAGTCCGCCGACACGGCCGAAACGATCGAGCGCGCGATGGCGCCCTTTGCCGGCAATCACACCGACCGGATCACGACATCAGGATTGGCGCTGAAGGTATTTCCGAACAAGGCATTGCTGCTGGCCATGCTTTTGCACGAACTCGGCACCAACGCAGTGAAATATGGCGCACTATCCACCCTTAATGGCCGGGTGCATGTGGAGTGGCGGGAGGAAAGAGAAGCGGGCAAACGGTGGTTGCATTTGCGCTGGCAGGAGCATGCCGGCCCCCTGGTTACGCCGCCCACGCGAAAGGGGTTCGGCACAAGGATGATCGAGCGTGCACTGCAGGCAGAGGGTGGCAGCGCCAGGCTTGAATTTCTCCCGGACGGCCTGGTCTGCGAATTGCGTTTTCGCCTTCAGTCAGACGATGCGTCTGCCGTGTCACCAGAAGAACTACAGCCGGATGCCGAGCGCGCCGGCGCTGTCCTGGCGCAGTCGGCGGTACCCGATGCGGCTAGGGGTTGACCGTCACAACAGTCCGCACTCCCTGTCCACTGACCGAACCATAGATACGGATTACGGCCAGCGCGCCGATCTTCGGTCCGCTTGCGCCGAGCCTATCGCGAGCACACCGGTCGCCGCTCGACAGCAGGGCACAGCGCGTGTGGTCTTCATTGTCTGTTCCATTCGGTTTGCGCGACCGTGTGGATGCCGTTTATTTGGCGACCGTCACTTTGTAAACTGTGCCGTTGCCCGGGAAGCTTTCCCCGCCACCAACCGGAGTGACCCCGTAGAGATTGCTATCCAGACCGACAATCAGGCCGCTGGTCGGCTGCGCGCCGTCCGGCGAACTCGTGAAGGTATGAAGCAGGGTGTACTTCGTCCCATTCTGGTTGATACGGAACACGGTGCCGTTGCGGTTTGGGTCCTCCACCGGCAGGCCGCCAAGACGTGTGGTGCCATATAGCTTGCCGTCTGACGCCTGCAGCAGTTCAGCCACCGGGTTCTTGCCGTCACGCGCATAACCATCCGGATTGAAGCGGCGCAGCGTGCTTACTTCACCCCGCGGCGACACCGAATAGATCGCGCCGGAATTGTAGGTGCCGCAATCCTCCGTCATTCCGTACAGGTTGCCGTTGTCGGCCTGAATAAGGCCGGCCTTTGGCTGACAACCGGCGGTGGTGTCGGTGTTGGCGAACTCGACAACCGTCTTGAAGCCTTTGCCATTCGGCTTGACGCGATAGACAGTGCCGGCCTCGCCCGCGGCGCCGCTGCTTGTCGTGCCGTAGAGTAAGCCGTCGGAAGCGAGCACCACGCGGCCATAGGGCCAGCGGCCGTCCGTGAAGTTGAACTTGTGGAGCACGCTCACTTGCGCAGTGTTCGGCGAAAAAGAATAGACGGTGCCGCAGCTGGCCCCTACGCCGTGGCAGTTTAGGTCGCCACCCATGGTGGCCGTGCCGTAGAGGAGGCCGCCCGGCCCTTCGATCAGCCCACCCTGTAACGTGGTGCCTTCGAGTTCTGTCATGACATGCAGGGTGGTGTAATCTCCAGTGGTCGAGATCCGATAGATGGTGCCGCATCCGGACGGGCAATTTGGATCGCCACCGTAGCGCGTCGTGCCGTACAGGAAACCATCAGAGGCAAGCAGGAGTTGGCCATAAGGATCGGAACCCTCGTTGCTGGCGAAATGATGCAGCGTCGTGAAAGCGCCGGTTGCGGGATCGATCGCGAAAACGGTGCCGCGATTGAACTGGCCCGCCGCAAGCGTCGTGCCATACAAGCGTCCATCGGGACCGAGCGTCAGCGCCGTCTGCGAATTGGTGCCGTCGCTGCCATCAAAGCGATGCAGAATGGTTGTCTTCGCGGCATGCGCAACGGATGCAAACCCAACGGAAGACACAAGCGCGAGCACTGCCGCGCCAACAGCCTTTCTCATCTGACATCTCCTCACTGGTTGCTGATCTTGAACACGACGCCAAGCCGCGGCTCGCCGCCGGCTTCCGTTGTGCCGTAGAAATTGCCCTGCTTGTCCCGAATGAGGCCCGCATAGGGATACGCGCCATCTTCCGCCATGGTGAAGGAATGGAGGACGGTCTCTGTCCCGTCCGGCTCCAACTTGAAGACGGAGCCGCTATTCGAAATGCCACCGTAATACGTGGTGCCGTAGAGGGTGCCATCCCCGGCCTTCACCAGGCGGGCCATCGGGCCGTTGCCGTCCGTCGGCATGCTGAAGAGGTGTAGAACCTTTTCTTTGCCGCTCACCGTGATCTTAAAGACATTCCCGCTGCCATAGGGGCCCGCCAGGAAAGCGGTCCCATAGAGATTGCCGACCTTGTCGAGAATCAACCCGCTTTCGGGGAATGCACCATCCTTCTCGTTGCGGAAGGAATGCAGCACAGTCTCGTTCCCCGCGGGATCGAGCTTGAACACCACGCCAGCTTTGGACATGCCACCGTAAGCGGTGGTGCTGTAGAGATTGCCCGCGTCATCGCGAACGAGTTCGGCCATGGGCGTGTTTCCGTCCGTGCCGCCGGAGAAGGTATAAAGCACGGTTTCTTTGCCCGCGAAATCGAGCTTGAAAACGGTGCCGCTGTTGTGGGCGCCGCCGTGCTGGGTCGTGCCGTAGAGACTTCCATCGGCGCCCAGGATCAGCGCGCCATAGGGCTGCGCGCCGTCGGCGCCGCCGCTGAAGGAATAGACAATACTCTCTTTGCCTTTGGCGCTGACCTTGAACACCGCACCGCTGCCATGCGCACCGCCCTCCGGCGTCGTGCCGTAGAAATTGCCATGACTATCTCGGACAAGTCCCGCAAAGGGATGGGCGCCATCGTTCCCAGCGGTGAAAGCATGCAGGATCGTTTCCTGACCGTCCGGCGTGAGCTTAAAGACCGTGCCGCAATTGCATGCGCCGCCGCCTTCGTTCGTGGTGCCATAAAGATTGCCGGCCTTGTCGCGAACAAGCGCGCCATAGGGACGTGCGCCGTCGCTCCCACCCTGGAAAGTATAAAGCGCCACAAGATTGCTGGCGGGCGCGTGACGCGCAGAGCTCGCTTCACCGCCGTATGCCGAAACGCAAACGACACTTAGCGCAGTGCCAAGCAAGAGACGTGCGAACGTGTTCATCGAAGATGCCTCTGTTTCTTATCGTGTGTTAATCGTGAGTGGCCGTCAGAAAAGGGCGGTCCTTACTCGTGGACCGCCCTCTCCGCTGTTGCCGTCCTCTGGGGGGAAGAACAACGGCAAACCGATTTCTCCCCTCTTCGTCCTTGCGCAGATCGGCTGCGCTACTTTGTTTGACGAGCTGACGCTCTCGCTTATTCCTTACCCGGATGTAATTGCTCGGTTGGTTCGTGCAAATAACCTGGGATAGGGAACTCAAAAAAGTTTGTCACAGGCCCGTGAGTTTTGACGTACGAAAGCGAACAGTTCTGTCTACGGAGTGAACTCGTAAATGACGCCAGCATTCTTTTTGCCGCCGGTTTGCGTCGCTCCGAACAGATTGCCTGCGCCATCCGCCAGAACGCCGACAGGTAAAGATCCGTCGGTGCAGTCCGGTTCCTCACAGAAGGTGTGAAGCACCGTCTCATCGTTGCCGGCACCGATACGGTAGATCACTCCAGCGGATGTGCTGTTGCCGCCGCGGGCGGTGCCGATCAGCGCGCCGCCATATTCGATGACCGGGCTGGTCGGTCCCACGCCATCCTTGCAGCCTGCGCGCATGCAGAAAGAGTAGAGAACTGATTGCTTCCCACTTGCCGCATTCAGTTCATAAACCGTGCCGCTGCCGTGCTTGCCGCCGACGCCGGTTGCGCCGAACATTGTTCGCCGCCCGTCCAGCGTCACGCCAGTGCCCGGAAGAGAGCCGTCCCGGCACGATGGTTTGCTGCAGAAGTCATAGACGACGTTCCCGGAGCCGGTGCCTGTGATTATCCGATAGGCGACACCGGCGCTTCCATCACCTGTGCCGCCCGCATTCGTCGTGCCATAAAGGTTGCCCTTGGCGTCAAGCACCAGCTGGCCACTGGGAAACTGGCCATCGGCGCAGTTGGCGACAGAGCAAAAGGAGTAAAGCAGCGCGCCGGTCCAGGTACCGCCGGATAACGTGAGCTGGTAAGCTGTGCCGACGCCGTTGGGTCCGCCGTTGAGCGTTGTTCCATAAAGCGGCGAAACACCATCGTAGATATGGCCTCTGGCCGCGCCCGCGTAGGTTAGCGGAGACTCCGGCACCATGCCCTGAATGCAATTTGCGCCACCTGACGAGCAAAAGTTCGTCAGCACCTTGTAGGTCCAGTTTTCGTGATTTGCATCAGGCGAGAGTTGGAAGGCCGTGCCGCCGAAGTTCGAGCCGTCGGCAGTGGCGGTGCCGTACAGATTCCCTGCCATATCCATGATCAGTTGCGTCACAGGGACTCCGCCATCGGCAGCGCCGTCGAAACTGTGCAGCATCTGGTAGGTGTATTTCCTGCCGGAACGAGCCAGTTCGAAGATGACACCATTGCCGGTGGGGCCGCCAGCGCTCGTCGTGCCGTAAAGATTACCGGCAGCATCCCTAATCACGTTTGCGGTCGGCGCCTTTCCGTCTGAACACACGAACCGCTTGTCATGACAGAAGCTGTAGAGCACACGGAACGTCGATGCTGCTGCTCGCTCAGGGATGGCGATGACAGCTGACGTGCAAAGTAGCGTTGCAGCAAGCATGTGTACATTCATCCGACGCATGTGAATCTCTCGTGCTGGTGTTTGGAGCGCGGACCGTATGTACGCATCGCCGCCGACTGCAATGACATGTGAGCAATCGGCAGGAGATATATTTTTCACGCCCTTAACATAGGTTACGGAATAAAACGGAGCTGACGATTTCGGTGAATTTCATTCCGGCTGCGTTGCCGCGGCCGGAATGTCCTTCGGATGCTTATTGGGGCTGGATCATGCCGACCAGGCCGTGGCGTTCGCGGCGCATGCCGGCGGCGAAGGTGATCGAGCCATTGCCCGTGTCATCCAGCTGCCAGAGATGTTCAAGCTGGATGGACTTGCCGCTTTTTGTCTTGAGCGTGCCAAGCAGCGTGCCGTTGTCCGGATCGAACACATTGATGCGGCCTTCGCCGAAATTGCCAACCAGCAGCTTGCCCGCATAGTCGCCGAAGGTCGAAGGCGCAATCGCCAGACCCCACGGTGCATTGAGCACGCCGTTGGAAATCAGCCGCTTCTCGAACGCTCCAGCGGTCGTGAATACGCTCACGTAACCCAGCCCGACCCCTTCTTTCGCATCGTCGCCGTCCTGCTTACCGTAGGTGACGTAAAGCTTGCCGTTTAGCACCGCGACGTTAAAGGGCGCGTATCCGGCTGGGATGTTCGGGTCGGTGAAGGACGCGATCTTCTTGAAGGCATTGTCGAGCACGACAACGGCATTGTTGCTGAAGTCGGTGACGAAGAGGTGATTGGACACTGGATCGTAGGCAATGCCCGTGAAGAATGCGCCGCCATCGTCGCCGCCATGGCTGGGCGCGCTGGCGCTGTACATGACGATCGAGTTGGTCAGATCGACATTCGGACTCCAGCCCTGCACGGTGCCTTGGTTGGTGGCGAAGATGAACAGGCTTTCGCCGCTGGCGCCGTTCTTTGACACAACGAAACCGTGGCCCGATGGGACCGCGACCTGACCGGTGGGCTCGCCGCCGGGCACCTTCACGACAAGCTCCGCCTTCGCCCAGGTGTTGGGATCGTAGATGGTCGAAACGCCGGTGCGATTATCCGACACCCACAAATTGCCGCCGGGGAACTGCGAAATGCCCCACGGATTTTTCAGTTGCGGGTCGACGACCGGCGCCTTGCCCTCTTTGTCCGCAATCATGGGCACAACCTTGAACGATGGGGCGGCCGGGTGATGCCCACCGGCCAGAGCCGGGCAGGCGAAAAGCATGAGGCCTGCAGCCAGGCCAATTTTCATTTTCATATCGTGTCCTCGGGATGGGGGTTTTCGTGGACTGGAATTATTACGAGCCCGTAACGTCATAAAGAGAAACTCTGGAAACCCATCGTTTCAAAAACGCGATGGAATAGGCTGGCTAGGAGGCTTAGGGTGGCGAAACTGCCCGATCTGGAAGGCCTCGCCATCTTTGCGAAGGTGGTCGAGTTGCGCTCCTTCGCGCGTACCGCCGAGGAATTGCAGCTTTCGAAAGCCACCGTTTCCAAGGCGGTCGGGCGGCTGGAAGCGAGACTGCGCGCGCGCCTTTTCAACCGTACCTCCCGCCGTTTGGCCCTAACGCATGCGGGCCAGCAGCTCGCGGAACGGGCAGCTGCGGTTCTTGCGCAGGGCGAGGCGGCGGAAAGCGAAGTGTTCTCGCAGTCAGTGCGCGCACGCGGGCTGGTGCGCCTCGCGGCACCCATGACCTTCGGCGTGCTGCACCTCGCGCCGCTGTTGCCTGCGTTCTTCCGTGCCTATCCGGAGGTGTCGATCGACCTGCATCTGAGCGACGCGGTAGCCGATATAATCGGGGATGGCTTCGATGCGGCCATCCGGATCGCGGCGCTGCCGGATTCTTCGCTAGTCGCGAGAAAATTGTGCGCGATGCCGCTCTATCTGGTTGCGGCTCCCGCATACCTCGAGGCGCATGGAAAGCCGAAACACCCACATGAGCTCAGCAGGTATGTTGGATTTCGATACTCATACCAGCTCACCAAGGACGTCTGGCGGTTTCGTAAAAAATCCGGCGAAGTGGCAACCGTCCATCCCTCCGGTCCACTGCGTGTAAACAATGGCTACGCGATGCTGCCGTGTCTGCTGGCCGGGCTCGGCCTGGGCGTTCTACCAGAGTTCATTGCACGTGCTGCGCTCGCTGCGCGGGAACTCGAGGTCGTATTGCCAGATTGGTCACTGCCGGAATCCGCGATGTACTGGGTCACGCCGCCAAGCGTCGTGAAAATCAAACGCGTCGATGTCTTGGCGGATTATCTCTCGCGGCAATTCGGCCGGAGAATTCATAAGGCGTTCCGCCGCTGATCCCGTGCATCTGGCGCTATGTGTGGAGAATGGCGGGCTCCCGCGCCACCCGCCGAAGGAGATCATGTCCATAGAAAACGGTTTCTGCGACATTGCGGGCACCAGCCATTAGCCGCGTGAAGGTCAATAGAATTTTCGGAGTCGTCATCGAGCCTGTGTGCGTCTGGCTAGCCGCTCCGCGGCAGGGAAGCCTTCGCGGACCTTCCTGAAGGTGCCGACCAGCTGTGTTCCGGCGGGCGCGAAAATCGAGTTTGCATGTACGCGCCCACGAAACTCATAGTTGAGAGCGAGGATGTTCTCTTGAAACCAAACTTCAGTGGGAACACTTTCGAGAATCATGATCGGCATGCATCGCCGAATAGTGCCGACCAAGCCAGACAGTGCGTCCAGTTCGAATCCCTCGACATCCAACTGGAGAATCGAAATCTTTCGATCGCGAGGCACCACGGCATCTCCCGGCAGCAGCTTCACTTCTTCGTAAGCAGCGCGATCCCTTTGGTGGCGGACCAATCGCGATACCCCACCAGTTGCCGAGCCGTCGGGCTTGCGAATCATCAGCAGCATCGTTCCTGCTTTCGCGCCCAGCGCAGCGTTCATGAGGCGAATATTTTCGAGCCCATTCAGTTCGATGGTTTTGGTGGCGCAGTAAAAGTTCTCGGTATTTGGTTCAAACGCCCATATGATAGCGTCGCGGTCCACGGCATGGGACAGGGCAGGCAGAAAATCGCCGAAATATGTGCCTGCGTGGATGATGTCGCCCGCCCCGCAGTTCGCCATCATGAAATTGATCGTTCGCGATTCCCAGACCCTGCCTGAAAGCACAATAGATGCGGCTACGCGGTGCTTCGACGAGGCGGGCACGCAGTACGTCCCATATTGGTTTGACGCAATTAAATGTTGGTCTGATTTCACAGAACTTCCCTATCAAGAAGAGGATCGCTACCGCAAGCGTTTCCAGGCAATGCTACGTGTATCGGACATGTTCGCGTGACGCACTCTATCGCGAGTGCAGCGCCCCAAGCAGCCAGAGAAGAAGGAACACCAGAATCACGGCACCGACCACGCTGCCGCAGCCGGTTGGGCCGTAGCTGCGATGGGCATAATACCCACCGCCGCCGCCGAAGATCAGCACGAGGAGAATCACAATAATCAGCAGGGTCACGGATAGACGCTCCGGCGAAGTCCCGTTTCATATCACGGTAGGTTACAAATTGGGCTGCTGCTACTCATTGGACGGTGACTACCAACGAAATTTGATATGGTTGTGCTACTTTAATCCGTGTGGGTGAGACGGCGCTATCCAGAAGCTCCCGCCCGTAAGGCGTAACGCCAGCCGCGCTCAGCAAGCGGCCGGACCCGGGATGCATTCTCGGCAGCCCGTGCGCTCGCCGCGGTCCCGTCTCGCACCCGTCCCACGATTCCTTGAAGGATTCCGGCTAGACGGAAGAAGTTGTACGCAGCGTAGTAATCGAGTTCCGGCAGCCCCTCACGCCGCGTGCGGGCGAGATACCGGCCAGTGTACTCGTCCATCGATGGAACGCCGAGGACCGGCAGATCCGCATCGAGCAGCGTCATGCCGGTCTTGGAGGCATTGCGCGGCATCTGCCACTGCATGAGATGGTAAGTGAAATCCGCCATTGGGTCGCCGATGGTGCAGAGTTCCCAGTCGATCACCGCAAGTACCCGAGGCTCGCTAGGATGCCAGATTATGTTGTCGAGCCGGTAATCGCCATGGACGATGGCGTCGGAAGGCGCTTCGGGGAGGTGCTGCGGCAGCCACTCGATGAGTTTTTCCATCTCCTCGATAGGCTCGGTTTCCGAAGCCTTATATTGTTTTGTCCAGCGCGCGATCTGGCGCGCGATGTAATTGCCGGGCTTCCCAAAATCGTTCAGGCTCAGAGCTCGCCAGTCGACATTGTGCAGCCGCGCAATGGTGGCGTTCATAGCATCGTAGATGGCATGGCGCTGTTGCTGGGTCTGGTGAGGCAGTAGGGGCTCCCAGTAGATACGGCCCTCCACATGCTCCATCACGTAGAACATTGTGCCGATGACGGATTGATCGTCACACAGTAGATAGGGCCGCGCGACGGGAAAGCCTGTTGGGTGTAAGGCCGAGATCACGCGGTATTCGCGATCTATCGCGTGCGCCGATGGCAGTAGGTTCCCGCGCGGCTGGCAACGCAGCACGTATCGCCGACCGGGCGTGATCAGCTCGTATGTTGGATTGGATTGGCCGCCCCTAAACTGGCGTACCTCAAGTGGGGTTCTGAATCCTTCAATGCGGTCCGCGAGGTAACTCTCCAACAGCTTCAAATCGAAACGATGTCCCTCCCGCATTTCCTGTGTGCCGGAAAGTGTTTGTTCCCAGTTCAGATCTTCGGCCATGCGGACTGTTAGCGCCTGAGCGCACGCCAGCCGATATCGTGGCGGCAAAAGCCATCCGGCCAATCGATCAGATCGACGGCGCGATAGACGCGCTCTTGCGCTTCTGCGATGGTCCTGCCCGATGCGGTCACGTTCAGCACGCGTCCTCCGCTGGACATGAGCTTCTGGTTATGCCGTTCGGTAGCGGCATGAAAGATCTGCACACCCTTAACCTGTGCCGCCGCTTCCACGTTGCGGATTTCGGATCCTTTGGCATAATGGCCGGGATAACCTTCGGCGGCCATCACGACAGTCAAGGCTGCTTCGTCAGACCAGCGCAAATCGAGATGTTTCAGCTGCCCGTCGCGTGCGGCGAGAAGCGCGATGGCCAGATCCGATTTCAGGCGCATCATCAGCACCTGGCACTCAGGATCCCCGAAGCGGCAATTGTATTCGATGAGCTTCGGCTCGTCGTCGTAGATCATTAATCCGGCATACAGCACGCCCATATACGGCGTGCCGCGCGCCGCCATCGCGGCAAGCGTCGGTATGATAATCTTGTCCAGCGTCTTCTCGATGATTGCCGGGGCGAGCACCGGGGCTGGCGAGTAGGCGCCCATTCCGCCGGTATTCGGTCCCTTGTCGCCGTCGAAGGCGCGCTTGTGATCCTGAGCGCCGATCAGTGGCAGCACGTGCACGCCATCGGTGAGCACGAAGAAAGTTGCTTCTTCACCCTCGAGATATTCTTCAACGACGAGCCCCTCGCCCCCCTTCCCCAGGATCAGATCGATGGCACGGTCACGCTCCGCCGCTGTTTCCGCAACCACAACGCCCTTGCCGGCCGCGATGCCATCCGCCTTCACCACGACAGGCAACCCTAACCCGGCGGCAAATCGCTTCGCGGCTTCCGCATCGCTGCACCGTTTGTAAGCAGCGGTAGGAATGTTGTTGGCAGCGCATAGATCCTTCACGAATCCCTTTGAGCCTTCAAGTATAGCGCCGGCCGCACCCGGCCCCAGCGCCCTTATCCCGGCTGCCTCCAGGCGGTCCCACAAGCCTCCAATCAATGGCGCTTCAGGGCCAATCACGACGAAATCGATCTTCTCCCCGGATGCAAAATCGATCAGCCGGTCGAATTCCAGTGCGCCAATCAGCACGCGTTCCGCCACTTCGGCGATGCCCGCATTGCCTGGCGCGCAGTAGAGCTTGTCCACAATCGGGCTCTTGGAAAGCGCCCAGGCCAACGCGTGCTCACGACCTCCGGAACCGACCAGCAGAAATTTCAAGTTTTACCCCACCAAAGCTGCAGCGTCCTGTATCATCCGCGGAATCATGAGTGAAGCCGCCGCGCCCCGCTCCAATCTGCCGGAATACAGCGTCAGCGAGATCGCTGCAGCGCTCAAGCGGACACTGGAGGATGCTTTTCCTTTCATCCGCATACGGGGCGAAATCAGCAACCTCAAATTCCATTCCTCCGGTCACATCTATTTTGACCTGAAGGATGACAAGGCATGTCTCAACGCAGTCGTGTGGCGGATGACCGCGCGGCTTCTGAAGCTGAAGCCGGAGCAAGGCCTGGAAGTCATCTGCATAGGGCGCATCACCACCTATCCCGGATCTTCGCGCTATCAGATAGTCGTCGAGCAGATGGAGCTCGCCGGCATTGGCGCCTTAATGGCGATGCTGGAAGAGCGCAAGAAGCGCCTCGCCGCGGAAGGTCTATTCGCGGAAGCTCGCAAAAAAAAGCTTCCCTTCCTGCCCGAAATCATTGGTGTGGTGACATCCCCGACCGGCGCGGTGATTCGCGATGTCATGCATCGCCTACAGGCACGATATCCGCGGCGCGTGCTTGTCTGGCCGGTTTCGGTACAGGGCGAGCGGGCGGCCGCTGAAGTGGCTGCCGCAATCCACGGCTTCAATGCCATGCCGGAGGCTGGTGTGGTGCCGCGCCCCGATCTGATCATCGTGGCACGAGGCGGCGGCTCGATCGAAGACCTGATGGCATTTAATGAAGAGATTGTGGTGCGCGCAGCGGCAGAAAGCGCAATTCCACTGATCTCCGCGGTGGGCCATGAAACCGACACGACCTTGATCGATTTCGCTGCGGACCGCCGCGCACCCACGCCCACGGCAGCCGCAGAAATGGCCGTGCCTGTTCGCGCCGAGCTCTTGTCGCGGACATTGGATTTGGAGAGGCGCGCTACGAACTGCTTCCTGCGAAGCGTCACCCAGCGCCAAGCGCACTTGGCGGCGCTGGCGCGCGTGCTGCCCCGTGCCGACCAACTGTTCGCGCAGTCGCGGCAGCGTCTCGACTACGCGTCAGAGAATCTCGGACGCGCGTTGCTCAACAATTTGCAAATTCACCGTCGCGCCTTCGGTGAAGCTTCCGCAATCCTGCGGCCAAGTTCGTTGTTTCGGCAAATTTCCGTCTGTGGCGAGCGTGTTGCGGCTCTCGATCATCGGCTCTTGCGGAGGGGGCGAGCGCGCATATTCGAGCGACAGGCGCGGCTTGATAATTTGACCCGAATTCTTGAGAGCGTCAGCTATCGCAATGTGCTTGATCGGGGCTTTGCACTTGTCCGCAGTCACGAAGGCGCACTGAAGCGACGCGCTGTCAACGTGGTCTCCGGCGAAGAGCTGATACTTACTTTTGCCGATGAATCTATCAGCGCCGTTGGTATCGGACCACCACGCCAGCCGCTGAATCGCTCTGGCCGCCCCAAGAAGCCGGTGAAAGAGCAGGGCAGGCTTTTCTAGATTTTGCTCCCCCCAACCGTGCCCCGGCGCTACACTGCTTCTCTCAGGAGCGTCAAATGAACCAAATGGAGCGAGAGTTTCGGCCGGACGGAGTTGCCGAACTTGAATATCTTGACGGCGAGTACCGTATAGTACGGCCGGGCTCGTTCGTGATTTGCGCTGTTACCGGTATGCGCATTCCTGTAGATGCACTGCGCTACTGGAGCGTCGATCTTCAGGAGGCTTATGCCTCGCCGGATGTCGCGCTGCGGCGATTCCGGGAGATAGGAGTCACGCCGAAGTGATTTTGCGCCGCGCCTTTTTGGCCAATGCGATGGCTCTTGCGTTCGCGCCGGCGTGCTCTGCGGTTCCGCAAACATCTCGACTCTCGCTGTCCGGGTCATTGCGACAGGGCAGCCTCGTCATTGGAAGGACCGCGCCGCGATCTCGGGTTGTTGTGGACCAATCCCCCGTGCTGGTGTCCGGTGCCGGGCTATTCGCATTCGGCCTTGCGTATGATCAGAAGAAGGCAACCACGGTTGCGGTTCGTTACTCCGATGGCACCGATGAAACCCGAGATGTTCAGCCCATCGCCCGGAAGTACGAAGTACAGAAGATCAATGGCCTGCCGGAAAAATTCGTTTCACCGCCGCCGGATATTCAGAAACGTGTCAATGAGGAGAATGCCCGCATCGCGGCGGCGCGTACGCAGGATTCAGCCGGCACAGATTTCGTCGAGCCCTTCGAGTGGCCCGCGACCGGCGTGATCAGTGGATTGTTCGGGAGCCAGCGCGTCCTGAACGGCAAACCCAAGGCCCCTCACTTTGGAGTCGATATTGCTGCCCCGGAAGGGACGCCAATACATGCGCCAGCCAATGCAGTCGTTGCTTTGGCGGAGCCAGATTTTTATTTGACAGGTGGCACGACCGTGCTGGACCACGGTCATGGCGTGTTCACAATGTATATTCATCAGAGCGCCTTGAAAGTGCATGCACGACAATCAGTGAAACGCAGCCAATTGATTGGCCTCGTGGGTACGAAAGGACGTGCCACCGGCCCGCATCTGCACTGGGGCATGAACTGGTTTCAAATGAAGCTTGACCCGTCGCTGTCGACGCGAACTCCGGCACCCGCCAAGGCCTGAGCTTCCTGCCCGCGGCGCTTGCGGGGTTTGTCGCCCTCCTTTGGCCAGCGGCGATGAATCCATAGCCACTGCGATGGCCGGTATCGCACCGCACTTTCTATTACTTCGTTGATTTTCGCTGTGAGCGCCAACACGTCCCTGTCGTGGTCGCCTGTGGGCTCGATTGCGATCGGTTCGTGTACCATCATGCGGAAACGGGCGCCATCGAGCCGCTCATTTGTCACCGGAAGGATCACAGAACCAAGTTTCAGTGCGAGTGCTGCCGGCGCAGGTGTGGTCATTGCTACTCGGCCAAAGAATGGCGCCGGTACGCCCTCGCTGGTCTTCTGATCGACCAGGAGGAAAATCGACTTGCATGCGCGAAGAAGGGTGAAAATGCGTTTGGTGCCCTGAGCGCCTTTGCCAAGGTGTTCTTTGGGGCCCTTTTTCCCGCGCTGCTTCACCATCCAGCGATCGACGTAAGGATTATTGAGGGGCCGATAAACAAGAGCGCCTTCCAGACCGTACTCGGTTGCCGCAATCGGCATGATCTCCCAGTTAGCGAAGTGTCCCGACACGAAGAGTATTCCCTTTCCCTGCTCAATGGTGCGAACTGCGGTATCCATGTTCGCGACCTCGATGCGAGCATCCGCACCACGAAAGTTGAATTTGTCGAGATGGGCGTATTCCGCGATCGTCCGCCCGAGATTGTCCCACATCTCGACAGCGATCTTTTCGATCTCCCCTTCGCTTTTCTCCGGATATGCGGCGCACAAGTTGCTGCGGGCGCGATTGTTAATAGAGGTACGGTAGAGGATTTGCCGTCCGAATAGTCCACCCAGCGCCGATGCGGCGTCCACGCCCAAGATCCGGAACAGCCCCATAGCGGTGAAAAACACCGCTGCCTCCACCCCGTATCGAAGCTTTGGACCAAACGGCATATAAGAAATTAACCTATCGTAGCGGGCCGCGGCATAACCCGATCCAGAAGGCCGCCGAAGGCAATGGGGTCATCGAATGCCGCCCGCACGGGAAGGTAATGGACACCCGGCCGCTGGGCGGGCGCAAGGCGTACGAAATCCTTTTCCGTCGTAATCAGCATGGCATTCTTCGTGTAGCTTTCGTCTCGCAGCCGCGCCATCTGCGGAAGAGTGTAAACGTGGTGATCGGGAAAGGCATGCGTGCCGACCACCATTGCACCAAATTTTCGGAGCATACGGAAGAATTTTTCCGGGTGCCCAATACCTGCGAACGCAAGCACGCGCCTCTCTTCAAGTCCAAACACGTCCACAGGTACTAGCTGCGCACGCAGAATCGGCTTCGTGAAATTAGCCGGCGCGAACTCGCTCTCGCCGACGACGATGAGAGCATCGGCTCGCGCCAGACCCTGCGTTATCGGTTCGCGAAGCGGCCCCGCCGGCAAGACGCGACCGTTCCCAAACTGCTGCTCGGAATCAACGATCACCAGGGATAGGTCCTTCGCCAACGAAAAATTCTGGTGACCGTCGTCCATCACGATGACATCGACGCCCTTTTTCTCCGCCAGCTTCGCGCCGGCCGCGCGATCAGCGGAGATAATGACGGGCGCCACCACCGCCAACATAAGCGCCTCGTCGCCGGTTTCAGAGGCGGAGTTAGCCCGGGGATGCACCACGGCAGGGCCGCGCATACGGCCGCCATAACCGCGGGTGAGAATACGGACCCGGAGCTGCCGCTCGATCACCTCGCGCGCGATAGTGATGGCAATGGGTGTTTTGCCAGTTCCACCGGCCGTCAAGTTTCCGACGCAAATCACCTTGGCAGCCGACCGATACGGCCTTGCCCTTGCTGCCTTCCACGCCACCATCGCCCCGTATGCCCAGCCGACTGGTGCTAACATCCGCACGGCAAGCTTGCCGCCCGCAGTACTGCGATCCCAAAATTCAGGCGTGCGCATCGGAGAGCAGTGTCTCGACCGCAGTTAGCGTCCGATCAACGGCGCCGGCGAGCGTTTGCGCTGCTTTCGCCGCAGCTTTTCCCATTTCGATCGCGTCGTTCGGGCTGCGAAGCAGTCGCTCTGCAATGGCGGCAATTTCTACCGAGGATGCAACACGGCCTGCGCCCTGGGCAGCAAAGATTGCATCATACGCAGTCGCAAAATTTTGAGTATACGGTCCAGCAAGTACACCGCGTTCCAGCCGGGCGGGCTCCAGCGGATTTTGGCCGCCATGCCGGACGAGGCTGCCGCCCACGAACGTGAAAAGCGCAAGACTATAAAGGGTGCCAAGCTCCCCGAGCGTATCAGCGACGTAAACCGCCGTGTCGTTGGTGGGCAATTCACCTCTAGAGCGGCACGCTGTTGATCGTACACCGGACAGCATTGCAATATCGCTTCCACGGCAAGGATGCCTCGGTGCAACGATCGTCAGCAGATCTGGAAAGGTTTTGCAAAGTCGGTCATGCGCCGGAAGGATCGTTTCCTCTTCACCAGCATGGGTACTTGCTGCCAGCAGGACTGGACGATTTCCAATTGCATCGCGCAGTCCGGAAAGACTGTGTTGATCGACGGGAAGCGGTGGCGCGTCTGCCTTCAAATTTCCGGAAATTACGACGCGTTTCGCGCCAAGCGCGGTCAGGCGGTCGGCAGTCACTGAGTCCTGCACCAAGCACACGTCATAATAACTGAGCAGCGTGGCTGCCGCCTTGCGTAGGCGTCGCCATCCCGCAAACGCGCGCTGCGACATGCGCCCGTTGATCAGCGCGACGGGAATGTTCCGCGCGTGGGCGGATACAATGGTGTTAGGCCAAATTTCCGAATCGACAAAAAGGGCCATGTCTGGCCGCCAATGGTCAAGAAACCGGCCCGTTGCGGCGGGCGTATCTACCGGCACATATTGGTGGACAGCGCGCTGCGGTAGCCGCTCCGCGATCAGGTTTGCTGAGCTTACTGTACCGCTGGTAACAAGAACGCTGCGATTCGGGACTTCAAGAAGCGCTCCCATGAGGGGAAGAACCGATAAGCATTCCCCCACGCTCGCGCCATGAATCCAGATGACTTCTCCCGCCGGGCGCACAGCGCTCGCATAGCCCAATCGTTCACGAATTCGGAGGGCATCTTCTTTGCCCCGGCGGGCCCGTTGGGCAAGCACGAATGGCACTGCCGGTGCAAGCGCGATGGTTGCATACCGATAGGCGGTAAGCGCAAGCGACATCCTTAGCCGCTTTCCCGCTCGTCTGAAAGGTTATGCTGATACAAACGCGCATATAAGCCGCCCTTTGTGATGAGGTCAGCATGGCGGCCGCTTTCAACGACGCGACCACGTTCGAGGACATAGATGACGTCCGCGTCCAAAACGGTGGAGAGGCGGTGAGCGATGACGATTGTCGTACGGCCCTTCATCAACACTGCGAGCGCTTCCTGGACTTGCCTTTCGCTTTCCGCATCAAGCGAGGATGTCGCCTCATCGAGGAGCAGAATCGGTGCATCTCGAAGCATTGCGCGGGCGATAGCGATCCGTTGGCGTTGTCCGCCAGAAAGCTTCAGGCCACCTTCGCCAACCGTTGCCTCGTAGGCGCCGTCTATCGCCTGAATGAATCCATCGGCAGCCGCCGCTTTTGCGGCAGCAGTGATGGCCTCGCGATTGGCGGTTGGCCGTCCGAGAGAGATGTTTTGCGCAATTGTTTCGTCGAACAGAATCGATTCCTGCGTTACCAGCGCGATGTTTTCACGAAGGGATGTGAGCGTTACGCCTCGGATGTCCTGTCCGTCGATCGAAATAATCCCGGCGGTTGGATCGTAGAACCTTAGCAGAAGATTGAAAATCGTGGTCTTCCCGGAACCTGAAGGGCCGACCAACGCAACTTTTTTCCCCGCGGGCATCTCCAAAGTCACATCATCCAGTGCCGGCGCACCCGGCTGATATTCGAAGCTCACGCGTTCGAACCGTACGCCGCCGCTAACCAATGGCTCTCGGACGTAAAGTGGCTTTGCACCAGCCCTGTCGACAATGCGCGGTTCTGCATCGATGATTGCGAACAGACGGTTTGCCGCCGAAAGGCCTTCGCTCGAA
>JBJMVL010000007.1:0-41428 GCA_045810735.1 Alphaproteobacteria bacterium
ATGCGGGTGAAGACGCTGGATTCCACCACTTACGAAGAAGCAACCAATGGAGTGGGAAATTGGCTGCGACAGCGCACGCGCTGGCTCAAGGGGTACATGCAAACTTCAACAGCTTTTTCGGTGCCAATAACATCAATGACTTAGCCGCATCTTGACGACCTTGCGGCGCTGGTCGCAACGCCGTCGCAACAAGACTTTTTGGCTGATTTTGCAAACCTGGCTTGGGCAAAGTGCAGCTCTAGCAACGCGAGTTAGACGGTTTCCTACAAGGACATTTCATGCCGCGTGGGCTTCTGCAAAATGCGGGGAGCCTCCAGCTGAGCCAAGACCAGAGCCGACATATTGCCTGGTAAAAAGACGACCGAAGGCGCCGTAATGGAGTCTCTGCCACGCACTCAGCGCCATCCTGGAACCGCTGATGTCCACATCTCGTTTCCCTTCCGACCGCAACAGTCTCCACCAACTGGGGAAACCAATGCGTCTGATACTCGCAGCAGCTCTCGCCGGTTTGTTCGTCTCCGCCGCTCACGCCGATACGATGAAGAATTGCGCGGCAGTATGGAATGCCCTGTCGCCTCCGGACAAAGCCAAGATCACCTATAACGCCTATTCGGCTGAGTGTCTGAAGAAGGACTCTACAGCGGGTCAAGCCGTGATGACGGCGTTGCCAAAAGAGGAAGCGCCGCCAGGTGCCACGGCCATGTGCCAAGACGGCACCTACAGCAAGAGCATTACGATTAGGGACCGATGCTCAAGCCACGGCGGCATTGCCAAGACGCTCTAGCTACCGTTGCATCTACGGCGCGCGCGTCATTTCAGCGCCTCTAGAGCAAAATACATACGCGCATCGGACCGATATAAAACTGCGAACTGGACGCCCTCGGTTCGGCGGTGCGGAATTGATGTTCTTGCCGACACTAACTGATTGCGATTCTTACGGCGCTCGGCCCCGCAACATCTCCGACGAACTGCGGGTTTTCATTCGGGACGCTGCCGTTGCTGCGCGGAGGAATTCATGGACGGCAACGTTCTAAACGACTTTGCGACAAACTGCCCGAGCGTAGCCTTACATTCAGGCTATGAAGGGCCTCGCGATTTCCGTTCTCTGGACACTCCCGGTCGTGTTCTTCCAATGGATGGGCATGGCTTGGTGTTGGGCACTGATCGCATCCGTTCCGGTCATGGGGGTGGCCTATTGGCTCTATTACCGCTGGGTTGACCATCATGGCTGAACCCACGTTGTCTCTGCGCTCGAGAGAAGCGCATCAACTCGCAACTTAGATGGCGCGGCGCACCGGACGAGATGAAAGTGCGAACTGGACAATCTCGATGTGGCGCCCGGCCGTCTGCAACAAAAAAGCCGTCACGAGGGCGGCCGGGATCTTCTTCACATCCAGGCCCGGGCCGGATGCCCGAGGTGATGCTGCTCATCTGTCTTCTCTTTTGATGTGCATAAGCGCGGCGTTTACCGCTTCTCTTGCGAGTTCTTGTGCCCGCGGACCACAGGCATTATAGAACGGTCACAACATTTCGGGCTGGGGAGCCAATCCAATGAAACTGTCTGCTGTCGCGGCGCTTGCCGCGCTGGGCACCGCTGTATCCGGCTGCGCCACGATTGTTGAAGGCACCACGCAGTCGGTGTCGGTGAACACCGCGCCGGTTATCGGCGCGCAATGCACGCTCATCAATTCGCAGGGCACGTGGTACATTACGTCGCCGGGCAACGCGGTGGTCCACAGGACCAAGACCGACCTCGACGTCACCTGCCAGAAGGACGGCTACCAGCCGGGCCATGTGGTCGCGATCTCCCATTTCGCAAAGACCACCGCCGCCAACGTAATCCTCGGCGGCGCAGCCGGCGTGGCCGTCGATATGGCAAGCGGGGCAAACTTCTATTATGATACCCCGATCTTCGTTCCGCTGGGCGCGAAGTTGGCGAACGGCCAGATTACGTTTTCGTTTCCCGTTGCCGTGCATTGCTCCAATCCTTCGCTGCGTGCCGACGTGGTTCCCGACGGCCCACAGGGTTACGTCACCGCCACCGTGAAATTCGATGTCAATTCATCGGCCGACGCCGGCGCAGTGAACGTGACGTCCTCGCAGGACGGCGTCTGCACCGTAGCGCCGATGGAAGGCACGTCGCTCACCAGCGCAAGCTTCACGGTGGCGGATTCGTGGACGGGTGACGGCCAGCCTTTCAGCCAGCATGTCGACATCGTGCAGACCGCACCGGATGCCGCGAAGGGCGGTGCCTACACTTTCAGGGTGAGGGCCAAGGACAAAACCGAGAGCAAGGTGACGCTGAAGTTCCCCATCAGCTATCGCTGAGTTCTACCCGGCCGTCTGCAACAAAAAAGCCGCCAGCGGACGGCCGGAATCTTCTTCACATCCAGCCCAGGCTGGATGTGCGAGGTGATGGTTGTCATTGTCATTTCCGCGTTGATCCTTCCTGAATCTACTGGGGACGGTCATCCAAGCGGTGGAACTAGGATGACCAACAACAGCAGACCAAGAGCAACTATTCCGCCAAGGGTCGTCACCGCGACTGTGCGCCGAAATCTGTCTACGTCCTCTTCCCGATTCACGATTCGCCCAAGGCTCGTGATCGTCTTGCCGCTCCAGATCTGAAGCCATGCACAGGCTAACAGTCCAAGCCCACCGGAAAGCATTATTAGCTTCCACTCATTTAAGTCACTGATCATGCGACGCCTCTAATTTCAGCATCAAGAAGCCAAGCGTTCCGCGTACTGGGGTGCTAAAGTGATGGCTGAGTGCGGAGCCGAGACCGGCAACGGCTAGGGAGGCAGTATGAACACCATTTCAGCAATTACCGCGTTGCTTCTGGCGAGTGCGGCTGTCGCGTCGAATGACGATTCGCCAGTTCGATATCGCGCTCACGGCATGACAGTCCTCATGCACAGCAGTATGAAGACGGTGACGCTCGTGGATGGTGACAATGTGCTTGGGAACCCTGTCACATTCACATGCGCGAGTGCTACCGGGTGTGTGTTGGTGATCGACGCAACGGTCAAAAAGGCCAAAGACAATGGCGGCGGGTTAACGTGCGGATACGTCGACGATTCCGTACCGCCGCCCGGCTGTGGTCCGGATGCTGCCTATTACGGCTACGAGACCTCAGGGTTCGTTCATGAACAGGCGAAAGTTGGGCCGGGACCGCATACGGCGAAGCTCGTAGTTAATGACGGGGCCGGTGCTGAGGTGACTGGATGGACTGCCCAGTACACGATCTATGATCGGAAGGTGCACGGGACAAACTAAGACACCCCCGCCAATTAGGACACTGAGGACGAACACCGGCAGCACGGCTGTAGAGAAGATAGCCACCTAAGGGCTCAACGACAGAACCGCCCGGTCCGATGTCATCGCCGCCGGTTTGCCGAGCGTGCAATATGCGCCCCGCTCATGTAGGTTCGCGTCGAGGTCAAATCGACTGCGTCTTCCATGGGGGCATTCCAGCCGCTCGTCTATTTCACCGCCGCGATGTGGGCGATCGCCTTCGTGGTATACGGCCTCTACGCTGCGTTCCGGCGCGCGCCGATTTCGGTGACCGAGCGGGTGGTGGGTCTGCTGGCGGCAGTTCTGGTGGCCGGCGTCGGCGCCGGCGTGATGATCGGCGGCCTCTATCTCCTCGACGAACTGTTCTGAACGCCTGAATAGTTCCGCTTCGCGATCTCCCAGTTTCGCCAAACGCTACCTCCGCTGGTGAAATGACGTGCCACTTCGGACGAAAATGCGCAGAAACACCGCCGAAGAATATTGAATTGCGATGAAATCCGTGTCATCACGGCAGCGGGATGAAGCAGCTGCCGGCAAAGACGGATCACCTGGCGTTCATGGCGGAACTTGCCGCCAATCTGCGCGAGGCACAGCGCCGCCCGGGGGTATCTGCGGAGGAACGTGGCCGTTGCCAGCGCTGGCTGGAGCACGCCGCCGCCCTCGAATCGCTTTTGCAGATGGGCCGGCCGCAGCCGGAGGATGATGCCGCCCCCGCGGGACAAGCCGATCTTCCGCCGGCGCTGCTGAAGGAGCTTAGCCCGCGCAAACGCGATCGTCTGGAGCAGCAGATCGTGGCGATCCTCGCGGCGTGCAACGGCAGCGCCGATCTCGATCAGGTCCTCATCGGCCTCTATCGCGGCTTCGGCGTGATCGAGAAGCGCCGCGTCATCCAGAACAAGCTGTGGCGGCTGGTACGCACCGGCCGCATCTGCAAGGCGAAGAACACGCGCAACGTCTTCGCCCTTGTCGCGCCGAAGCGGCGCGAGCGGCGGGTGGAGCGCCGCCGGTGATCTTTGCGCCGCGATCGCCTTGGAACGTGAGCACTTCGCGCCGAAACGCTCGCACAAGCTCGCAACTGCCCCGCTCTGAACGTACCAACAAGACAAGGACATCTGCACGTGCACGCGCATCTTACATTCCCCGAAATTGAATACGGGTTGATTGGTCTCGTGGCTTTGGCGCTCTGCGCGATTGCTTTCGTCATGGTCTTGACCTTTGTGCGCATAAGCCTGCGGATGATCCGGGAGCAGTGGCGCACGCGGCACAAACGGGCTCGAGCCCACCCGGATTACCCGCGCGGTGCAGCGGCACCGGGGCGACCCCGTCCTGCTGACGTGAAAATGGCGCGCAATTTCCTGGCGGCTGCCCCGCGCGTCCAGCGGCGGCCATAATTCGTCCCAAAAACGGATCGGCGCGGGAGCCTTTCCATCATTTCCGGCGTTTGCGCACCGGCGGGTCAGGCACGAGACATCGGGCATGGCTGTCAGCGGGAGCAAATGACGGGGAAATGGCGGGGCAAACCGTGAAAGGTACCGACGATGCGATATTCGTTGGCGCGATCCTCGTTGCCGCCACTGCCGCTGCGCCAGCATTTCGCGGCGCGGCGTGACGCCTATGCCGCCAGGGGGACGACAGCTTTTCTCGAGTTCCTCGCTTTCACCTCTTTCATGGGCACATGTCTCGGCCTCATTGCGGAATTTTCGTAAGCGCGTCGCGATTTCGATTGCCTTGCTATCCTTGCAGGCGGCGGCAGCCCTCGCAGCGGAAGCCCCGGATCAGCCGCTTGGCGTGCTGGACCAGCCGCGCCCGGAATATCAGGCGCACGGGATTGCGCTCTTCGACGACTGGATTCTGTATCCCTCGCTCGCCGAACGGGTGAACTATGACAACAATGTCTTCCGCAGCCTTCTGATCGGCGGGGCGCCGTCCGACTGGTTTCTCGAATCGACCCCGGTGCTGCGCGTGCAGCACAAGACGGACACCACAGCCCTCGGGTTCTCCGGCAGCCTCGACAATCTCGCCTATGCCCGATTCCATCAGCTCGACTTGACGGACTGGACAATCGCCGCCGACGGCAGCGTGACCTTTGCGCAGGATGATTTCAGCGCGTCCGCCGCGGCCTCGTATGGCGAATATCACGAAGGATTCGAATCGGCGGAAGTCACCCGCGTGCTGCAGCAGCGCAGCTACACGCGCTACTTCCGCGGCCATGTGGATGCGGTTGCCAACTACAATCCGGACAACTGGCGGCTGAGTGCCGGCGCCAGTTACGACTCGTTCGACTGGCAGCCGACGGAACTGGTGCGGCAGCGCGATGGCGGCATCACCAGCTTCAGCAACAAGATCCGCGACGAATCCCTCGCCAATCCCTTCCTGCGCATTGGCTACCAGCTCACGCCGGATTATCAGGTGTTCGTGCGCGCGGTTTACGACAGCCGCAGTTTCCTTTCGCTGCCACCGCCGCATCTCGACCGTTCGTCTTCCGGCTATCGGCTCGACGGCGGCGTGGCGCTGAAGATCGGCAAGTCCGTGAAAGGCGAAGTGTATGGCGGTTATTTGCGCCAGGACTTTGCAGAGCCGCTGCTGCCGGATTTCTCCGCGATTGATTACGGCGCGGCACTCGACTGGTATGTCGCGCCCACTTTCACGTTGCATTTCAATGCGGCGCGCGCACTATCCGATGTCGTGCTGCCCGGCGTTTCGGTGACGGACGATCAGTCCGTGCGAATCGGCTTCGATTCCGAATTGCGGCATGACCTTATTCTGCAGGGCTTTGGCGCCTACACCGACAGCCATTATGTTGGCCTGAATCGCACCGACCATTATCCTTCCGCCGGAGTTACCTTGCGGTACCTCATCAACCAGTATGCCAGCGCCGAGCTTTCCTATGTCTACACCTCGCGCGGTTCCACCTTGGAATCGACAAACTTCCGCGATCAGATTTTGAGCGCCGGGCTGCTCCTGCACATTTGACTCCTGTCAAAAGGCAAGGGGGGAACCCAAACGCCGCTGGCGACCTATCATCTATGTGAACAGGCTTCAGGAGTGGGTTTGAACCGGTATTTCTTCAATTTCCGCCAGGGAGAAGAAGTTTCCCGCGATGCGTTGGGCATGTATCTGAGCGGATTGGATGAAGCGCGCGAGGAGGCGATGCTGACCTGTCGCGATCTGATTATGATGGCGGAACAGATGGGCGAGAGCGCCGATTGCGAACTGCAGGTGGCGGACGCGAGCGGCGAGCCGGTGCTGGTGATTCCCTGCAGCCAAACAAAGCACTGAGCGAATACTCCTATTCCACAACTTCCTTTGCGACCTTCTTATTTATCTATTTACGATGACTAGCCGACTCGTCTAAATAAACCCAGTCGGAGCAGGGGCGCTCCATCATATACCTATCACGAGGGGAAGCATGCGGCGGCGGCCCATGCTTCGAAGGGGCTATCATGAATCGCAAAATTCTCGCGTTGCTTTTCGGCGCCTGCGCGCTGGCGTTCTGCGCGCCGGCATCGGCAGGCAATTTTCAAGTCGTTCACACCTTCAAAGGGGGCCATGACGGCAAGGATCCTCGAGGCGCGCTGACGCCCGACGGTCAGGGCGGCTTCTATGGAACTTCCAGGGCGGGTGGTAACAAGACGTGTAACGGCGGGGGGTGCGGAACGGTGTTTCATATTGCGCCCGACGGGTCCAAGACGACCGTGTACGCATTCAAAGGCGGCAACGATGGGATGGCTCCCTATGGAGCGGTCACCGTGGGTCCCGATGGCGCACTCTATGGCACGACGGGAAGCGGAGGCGGAAGTCCCAATTGCAGCTCGGGCTGCGGTACCGCCTATCGGATGACGGTCGCCGGCCAGGAGGCGGTAATCCACGCATTCTCCGGATATGACGGGGAGGCACCAGTGGGCACACTGACTTTCGACACGAAAGGGAATCTTTACGGTACGACCTTTGATGGAGGCGACTCCGATATCGGAAGCGGCACTGTCTTCAAAATTTCGCCGAAGGGAAAGTTCACGCTTCTGCATACATTCGAATATGCCAGCGGTGACGGGGAGCATCCGGAGACGAATGTGGTCCTCGACAAGGCCGGCAATATTTATGGCGCTGCACCGAACGGTGGCGCCTATGGCGGAGGGGCCGTGTTCAAAATCGATGCCAACGGCGTGGAGAGCGTGCTCTATTCATTCGAAGATCCAACGGGCGGCGCCGGGCCCTACTCTGACTTACTGGTTGATAAGAGGGGGAATCTCTATGGCACGACAAGAGGCGACGGCGACCGGGGCCTCGGAACCGTTTTCAAATTGACACCGGCTGGGGTGATGACCGTGCTGTACTCTTTCGCGGGAGTGTCTGGTGACGATCTCTTTTATCCCGTAGGCGGCGTAATCGCAGACGATACGGGCAATCTGTACGGGGTTACAGACGAATATTCGGATATCAGCTATGGCGGCGTTTATCGCATAGCGCCGGATGGCACGGAGACCATCCTCTATCGCTTTAAAGGCGGCAAAGATGGCATCGACCCGTCAGGGACTCTGGCTGCAGACGGGCTGGGAAATATTTACGGCACAACGACCCACGGTGGTTCGACGAATCAGGTTTGCGGCTCGTATGGGTGCGGGACCGTATTTCGCCTGACACCGTAGCAGACACACGCCATCAGACATCGGTCCAGCACGAGGGGGCAAAACCATGAATCGCACGATGTCGAAACTTCTGCTCGCCAGCGTCTGCGCGCTGGCGTTCGCCACGGCGGCGCTGGCTGCTGATGAGTTTACAGTGGTGCATACGTTCAAGGGCGGGAGTGTTGACGGCGATAATCCGCACTCGGCGCTCACACCGGATGGCCTGGGAAATTTCTATGGCACCACAGCCAATGGCGGTCACAAGGCATGCTACGAGGGTTGCGGCACGGTGTTCCGCATTGCGACGGATGGCACGCTGACGCTGCTGCATTCCTTTACAGGCGGCGACGACGGCAATTCGCCCTTTGGCGGCGTGATACTGGCCTCCGATGGCTCTCTGTATGGGACAGCGACGGGGGGAGGAGTTGGTCAGAACGGCACGGTTTATCGTATCACGCCGGACGGCACCCTGAAGGTTGTCTATGCATTCGCTGGCGGGGACGACGGCTCGGGACCCGGCTACAAGATCGCCATGGACAAGAAGAGCAACATTTACGGCATTACCACCTTTGGCGGGCACTACTCTGCGGGAACGGTTTACAAGATCAACGCGCAAGGGAAGGAGATTCAGCTCCACGCATTTGCCGAAAATCAAACCGATGGTGGAGAACCGACAGGCGGCGTGATTATCGACAAGGCAGGCAACCTATTTGGCACCACGCCGTGGGGCGGCAGCAATTCGGGAACGATATTCAAGGTAACGCCGTAGGGCGACTACAGCGTGTTCTACAATTTTCCGGGTGGAGCAGCCGGCGAGCAGCCGCGGTCGGATCTCATGATCGACAGAGATGGCAACTTTTACGGCACCACATCCGCCGGCGGAGAATACGGCTACGGTACGGTGTTCAGGTTATCGCCATCCGGCGCCGAAACTGTTCTGTACTCCTTTAAGGGGCATGACGCCGGAGATGGAGCGGCGCCGCAGAGCGGGGTGATCGCCGACCGTAAATCTTTATGGAACCACGTCTCACGATGGCGCTGCTCCAAGAGGGCCCGGCGTCGTCTACAAACTGACGCCGGACGGCACGGAGACAGTGCTGCGTGCCTTCACCGGGGGCAAAGACGGCAAGTATTTGGACAATACACTTAGAGCGGACGGTATGGGCAATCTTTACGGCACCGCCGCAGACGGCGGCTACGTGAAGCATCGCTGCGATCCCTATGGCTGCGGGACGGTATTCCGCATCACACCCTAATTGGCGATCGCGAGAGTTCACACAAAGTGGTGGGAATAAACACGCGGGTCAGGCGTCATGGTAGTGTCTGAGGTCCGCGCGCTTTTCCGGGGGTGATCATGCCTGTCCTGCCGACCGTCACTCTGGCCGCGGCCCTGCTCGCAGCCGTTTCCCTGTCGCCCGCACAAGCCGCTGCACATCGCTCACACTCTGTGGGGCTTGGCGCCGTACTCACCTCGAAAAGCGGCGGCCAGATCTTCGGCTTCGACATCGATCGCGAAGGCAATGACGGTGTGCTGGCCACCGCCAGCTCGGTGGAAGTCTTCGATCAGGACAAAGGCAAGGTCATCCGGTCGCTGGGCCACTACACCAACCAGGACAGTGACTACGTCGCGTACGGCATCGCCGCCGGCGACGTCGGGCTGATCGACCACGAAGTTGTGCCGGATGGCGAGCTGTTTCCGCACCGACATTATCTCGTCATGAATCCGGTGAGCGGCGAGAAGTTCACCGGCAAGTGGACACCGCCGCACCACGGCATCATCGTGCAGCAGATGGCGGAGGGGCAGTCCGCGCAAACCACAGCCATCCTTGCGCTCGACAGCCTGAAGCGGCAGGAGACGCCGCTGCTCGTGGTGTCGGACATAGCGGCCAACACCTTCCCCAATGTGTTCAAGCTCGACGAGAACCTGTTCGGGCTGGGCAACGGGCCGAACCTCGCGCAATACACCGCCGCCAATCAGGCGGTGTTTGCGCTATCACCGGATGGCGGCGCGGTCGGCGGCAACCCGCCGGTCAACGTGCTGATCGATCTCGCCACCGGTCAGCAGACGAAATTCAATGGCTACAACAACGGCTTCTTCCACGCCGGCTATGTGAACGGGCTGGCGGTCGATCCCAATACCGGCGTCGCCGCGACAACCACCGAGCTCAACGCGCAGGTCGAATTCTACGACATGAACAAGAAGACCGGCATCACCTTCGCGCAGCTGCCGTGCAGCGGCGACACCGATCAGGGTCTCAGCGCCACATCGGTCGCCAACGATCCGGTCAACAAGCTGTTTCTGGTGACGGCGCCGAACTATTGCGACGGCAGCGAGGGAAGCGCCGTGCTGCTCTACAACGAACGCGGCAAGCTGGTGGAAACCATCACCGGATTCCATTTGGCGAGCGGCGCGGTGCTCAATCCGCCGCCGCGCATCAATCCGAACAAGCGCCTGGGATGGGTGTATGGCGGGCCCAATGGCGATGGCCGCAACCAGCTGACGCAGTTCTTCTACTGAGCGCGTTCTCGCGCCGCATCACATCCGGGCTAACATAAAGCACGGCGGATGCCGTTCTGTTTTCCGAAACGCATCATTTGCGTCTTGACCTCGCCTTTTGGCAGCAATCGGGGAACTTTGCGCGGCGCTGGCTGTTGATGCTGTGTCGCTCCCACAGGGAATTTTGAAATGCGAACGCTTTTTGCTGCGGCGGCGATCGTCGCCGCCATGTCGACCGCTGCCATTGCCCAGGATCAGATGCCTGCGCAGTCCGGCCCCAACAACGCTGCCGTTAAAGACCCAAGCGCCAACAACGCCAATATGCCTGTCAAAGGTGCGAACAGCTTCACCAGTGGTGAAGCGCGCTCTCGCCTGGAGGCCAAGGGCTATACGCATGTGTCGCACCTCAAGAAGGACGACAGCGGCGTTTGGCGCGGCACGGCCAAGAAGGACGGCCACACCGTCAATGTGAGCGTCGATTTCCAGGGCAACGTTATCGGCAGCTAGAAAAATGCCGGCAGTCGCTCATCTCTCTTTGAAAAAGGAAAACCCATGACCACCACAATCTCGCGCCTGTACAATTCCTACACGGATGCCAAGGAAGCCGTGCGAAGTCTCGAAACCGCCGGCCTCTCTCACAACGATATCAGCATTATGGCGAGCAATGCCGAGGGCTGGTACAAGGGCAAAGACCATGACCGTGACAATGACGGCACGGACGACAGAGCCGAAGGCGCTGCCAAGGGCGCAGGCATCGGTGCTGCGCTCGGCGGCGGCGTTGGCCTGTTGACCGGTCTCGGCCTGCTGGCCATTCCCGGCGTCGGTCCGGTCGTCGCGGCTGGATGGCTTGCGGCAACGGCTGCAGGCGCGGTCGCTGGCGGCGCCACGGGCGGCATTGTCGGCGCGCTGACGGAAGCCGGCGTTAGCAAGGACGATGCCGAGGTCTACGCCGAAGGCATCCGTCGCGGCGGCGCTTTGGTAACGGCGCGCGTGCCCGATGGAGAGCGTGCGAAGTACGAAGCCGTCATGGATCGCGCGGCGATCAACGTTCGCGAGCGTGGCACCGCTTATCGCCAGTCCGGATGGTCGGGCTACGATCCCAACGCCTCGCCGTACACGCGCGAGCAGGTGACCGCGGAACGCAACCTTTATCGCTAAAACCGAGCAGAGCTTGAAAAGGGCGGCGCGAAGCAGCGCCGCCTTTTTTTCCATCATTGCGCCAAAGACCCTAACGCTCGCGCGCCTCGTCGATGTCGGCCCCGTTCAGCACGAGGCCCCCTTTCTCGTCTTCGACCTCAATGTGCCAGACGCCGCGTGCCGCCTTGAGCGCGAGCACCCGCAACAAGGCTTCTTCGCGCGTGCCGCACGACTCGCGAAACGTGAAAGAACCCTGGTGATAGTTGATGTTGAACGGCATACCGGCACCTTGCGCCTCCATATAATGTCGCGCGGGCGCATTGCCGCCGAGTAGCGCAAGCGGCGGTTAACAGGATGTTGTGCAATTCATCGAGGCGGGCGATCTCACGCCACCGTGAAGGACATATGCGCGATAGCGAAACAGTCACAACCAATTTTCTGTCTCACCGCGATGTGATCACGCGTCGGGATCGCGCCGATTTAGATGCCGGCCATTTCCAGATTGTCAGCGGACCAGGCGCGCACCCGCACGTGCGACGGCACGGCGCGGATGCCGTAGTGATCGGCGAGCCGATCGAGTGCGAGGCCGAGCACGACTTTGCCGGAACGCCTCGGCCATTTGCGCCGGCTCTCCGCTGCTTCGAGCCCCTTCAGTGCGCAGCACACATCGAACAGCAGGTCCGACAAGCCCGCGCCAACCGCGGACAGTGCTTTGGAAAATCGCTGCTTCGCAGCGAGCGCCGTTTCCGAAATGTCGGGTGCATGGGGATTGCGGCTCGCCAGCACCACCGGTGCGGCAAGATCGATGCCCAGGCGCGGCTCGAGCTGCGCCAGCGTAAAATCGCGCCGCAACTTTTCGCCCGCCTCGAACTGCCGCGCATCGATGCCGCCGCGCGCCTTCAGCCAGGCAAGCGGCGATTCCGCATCGTTGACGACAACGGCGCTTTCTTCGCCGTCCTCGCCGCGTATCACGCAGACGCGCAGCTGCTGATGCTGCACGGCGAATTGGTCGATGCCGGCGACTTCGGCAATCGCCCAGCTACGCCCGGCATCGCTCAACACCAGCGCCTCGCCGCGCTGCTCGAGCCATCCGCGTTGGCGCAACGCGATCACCATCTCGTCGCAGGTTTTCACGCGGCCGGAATCCGCAGCGCCGCGCTGGACGATGGCCCAGCCGCCCTGCTCCAGACGCACGAGTTTCGCCTTCGGATCGGCGAGGCGCCGAAACAAGCGGCGCGCTTCGCGAAAGGTTTCCTGTTCGGTGCTCATGCCGGCACCCCCGCGGCACGGCGCACCAGGGTCTCGAGCCACTCGACCGTGCGGTCGAAGGCGGGATCCTCCCGCGCTTCCTCAACCCGCCGGCAGGCATGCGCGACGGCCATGTGATTGCGCCCGAAACCCCGCGCCGTTTCGCGCAGACCCAGCCGCAGCACGACATGCGCCAGATACATCGCGACCTGGCGGGCACGGCCCGCATCTCTGTTTCGCCGCTCCATGTCCCGGAGGCTCAGACCATAGGCGTGTGCCGCGACTGCTTGCGCCAGCCCAATCTCGCCTTTACGGTCTGTTTTTGCTGTAAGTTCCGCCATTTGACCCAAATCCACCTGAATTTTCTTGCTTGAAGGAATACTAGCACAGTTCGGGAGGTGGCGAACGGATCAGAAACAAAAAATTGGCGGTACCTCCTTATCAGGCAAAAATTACATGGAACTTACTGACTTAGACGGACGCGGTTTTATGGACGCCAAAGCAGCAGTGGCGAATGGAGGGTGAGATGACCTGCGGCGCGATCATGACGGAGAACCCCCTCACCGCCCACGAAAGCGACACCGTGGGCGAAGCGGCCGCACGGCTCATCGAGCATCGCTACATCAACCTGCCGGTGGTGGATGGCGCGGGCAAATTCCTCGGCCTATTCGGCATCTACGACATCTTCCGGCTGGTGATTCCGAGAGTGGCGCTGGCGGGCGGCATCCTGCCCAACCTGCGCTTCATGGGTGACGACGCCGAAGAGGTGCGCGCCCGCTTCCGCGAGGCGGCGCCGCGCAAGGTGAGCGAGGTGGCCGACCGGGACGCGCGCGTACTCTATCCCGACACGCCGCAGACGGAAGCATTGCGCCTGTTCTGCCAGCAGCATTCAACGCTTGCGGTGGTGGACCGCGGCACGCGCAAACTGCTCGGCATTGTATCATACTGGGATGCCGTCTGTGCGCTCACCGGCATGGGGAAGAACTGCGCAGGCGGGTAGCAATCAACATCAGCTGCTCCTCGCATAAGCGGCAATCCAGAATGTGCCGGCAGCCTCAGCAGAGTTGAATCAGAGCTGGATCGTTGCCACAGATCGAATCCGTCCTCGGTGAGCCCTCGTGCTGAACAGCTCCGATCCGCAGTCCTTCGCGTTCCTCGCCTCCACTACGAGTCTGGTGGTGGTGTATGCGCTGGTGGTCACAGAAGTCGTGAACCGCGCCATCGTGGCGCTCCTCGGCGCCGCGGCGCTCATTGCGCTCGGCATCCTCAACCAGCAGCAGGCGATTGCCGCCGTCGATTTCAACACCATCGGCCTGCTCGTCGGCATGATGATCATGGTGGCGGTGGCGCGCAAAAGCGGCCTGTTCGGCTATGTCGCGGTGAAAGCGGCGCAAGCCGCGCGCGGCTCGCCTGCCGGCATTCTCATTTCGCTGGCACTGGTGACGGCGGTGCTCTCTGCGTTTCTCAACAACGTCACCACGATCCTGCTGTTGGTGCCGGTGACATTTATCGTCTGCGGGCAGCTGAAGGTGCCGGTGTACCCGTTCCTGTTCGCGGAGGTTTTCGCGAGCAATATCGGCGGCACCGCCACGCTGATCGGCGATCCGCCCAACATCATGATCGGCTCGGCGGCGCATTTAAGCTTCGATGCGTTCCTGTCGAATCTGGCGCCGATCGTAGTGGTGATTTTCGCGGCGCAGCTGCTGGTCAATCACCTGGTCTGGGGCCGCAAGCTGCGGGCAGGCCCGGGGGACCGCGCGCATGTGATGGCGCTGAACGCCCGCGAAGCGATCGAAGACCGGCGCCTGCTGCGCTGGTCGGTGGCGGTGATCGGGCTGACCATTCTGGCCTTTGCTTTCGAGGATCCGATGCACCTGCAGGCCGCCACCATCGCCATGTTCGGCGGCGCGGCGATGCTGCTGATCGAGAACATGCCGCTTGCCCATTCCGAGCACGCGCGCAATGTCACCTCGGCGCTCAATGAGATCGAGTGGATCACCATCTTCTTCTTCCTCGGACTGTTCATCGTTGTTGGCGCGGTCGAGCATGCCGGCGTGCTGGCGTGGCTCGGCGGCAAGCTGGTGTCGCTCACCGGCAGCGACCTGCGGCTGGCGGCGAGTGGGACATTGTGGGTGTCAGCCGTGCTGTCGGCGATCGTCGACAACATCCCGTTCGTCGCGACGATGATTCCGCTGGTGAAGAATCTGGCGCCGGTATTCGGCGGCGCCGACGCGGTTCAGCCGATCTGGTGGTCGCTGGCGCTTGGCGCCTGCCTCGGCGGCAACGGCACCTTGGTCGGTGCCAGCCCCAATCTCGTGGCCGCGGGACTGGCGGAAAAGATGGGCGTGGAATTCAGCTTCGCGAAATTCACCCTGCTCGCCTTTCCGATGATGCTCGGCAGCATCGCCATCTGCCAGCTTTACATTCTGTGGCGATATTTCTGAGTTAAATCCCTTCCGCGCCGGGTGCCTTTACGCACCGTGCTCGGCAATCTACGTTTAGCGCAGACAAAATCCATAAGGACACCCAAAAATGAGAAGAGTTCTGTTGTTGAGCGCAGTGGCGCTCGTGATGTGCGCCGGCAACGCGACGGCTGCAACAACCGTGTCGATCTCGTTCGACGGCCTGTGCGATGGCATGGACATTATCGTTGACAAATTTGGGCGAAGCGCGCTCGAGACCGGCAACGGTTGCGACGAGGGCGCGCATTTCGGCGCGGGCACAATCGGCAGGATCAAGAATCGCGGAAACACCATTACCTTCGGCGTCAACCTGAGCGCCAAGGGCGGAGAGGCGTACCAGTATATCTTCGTGATCTCCTACCCGTTCGTCACCGGCGCGAGATGGAGCAACTTCTATACCCAAGACGGCAAGACGCGATCGAAAACGTTCAGCGGCACCTACACGGTGAACGGCGGGGCGCGGCATCAGATCAACGGACTCAAGAGCTCCACCGACCGGCCGCACTGACATCGGCGGGCGGTGCAATCAAATGGATGCGACTGACGGTCGGGGGACAGCATGTTGACCAGCTACAAACTGCTTCGCGCTGCGGCCTTGGCGGGCGCAGCGCTTGTGAGCCTCGGCGCTGCGCAGGCAAATGACGAGCAGGTGCTGTACAGCTTCACCGGCCAGGCGGACGGGCAGCAGCCCACTGCGGGCGTCACCTTCGACGATGCCGGCAACATCTATGGCGTGGTGACCTACGCCGGCGCGAGCGAGAACTGCGGCCCGTCCGGCTGCGGCAACATCTACAAGCTGGCGCCCGATGGCACATTCACCGTGCTTCACAATTTCAACGGGGACGGCGGCGCCAATCCCGCCAGCGATCTGATCCGCGACAGGAAGACCGGCGACTTCTACGGAAGCACCAATGCCGGCGGCGCCCACGGCGCCGGCACCGTCTTCAGGTTCACACCGGATTCGACCGTCACGACGCTCTATTCCTTCACCGGCGGCGCCGACGGTTACGTTCCCGAAGGCCGCCTGCTGCGCGATCGGCACGGCAATTTCTACGGCACCACGTACGCCGGCGGCGCCGACGCCATGGGCGTGGTGTACAGGCTGAGCGCCAAGGGCAAGCAGACGGTGCTGCATTCTTTTACGGGCGGCGCAAAAGACGGCGCCTTTCCCACCAATGCCGGTCTTGCGATGGACGATGCCGGCAACCTCTACGGCATGACGCAGTTCGGCGGCAGCAGCGATTACGGAACGGTTTTCCGCATTGCGACGGATGGCCGATTTAAGGTGCTGCATACCTTCATCGGCGGAACCGACGGGCGCTATCCCGCCAGCGGGCTGATTGCCGGCAAGGACGGCACTATCTACGGCGTGACGCAGGGCGGCGGCGGCAGCGACAACTGCACCTATGGCTGCGGCACGGTCTTCAGGCTCGCACCGGACGGAACGCTGAGCATTCTGCACGCCTTCACCGGCGGCGCGGATGGCGCCAATCCCCTTGGCACGCTGCTGCAGACCAAATCCGGAAAGCTGTTCGGCACGACCAACGACGGCTCGAAAGGGACGGTCTTCAGGCTTGCGCCGGACGGAAAAGAAAAGGTGTTGCACGCCTTCGGCGGCAGCGGGGACGGATTCGAGCCCGAGTCCGGCATCACGCGCGACGATGCCGGCAATCTCTACGGCACAACCAATCTTGGCGGGGCCTCCGGTCTTGGCACGGTGTACACGATCAGCAAATGATTCTTCGAAACGCTGCGGCGTTGTTGGCCCTATTTCTGCTCGCCGGATGCGGAACCTCAGCGGAAGATGCGGCGCTGCAGAAGAACCCGAATTTCCGCGCCGGCTATGACGATGGCTGCGCCGCGGCGAACACGACCGGCGCCAATCCGCGCGAGTTGCCGTCGCCACGCGATGAAGGGCTCTACAATTCCGACAACGCCTATCACGCGGGATGGGGCAGCGGGTTTTCCACCTGCCGCAACCAGATGACCGGCAATCAGCAGTTGGACAATCCGCTGATGCCTCCGCCGCCGGGGCAGCACTAGCCGCGGCTGCGGGCGCGCTCGGCGGCTTCGATATCCGCGTGAACCTGCGCCAGGCTGTGCAGACCAGAGTCGCGGATACGTTCAAACAGCTCCACGCCACGCGAGCACGCGCCATGATCGCAACGGGCACTTGCCGAACGGAAACCGTGCGGCGCCAGCACCGCCACCACCGCCATCCAGAAGATCGCCCGAAGAATCATCGTCTCTCTCTTGCGCGCGATAACGCTAGCGCACGCAGTTTGCTCCCGATTGAAGGAGGTTGCCAGAGAACCGAAGAATTTCGCTAAAATTTGCGCTTTCCAGCAACATAGCTAACAGAACCTTACCGCGATTCTCCACGCATTCTGCCGCGATTCCCGCGGCTTCAGCATGCGCCCGGTTAACGAGGGATGAATCGTGCGCTATCAAATCTTGCAAATCCACAAACGAAATCATCGCAGATTCAAATTTCGTTAAGGCTCGCCGCGCGACCATGCATCATTCGCTAGAGATTCCGGTTGGATGGCGGCTGACGAACCCTTGACGCGCGAAGAGGCCGGGGAGCGCGATCGCTTCATCCGCGTGCAGGCCGCCAAGGCGGGTGTCGGCGCGATGCTCGCGATCGCCTATGGCGCGCTTTTCGGCGCGCCGGACGCGATCGACGACATCGCCATCGCCGCCCTGCTTTGCCCCGCGATCCTCGCATTTGCCGCCGTTGCGCGCGCGCCGCTAACAATTCTCGAAACGGCTGCGCAGGCGCTGTTCGCCGCCACAATCGCTTATCTGGTGCTGATCACCGGCGGCGCCGCCTCACCGCTTCTGCTGTGGATGGTGCTGGTTCCGGCGGAGGCTGCGCTCTCCGGCGGACGGCGTCCGGTGATGCGCGCGGCGGCGGCATCGGGAATCGCCGTGCTCGGCATCGGCGTGGCGGAGCTGTTCAACCTGGTCCCACCATCGCGGCTGCTGATCGCCGGCTGGGAATACTACGTCGCCTCGGCGCTCGCCGCCGTGGTCCAGGCGGCGCTGATCGCCGCGGCCGCACAGGACCGCCAGCGCAAGGCCGACGAAGCCGCCGCTGCGGGAGCGGCGATGTACCGGTTCCTCGCCGACAACGCGATGGACCTCATCACCTTGCATGGCGCGGACGGCCGGGTCCGTTTCGCGAGCCCGGCTGCACGCGCGCTGCTCGGCCGCGAGCCGGAGACTCTGCTCGGATCGGCGCCTGCATCGCTGGTGCATGGCGATGACCTGAAACCGATGCAGTCGGTCTTCGTGCAGGCGAGCTATTTCGGTCGCGCGGCACGGGCGGAAGTACGATTGAAGCGCGCCGACGGCAGCTATGTGTGGACGGAAATCCGTTGCCGTCCCGCCGAGCACGCGCAAGGCACAGAAGCGGAAATCGTCGCCGTGACGCGCGACATCACCGAGCGCAAGGCGCAGGAGCGGGCGCTGATCGAGGCGCGCGATCTCGCAGAAAGCGCGAGCCGCGCCAAGTCGCATTTCCTGGCGAACATGAGCCACGAGTTGCGCACGCCGCTGAACGCCATCATCGGTTTTTCCGAAGTGATGACACACGAGATGTTCGGGCCTTTGGGCGGCGCACGCTATCGCGAATATGTCGGCCTCATCCATGAATCGGGCGGCCATCTGCTCGAGCTGATCAACGGTATTCTCGACATGTCGAAGATCGAGGCCGGCAAGTTCGAAGTTTCCGAAGAGCTGTTCGATTTGCCGGAGGTCGCGGCGCAGGCCATGCGCTTCGTCAAGCTGCAGGCCGACCGCAAGGGTCTCGTTCTGAAGACAGACATCGCGGCGGATTGCGCCGCCATTTTCGCTGACAAGCGTGCCATCAAGCAGATGCTGGCCAACCTTCTCAGCAACGCCGTGAAGTTCAGCACCCGCGGCGGCGAAGTGAAGCTGTCGGCCATGCGGATGGATCGCGGCATGCAGATTTCCGTGCGCGATACCGGCATCGGCATTTCGCCGGAGGATCTCAAGCGTCTCGGACGCCCGTTCGAGCAGGTGGACAGCGCCCACACCAAGAAACAGGAAGGCACCGGCCTCGGGTTGGCGCTGGTGAAAGCGCTGGCCGCCTTGCATGGCGGTGAAGCGGTCATTGAATCCCGGCTCGGACATGGCACGACGGTGTGCCTGCGTCTGCCGCATGCGGCGGTGAACCCGAGCAGCGAACCGGTGAATCTTGCGCCTGCCGAACCGGTTGCCCCAGCAATTCCGATCCCCTTCAAGGGCGCGGCCTGAATCCCACAGATCGCTGGCCGGAACCTGTCGCGCGGGTTACGATCCGCACAGATCGGGGGATTGGCATGATGCGGATGTTAATCGCGCACGCTCGGCGATATGCGGTATACGCCCTGCGGATCGCTGTGGCGTTCGCTGCGCTGCTGGGAGCGGGTGCAGGGGCATTGGCCATGGACGCCAAGCCGCAAATTGTGCTGCTGCACCCTGACGCGCACCCGCCAGACAGCGAAGCGATGGTTCTGCCGGCTGGAAGCCCGATGCGCCTAGTCTCGTTCCCGCGCGACTTCTACAGCAGCGCCGCTTTCCGCGGGCAGTTCACGTTGTCCGGCAAGTATGAGATCGGCGCAGACGCCGACAACACGGTGGCAACCGTTTGGCCAGACCAGCCATCGCGCAAGCTGCTGCCCTATTGGCGGCTTCATGGCGGTCCCAGTGAGATCGACGTTTCCAATGCGGAAGCATTTGCGAAGGCCGTGATTCCGCGCGACATGCTGCAAAAGCTCAAGGCGGGCAAGCTGCCGTCGGTGCGCGGACGCGTCACGATTGTCGCCGATGATTACAAATCATCGATCGAATGCGACGTCGCAAACTTTTCAGCGCGGTTTATCTCCGTCGTGAAGCCGCCAATGCGCGTGGCCGCCAAACCGACAAGCGAGGAAGGCTGTTAGTCCATTCACGTCCGCACTTTGGTGGCGATCCTCTTTCTGACTTTCGGCGTCGCGCGTTCCCCGGAGTCCGCGAACATTCTGTTTACCAGCACCGAATCCCGATTGTAGCGATCGGGGCGGAATCCCATCGCGCCATCAGCGTCTGCCACCGCCGTCCAGTACAGCATGTAGACGGGCACGGGGTGGCGCGGCGTCAGGTGCTCGGTTCTACCCAATGCAATGGCATTCTGAAGCTCGCTGTCATCGGCCGGATCGTGGCCAAGTACCAATGAGGCCAAAGCCCGGATCTGCTCCACACGCACGCAGCCGTTGCTGATCTCGCGTGTGCTCTCCTCGAACAACGCTTTCTTCGGCGTATCGTGCATGTAGACAAAATACGGATTGGGGGAATCGAGCATGATCACGCCGAGCCCGTTGTTGGGGCCGGGATTTTGGTGGATCTGGTAGGGAAGCCGCGGCCCCTTCACGCGCACCCAATCGACCTTCGTGCCAAGCGGCGCATTCGCCAGCACCATGTTGTGCGCGGAGAGGTAGTTCGCGTCCTGGCGCAGATGCGGCACGATGCTGCGCGCGGCGATGTCGTCCGGCACGTTCCACGCGGGATTGGCGACGACATCGACGACTTCCGTGCGCAGGATGGGCGTGCGCGACGTCTTGCGGCCGATGATGACACGCGAGTGCAGCAGCGATTGCCCGTCATCGACGAAATCAAGACTCTGGTCGGGCACGTTGACGGTGATGTGGCGGGGCTCGAGGCGATCTGGCAGCCAGCGCCAGCGCTCCATATTGGCGATGATCTGCCTGATGCGCGTGTCGACCGGCACGTTCAGCGCGGCAAGCGTGGCGGCACCCAGCTTGCCGTCCTCCGCAAGGCCATTGCGCTTCTGGAAGCGCTTCAGCGCGTCTTCCACCTCTGCGCCGGATGCTGCCGGATCGGCGGCGAATACCGCGTCGTCTCCTGCCAACCGCTTGCTCAAATTCGCACCGGCAGGGGAAACGGTTGGCCAGCCTCCCTGAGGGGCGATGGTGTGGTAATGCGCCAAAGTCCGCACCAGCGCCTGATAGCCGGGATGTCCCGGCGGCAGGCTTGCAAGAAATGAATCCAGAGAAAAAAGCCGGAGTGCTGATCCGAGTGACCCGGCCACATCGAATTCGCGCACCGGCAGGGTCACATCGCTGTAGACTCTGCGCGGCGCTATCCGCCCGGTACGCACGTCGAGCGCGTAACGGAACAGCGCGGTGGTGAGCGCAACGTCGTACGCCGCGGCGGCCCTTCCAGCGGCAGGCGCGCCGGTCCATCGCTTGAGCGCGGCGGTGTAGCTGCTGCTGCGCAATCCCTGTTCGTCGGCGCGCTGCAGTAAGCCCATGACAGCTTCGCCGCGCGCCTCCGCGCGGTCGCCGCCGCTCCAGGCGGGACTGAAATCGCGTGCACGATAGAACTCCGCCACGCGCGCCTGGATCGACACTGTTCCCGTTGCATCAGGTTGCGACGCAGGCGCTTCAACCAAGCGACGAATGGCGTTGCTCGTAACACTATCGTCGTTGATGAACCACAGGAGGCTGTTGTGTTCGGCCGCGCGCAATTCCGTCAGCGCGGCGAAATTCACGAGCAGAGCAGCAGCGCCAACTACGCCTAACCGGTGCAAAGTCATGGAATTTTTCGTGGGCCGTCGCATTGCCGTTTACCACGCTGCCGCGCCGATTATGCGGTCCGCGCCGCGCAACGCAGTTAGACCTTGGTCCAATTGGCGGAAGCGCGAGCGGCCGTTTGGATATGGGCCATTCGTCCGCATGCGGACGGCCACCGCTGTTTGCGCCGAAGATGTCGTGACTGTTTTATGGAGAGGCATGAGATGACAACCATTTTGAAGCGGATTCCGTTGCTGGCCGCCGGCGCCGGCGCGCTGGCGCTGAGCGCCTGTGCCACGGTGGAATCGGTCCAACATGCGCAAGGCACCGCCGACCAGGCGCTATCGGCGGCGCAGGCGGCCCAGCAGACCGCCACCGGTGCTCAGCAGACCGCCGATCAGGCGCGCTCCGAGGTCAACGCCCTCGGCCAGCGCGTGGACGCGCTGGAGGCAAAGCACAGAGGCCCTCGCGGCTGATGTGAGCCGGCAGTTCGCGAGCGAACTTTCTGGAATGCAGCCGGTGGACTAGCTGCGTGATTTCGCGCGAAACAGCCGCCGCGGCGCCTACTTCGCCAGCCCGAAGACGGTCCCGCCGTTCTTTTTCCCGCCACTGGTGGCGACGCCGAAGAGTTGCCCGGAGCCGTCCATGATGACGCCATTCGGATAGCCACCGCTGTGGCAATCCGCGCCGGCGCAGAAACTGTGCAGGACACGCAACTTCCCGCTCGGTTCCAATCGGTAGACCGTGCCTCCATGATCCCTGCCGCCATTCAGCGCCGCGCCAAAGATGTTGCCAGATGAATCCAGCACCAGTGCTCCTTGCGGTGTGCCTCCGTCGGCGCATTGATCTGACGAACAGAATGCGTGCAGCACACGACTGACAGAGTTTTCTCCGTTTGGAGAAATCATGAAGACGACACCGCAGTTGAGCTGGCCCTCGTTGCAATTGTTGCCGCCCGATTGCGCTGCGCCGAACAGATTCCCGGCGGCGTCGAAAACCAGCCCGCCGTGCGGCGCCCGGCCATCGCGGCAATTCTTGACCGAGCAGAACTTGTAAAGGACGGTTTCGTCCCAGGTCTTGGTCAGGTGGTTGCGTGAAAGCTGGAACACGACGCCGCCGCCGCTGGCAAAGTTTGCGTCGTCGCCGCCGTAATAGGTCGTGCCAAACAGGTTGCCGTGCGTATCGACGAGCACGCTGCCGCTGGGCATCTTTCCGTCATCGCAATTTCCCTCTTCCCGGATTCCCGCCTTTCCGCGGGCAGGTGCGGCCGGTTCGCAGAACACGTACAACTCTTCGACGCGCCATTGTTCCTTGTCCCCCGCGCGTGCCTTGCCATTCTTTCTGGGCTTGAGCTCATAGATCATGCCGGCCTGGCCTTCCCCGCCTTCCGTGCTGGCGCCGTAAAGCGGCGACACGCCATCATAGGGAACGCCGCTCGCCGCTCCGGCGTAGGTAAATCCGCCGGCCGGAGTCGTGCCCCCCATGCAATCATCTTCCGGCGCGTCAAGACCGCAGAAATTATGGATGACGATCAGCTCCCACCCATCGGCGGTTTTCTCGAGCCTGAAGCCCACGCCGCCGCCCTCTTCTTCGCCGCCGCTTTGCGTCGTGCCGTAAAGGTTGCCTACGGCATCGATAATCATGGTTGCCTGCGGAACCGCTCCGTCAGCGCAAAGGGCCTCGCTGCAGAAGTTGTAGATCGTCTGGTGCTGCCATCCTCCGGAACCGTCCGGGGTCAGCTGGAAGATCGTGCCTCCGCCATGTCTGCCGCCTACGGCCGCCGTTCCGTAGAGATTGCCGCTTGAATCCATGACCAGATTTCCGGCCGGTGCGCTGCCCTCTCGGCATTTGCCGGCACCACAGTCGCTGAACGCGTGCAACGTATGGAGCGGCGCGCCGGAGGCCTGAAAAGCAAGGGCGCTTGCCGCAGCAAACACAGCGACGGAAATTTTGTGACGGATCATTGGTACCCAACCCCTTGTTTTATCCGGTGATATTGCGAGGCAACCGCACGGCTGGCAAGCGCGCGAGCGGACGGCTCGCTGAAAAGAAAGCGCGCGCTCTGCCGTCTAGGAGGGCCCTTCAGGGCGCGCGCCAAACCGAGCGAATCGGAGGCTAGGGCAAGGGAGCCACGCCGGCTAGCAGCCCGTGAACAAATATATTTCCAATCCCGCCCCCTGACGCTTCGGAAAGGGGGTGCGCCGTGATAGACTGGGAGAAAGTCGCACCTAGGGGTTTTAAGGACTGAGTCTCAGTCGCGCGGCTTTTCAAACGGCAATTTCACTCGCAAGGAGATTTCAATGACAGCGATGTTCAATGCGCGTCGTGGGGCAATGTTGGCTGCCCTGTTCGGTTCGGCAGCAATTGTCTTTGCCGTTCCTGCCAGCGCCAATGTTCCCGGCCTCACAGTGATCAAGGAAGCCCGCCACGATACGTCGCTGCCGTTGCGCGACATGATCCGCATCTACAACCAGCAGCACCGCCATGACGTGCACGTTGGCACCCGCGTGATCCCGCTATTGCCCGGCCCAGCGACCAGGAAGCTGCCCGGAGTGCCGGACGGAATTCAGGGCAACAGCATGTTGCCTGGCCCTGTCCAAACCACGGACCTTCTCAATTTCGATGGTGTCGATGACGCACACAGCCTTTGCAGCTGCGCCCCGCCAGATACCAACGGCGCGGTCGGTGCGACGCAGTACGTCCAGTGGGTCAACACCGCCTTCTCAATTTTCAACAAGAGCAATGGCGCGCTGATTTCCGGACCGACTGCCGGCAATGCGTTCTGGACGGGATTTGCAGGCCGCTGCCAGAGCAACAATAACGGCGATCCGATTGCGCAATACGACAAGTCGGCTGGTCGCTGGGTAATGTTGCAGCCTGTGTTCTCGAATCCGTACAAAATGTGCATAGCAGTTTCGCAGACCAGCGATGCCACTGGCGCCTATAACCGCTATGAGTTCGATTTCGGGAATGTCTTCCCCGACTATCCCAAGCTCGGCATGTGGCCGGCCGTCGGGAACGGGGCATACTTCCTGACCATCAGAGCCTTTTTGAACGGACAGTCATTCCAGGGCTCTCAGGCCTGCGGAATGGATCGCACAAGCATGCTGGTCGGCGCCGCCGCGACAATGCAGTGCAAGGCAATCAGCAACCAGGATGGCGTCTTGCCGCAAGACTTTGACGGAACCACGCTTCCGCCAGCCGGTGAAGACGAGCTTTTCATGAATCACACTGGAAGCACCAGCATAAATTTCTGGAGAATGCATGTCGACTTTGTAAATTCCAATAACACAACGCTGACTGGACCAACCACTGTCAGTGTCCCGTCCTTCAGCCAGGCCGGCAGCGTTCCGCAGAAGGGCACGACGCAAAGACTGGATGCACTCCCGGGCTTCTCAATGTATCGCCTCGCCTATCGCAACTTCGGCGATCATGAGTCGCTCGTCACCAACCACTCTGTCAGTGTCAGTGCACGGGCGGCGGTTCGCTGGTACGAGTTCCGCAATCCGAGCGCTCCCACCCTCTTCCAGAGCGGCAACATCAAGAACGTAAGTCTGCACTACTGGATGGGCAGCGTCGCGATGGACAAGCAAGGAAACATGGCCGCCGGCTTCAGCTCGTCTTCGGCGAACAATTTCCCCGGCATCAGCTATGCGGGCCGCGCCGCCGGCGATGTATTGGGCAAAATGAAGAAACATGCCGGCGGCAACACGACCAACGGCGGCGGCAGCCAGATCAATGGTCTCAACCGTTGGGGTGACTACAGCGCCATGTCGGTAGATCCGGTGGACGACTGCACGTTTTACTACACGACCGAGTATCTGAAGGCGTCCGGTTCGTTCAACTGGAGCACACGCGTCAACTCGTTCAAGTTCAATACCTGCAGCTAACGTCAATCTGACGACCAGGGCGCGTGGACTCCGCGCGCCCTGGTTTTCTTCGCTCAACAAGTCTCACCAAGGGGAGGACACACAATGTCAAAACTGAGAACTTGTTTGCTGCTCGCATCGGGCATCACGGCTGCCACTGCACTGGGAGCAGCACAGTCGGCCGACAATCAGCGGGTGAACACGGTCCACCTTGAAAACAGTCCACGGTCTGGCGGCGTGCTGATGGCGCGCGCCATCCGCAGCGGCGCTGTGAGGCTTCCCATCGGGCTCAAGGACGTCCGGCCACCGGCGCTGAACTGCAAACCTAAGCCCTGCACCTTCCCGAACGTTCAGGCCTCGGAAGGCGGCAGCCCAGTCGATGAGACTCCCATCTCCATCGATCCCAACAATCCCAAGCACGTTCTGACCGCGGGTAACGACTACAACTGTTCGTCCAGCCTGCAGGGCTATTTCGCGTCCATCAACGGCGGCAAGACGTTCAATCACACCTGCGGCACGCTCGCGTCAGGTGCTGGTGGCGGCGACGGCGATCCCGTCGTGGGATGGGATCTGAACAGCATCGCCTATCGCGGCGGAATCGATTCGGCTGGCAATCTGGAAATTGTGATCGGCACGTCTGCGGACTTTGGGCAGACGTGGACCACACCGGTTATCGCAGCTGCAGCTTCAGGCGTCGACATGGATAAGCCGTGGCTGGAGGTCGACACCAATGCCAACAGCCCTCGGAAAAACTCTCTCTACATCTCGATGACGGAGTTCTATTCCAACAACGATTCGCAAATCGGAGTCTCGCATTCCGCCGACGGCGGCAAGACCTGGAAGCTGGTGAACGTCAGCACGCGTCAAGTCTGGCCCACCAGCGTCGACCAGTTCAGCGACATGGCGATCGGCGACGACGGAACGGTCTACCTGACATGGCAACGTTGCCCGGTAACCGGTCCAACCGGGGATTGCGGCGGCACAACGGCGGCAATGTTCGTCTCCAAGTCGACGGACGGGGGTACAACGTGGTCGAAGGAACAGAAGATTCACAAGGTCAACCTGGTGCCTGACACCTGCGGCGCATTTTACGGTTGCCTGCCGCACACCAGCGAGCGCGTTGCCAACATTCCGGTTGTGGCGATCGACAACAGCGATGCGGCCACGCACGGCATGCTCTACGTCATGGATTACAACTGGAACGGCACCTACATGCAGGAGCGGCTGTCGTCATCCGTGGATGGGGGTGCCACCTGGAGCAAGCCCGTCGGTGTAACGCCGAATTCCGACAACCACGACCAGTTCTTCGAGTGGGTCAATGTGAGCCCGAAGGGATTGGTCGGTGTCACCTGGCTCGACCGCAGCCTCGATCCGAACAACGTGAACTATGACTCGTTCGGCGCGGTTTCGACCGACGGCGGCGCGACGTTCGGCACCAATTATCGCCTCTCGACCGTATCGTCGAATCCGTTCAACGACGGTTTCGGCAGCGGCTTCATGGGCGACTACACTGGCAACGCCTGGGCTGCCGGCAAGCAGAAGCTGTTCATGTCATGGGCCGACACACGCGGCGGCACCGACACGCAGGACGAAGTCGGCGGCCTCGCGCCCTGACCCACACCCGGTTTCCCGCGCCGCTTCAAGCGGCGCGGGTGCCGGTCCAGCAGTGGCCCTTCCTGTCCGGGCATGACAATCTTCGCTTCAGGTGATTTGGGGCGGGGCAATGGCGGACGGCGAAGGCGCGCCGCGCGCTGCAAAACCATCGGAAATTCGCGCGCTGGCCGGCGCGCGCGCGCTGCCGCCGCTGTTGCTGGTGCTTTATCACTACCATGAGGCGCACGGGTACCAGAACATCCGCTGGTTCGACGTGTTCGTGTCGAAGGGTTATCTCTGGGTCGAGTTCTTCTTCGCACTCTCCGGCTTCATTCTCGTGCATGTGTATGCAGCGCGACACGAATTCCGCTATCTCGATTTCCTGAAGGCGCGGCTGGCGCGGCTCTACCCACTGCATCTCTTCACCCTGCTGCTGATGCTGGTGATGGTGATGTCCTTCCGCTGGCTTGCGGCGATGGGCGGCTATACCTCCATCTACGACCTTCCCGGCTACCATCCCTACACCAGCTTCTGGAGCTTCGTCGGCAACCTGTTTCTCGTGCAGGCCTGGCACCTGTTCCCGCGGCTGTCGTGGAACGGCGTCTCGTGGTTCGTGAGCGTGGAATGGTTCCTGTGCCTGATCTTCCCGCTCTATCTCTGGATGGCGCGGCAGCGCGCGTGGGCAGGCGGTGCGCTGCTCGCTGCCGGGTTGCTGCTGTTGCGCTTGCTCGTCCAGCCAAGAATTGGCCTCGACATCACGTATGACTGGGGTGTCGCTCGCGGCCTCGGCGACTTCGCCGTCGGGGTCGGGCTGGCCATTCTGTATCGCGGCGTGAAGAGCCGCGCCGATGCGCTGCCGGACTATGGGATGTCACTGGCGCAGCTGCTCGCCTTCGTCCTCTTCATCTATGCCGTGTACGCGACCGGCTGGGCCCACTCCTTGCGCGACTACTGGGTGGTGCCGCCGCTGTTCGCCATCATCTTCGTCCTGGCCTTCGACCGCGGCGTTGTGGCGCGCGTGCTTCAATCGGCGCCGCTACGGCTGCTCGGCGAATGGTCGTTCGCCATTTACATGGGGCAGACGACATTCCTGCAGCTGCTGCGCGTGGCAGAGCAACGTCTCTATCCCAACCCCGCGCCGCAGTGGGCGCACACCATTCACATCCTCGAGCCCTGCGCCCTGCTCATCCTCTGCATCATATGGGGCGCGCTACTCTACTATGCCGTCGAGCGGCCGGCGAACGCGTGGCTGCGCAAGCATTGGCGCTGAAAGGTTGCGCTGTTGCGGAATTCTGCCCTGACTTAAGATGTCAACGGCCGGGCAAACTCAAGCATCAGGGGCAGAGGCGGTGCAATATCTGGTGGAAGCCGCGCGATCCAAAAATCTGGATCGCATCGCGATTGCCTACACGGTGGGGGCCTGGGCTGCGGTTCAAGCAGCGTCCATCGGCGCGCCCACCTTCTCCTGGCCGCAATGGGTGCTGCAGGCAGTCGTCACCGCCGCCCTGATCGGCTTGCCCGTTGTCCTGATCGGCGCCTGGGGCCTCGGTGTCCGCAAGCAGGGCGGCCGGTTCCTGCAGCCGTCGCGCGCCGATCTCCACGTTCTGATTTTCCTGATACTTTTTCTGCTGCTTGTCGGCACAGTTTTTCTCTGGGCCTTCTGGCCAAGACCCACATCGATAGAGAAGCCCGGGACGTCCGTGATCGCACCGGAGAATTCGCTTGCGGTCCTTCCCTTCATCAACCTCAGCGGCGATCCGAAGAAGGAATACTTCTCCGATGGCATTTCCGAGGAGTTGCTTAGCCACCTTGCCAACACACCGCAGCTTCGGGTCGCGGCACGCACGTCATCCTTTGCCTTCAAGGGCCGCAAGACCGACATCCAGACCATCGCCCGCGCGCTACGCGTCCGCGCCATTCTAGAAGGCAGCGTGCGCGAAGACGGCAATCGGGTCCGCATCCAGGCCGAGCTGGTCAACGGCGGCGACGGATTCCAGATCTGGTCCAGGAGCTACGACCGCGAGCTCACCAATGTTCTCACCTTGCAGGACGAGATCGCCCGCGCCGTGGCGTCCAGCCTCGCCGCCCGGCTTGCCGGAAAATTGCCCGTTACCGCACACACGATCGATCCGGAAGCCTACCGCCTCTACCTGCTGGGGAAGTTCTATGTCACGCGCGGCAACAAGGAAGATTTGCTGACGGCCATATCGTTGTTGAGGAAGACGACCACCCTCGCACCGGAGTTCGCCGATGCGCTCGCCCTGCTGGGGGATGCCGAAGTCCTGCTCGCCTACAACTACAGCGACCCACGCTCGCTTGCGACCGGTGAACAGGCGCTGCGACGCGCGCTTGCCATCGATCCGAAAAACGTGCCGGCACTCAAGGCGCTGACGGATCTCAGCGTCGTCACATGGCGCTGGAACGACGTGCTGAAATATTTTCGCGCCATCCTCGCCGTCAATCCCAACAGCTACGACGCGCTGCTGACGCGCTCCGGTGTGGCCGACATCTTCGGATTCGCCGAAGAATCATCGCGGGCAGACGAGGCGACAAGCCGGCTCGACCCCCTTTCGCTGGTCAGCAAGTTCAATCTCGCCACCGGCTACCAGTGGCAGCATAAAAATGAGCAGGCGGCGCGCGCCATCCATGAAGCACTGGTGATCAATCCCACCGATCCGGATGCCCGCAATCTGGAGTGCATTATCGAAGTCAGCCGCAAGAACCTCGCCCGGGCAAAGCAGCTGTCGGCACTGCTCCCGAAGGAAGGCGGCGATCAGAATCGCCTGGGCTGCGCGTTCGATCTCGCGGTGGCCAGCGGAGACATCGCGCAGGCGCGAGCATCGGTAAATGCCGCGGCCGCCGACGCGCTGAAAAACGGCGGAAGCAACACCGATATCGGCGATTCCTATTTGAAGATCGGCGACTTCAAGAACGCGATGGCGTGGTATGAGCGCGCCTACGCCGCGCGGGAACGCGCGTTGCTGGGCGTTCCGCGCCTGGCCCCCCCGCAGCAGCGCGCATTCTTTCAGACTGCGCAATGGAAAGCGCTGTGGGCGCGACCGCCGATCCGCGAATGGAGCGCCGCGCGTGTCGAAGCCGGCCGGATTTTCAGCGCCTTGCACTGAACGGCCTAGTCCGCCCAGAGCTGAGCCGAAGCGACGGACGTTCAGACGGATCGCGCGACCTTGCGCGCATGAGACCCGCTGCGGACGGCCCAAATCGCGACCGCCACGCATGCTGCGCTAAAAGCGATTTCCATCACGCCGCGCCAGTTCAACGGCTCCGTTGTTGAGCGCGTGCCAAACACCATCAACGCGATTCCGATCACGCTGATTGTGAGCGTTGCCGCGCGCGCCAGGATGCGCCGCGATGCGAGAGCGAACGATGCAAGCAGCAGGGCCGTGCCGAGAGCGAAGGTTGTCATGCACACAGAAGGCCGTGGCCGGGCTTCAAACGCGAGCGTTTTCATTTGATTTGCTTACAATTAACTAGACCTGATGACCCAGGCGCAGTTCCGCGAAAGCGATTTCTTCGGGAGCGGCTGGAAAAACAATATTAAAAGGTGCGCGCTGGTTTTGCTGCCAGAATTACGCCGCCGGGTCGCCACCGGCCCCACGAAAACCGTATTGGACCGGTACTTCTTCGGTCACTGAGGGGACGGCAAGGGCGGATGTGTTGGAGAACGATTTATGGCTTACCAGGTCTTGGTGCGGCGCCTGAGCGGACAGACCATCGCGACGGATGTTATTCGCGACAGCACGCCGCTCTTTGGCTCGACGGTGACGCTGCCGGTTGACGAGGGTACCATCAATGTGCAGCTCGTCAGCGTGCGACAGCGCACGCCGCTGCGCGGTGACCTTATCGACTACGTGGTAGCAAACGAACTGTGACGCTGCGCAGCCGTCATCTTGGTCCGGGGAATTCCTCCGCCACGCCGACGCGGTGCCTGAAGACAAGCTCGCCACCCAGCCATCCGGTGACCGCCAGGATCAGCACCACGATCAACGAGATCCAGAACACCAGCGGGTAATCCGCGGTCATCCCGTCGCGACAGCGGAACCAGAGGCTGAGCAGCGACAGCACCACCGCAGTCACGTTGCCGATCATGTGAAACCAGACGATCTGGATGGCGCGGATCGACCGGTCACCGAGAAAGTCAATCAAGCCGGCGAGCGCGGCCAGCAGGGCCATCGCGATCCCGGCGGCCAGCAGCCAGAATGAAACCCGCGCCCAGAACGCGTCGCCCAACCATAGATAAACAAGGTCCGAGACGAAGGTGCCGATCAGGAAGCCGATCGGAAATGTGACCAGCATGGGATGAAAAGGATGGCCTGCAATCTGGGCGGTGCTTTTGGGATTTGGCATTGGGGTCTCCGCTTCCCCGGGCCCACTTCGAGACAACTGCAAAACGCCAGCTTCTTGGGAATCGTTCCTGCCGGCACTGTCCCGCGGATTAGATGACATCTACCGCGCGGGCATCGATGCGAAGGTGGCGGTGTTGTCCCGGCGAACGCTCCGGCGGCTACGGAACGAAGCTGGATTATTCTGCGTTTTCCGGATGACGGGGCACAGGGAGACAACCATGCCCTCAGACATTTCCCGTCGAACTCTCTTTAGCGTCGCCGGTACCGTGATCGGCGTTCTCGGCACGGCCGGACTGGCAGGATGTTATCCGCCGCCACCCCCACCGCCGCCTCCTCCGCCAGGAGGCGGGCCGCCCGGTTATCAGGGGTCGCCGCCCGGCTATGGCAACGAGCAGGAGGGCCCGCCACCCGGTTACAACGAGCAAGGTCCGTCGCCCGGATATCAGGAGGGCGGAAACGGACCGCAGGGCGGGTATGGTCCGTCAGGCGGTTACGGCGCGCGGGGCGGCAAGGAGCCGAAGCGGGTTGCGATGTATCAGGACCATCCCAACGGCCGGCAGCATTGCGGTGCTTGTGAGCACTTCCTGGCGCCGAACCACTGCGAGATTGTGCACGGCAAGATCAGTCCGGACGGATGGTGCCGCCACTTCCGTCGCCGGGCGTAGCACCGCGTAATCAAGCAGGCCACTCTTCCGCGAGGCAACTCTCGGTAATTCGGCGACACGATACATTTGTGCTGCAAGCTCCGACTTCCGCGCATCCGCTAATCAGGCGTGCCTGCCGTTTGGGCGGAGCAGATGGCTTTGCGCAGTGTGGTCTGCGTCGCCAGGAAGGCGATCGACTGGGGAATAGGTAGCGCGAAGATGGGGAGGAGATCATCCTGCCGCGCTAAGCCTTTGTGATCGCAGCGTCGCACGAAATTACTGGCGATGACCCTCTTTCCGAACTGATGTTCGCCACCTCGCGGGCGAAAAGTCATTCGGAATCAACGACGAAAATATTTTCGTCCGCCACCGGCAAACCGGCCTTACACTTTCGGCATGAACCAGCAGAACGTCCGTTGCGCCAACACCGATATGACCTAGATTCCAGTAATGGAGATGGCAGCGCTGACGCGCGGGCGACGCGCGGATTCCGTACTTCAAATGCGCGTCGCACCCGCGAACCGCAACATCTGGTGCGATGGTAGATTGGGAGGGGGGACCCCTCCCCCCCATTTTCTTGCAAACAAAACGAACAATTCCCCGTCGCGCTCTCACCCGTGGGGGGGACCCCACCCGATTTCCGGAGGTTCGAATGGGAACTTTGAGATTTGGGCCACAAGGCGCCGATCGCCTCGCAATGTCCGTGAATGGCGCGGCGGTGAGACACCGGAGACGAGCAGGTTGGAGGTTCGCATGACCATTCGCTTCGACGACAAGGTTGCCATCGTCACCGGTGCCGGCGGCGGGCTGGGCCGCGCGCACGCGCTCGAGCTGGCGCGCCGAGGCGCTCAAGTGGTGGTGAACGATCTCGGCGGCGCGCTGGACGGCAGCGGCGGCGGCTCGGCTGCGGCGGAAAAGGTGGTAGCGGAAATCAAGGCGGCGGGCGGCACGGCGATCGCCAACGGGTCATCGGTCACCGACGATGCGGGTGTCGCCAACATGGTGAAGCAGGCGGTGGATGCGTTCGGGCGCATCGACATCCTCATCGCCAACGCCGGCATCCTGCGCGACAAGAGCTTCGCCAAGATGGAGATAGCCGACTTCGAGGCGGTGATGGCGGTGCATGTGATGGGCACGGTGAAACCCGCGAGGGCCTGCTGGCAGATCATGCGTGACCAGCACTACGGACGCATCGTGGTGACGACATCCTCCACCGGCCTCTACGGAAATTTCGGCCAGGCGAATTACGGCACCGCCAAGCTGGCGCTGGTCGGATTGATGAACACGCTGAAGACCGAGGGCGCGCGCGACAATATCCGCGTAAACGCCGTCTGCCCGGTGGCGGCGACGCGCATGACCGAGGCCCTGATGCCGCCGCCGATGCTGGAGCTGCTGAAGCCGGAATATGTGACGCCGGGGGTGGTTTATCTGGCGAGCGAAGAGGCGCCGGCGGGCGTCATCCTCACCGCCGGCGCCGGCGTGTTTTCCGCCGCACAACTCGTGGAGACCGAAGGCGTCAATCTGGGCCATGCCGCCGATGCCGAAGCGATCGCCGCCAACTGGGACCAGATCGCCGATTTTACCACAGCGCGTCACTACGAGAACGGGATGGAGCAGACACAGAAGATTATGACGCGATTGCAGAACTAGTCTCAGCGACGCCTTGCGCTGTTCTGTTTCCTTAACACCACGCTAACCACTTGCCGCAAAGCCGCCTTAACCGGCTCTCGTTCATGGTAACGGGGGGTTGGAGGCCTGGATGACAGAATTGGCAGCCGGCGCCGCGCCTGATCCGCAGGACAGGCTCGCCTGCGATCAGCTTCGGCTCGCGCTAAAAAATCTTCAGCCAAAATTCTGGCTGATGCCGACGTTCGCCGCGGTGATGTGCGTGATGTTCATGCGCTGGTTCGCCTGGCCGTGGCTGCTCGTGTGGTTCTTGATGGTGCTGTTTGGCGGGGCTCCATTGGGGTACGTTGCCACGCGCTATCTCAGGCTGCCGCGCGAACAGGCGAAGCTGATGCATTGGCTGCCGCCGGCGCTTCTCGCCTATGTGCTCGTCTCCTGCTGCTGGTCGGCCATGACTGTGATGTTCTGGCGGCACGGCGACGATCTCAATCACATGCTGCTGATGCTGATCGCCGGCTGCACGCTCGCCGCCAACTCGGCACTGGTCGGCCCGAGCCGCCCGCTCAGCATTGTCGGCTATCTGATCTACGGCTCGGCGCTGGTGCTGCCGCCGCTGTGGGAAGGCGGGATGATCTACGACAGCCTGTCGCTGCTCGCCGTTCTGTTCGTCCTTTATCTCGCTTACATGTCGCAGACCATGTATTTCACAGCGCGCGACATGCTGGTCCTGCGGGATGACAAGGACGACCTGATCGCCGCACTGGCCCATTCGAAATCAATGTCCGACGCCGGCGCGCAGCGGGCGGAAGCGGCAAGCCGCGCCAAGTCCGAATTCCTCGCCAACATGAGCCACGAGCTCCGCACGCCGCTAAACGCCATCCTCGGATTTTCCGAGATGATTCAGTCCGGCCATTTCGCCCGGGATCCCGGCAAGCACACGGAATATGCCAATCTCATTCATGAGTCCGGGCAGCATCTGCTGGCGCTGATCAACGACATTCTTGATCTCGCGAAGATCGAGGCGGGAAGACTGCGACTCAACGAAAAGGATGTGGATCTCGCCTCGCTGGTCGACAGCACAATCAAGCTGGTCGGCGGCAAAGCGGAACAGCAACACGTTGCCATAGAAGCCGACATAGCGCCCCGACTGCCGCTGGTTCATGCCGACGAGCGCGCCCTCAAGCAGATGCTGCTCAACCTGTTGTCCAATGCCGCGAAGTTCACGCCGCCCGGCGGACGCATCGTCGTGTTCGGGCGTCGAGATGCGGATCGCAGCCTGACCTTCGGCGTCACCGACACTGGTATCGGCATTCCAGAGGAAGACCAGCAGAAGGTATTCGAGAGTTTCGGCCAGGGACGCCACGACGTTGTCACCACCGACAAGGGCACCGGCCTCGGATTGCCTATCGTCAAAGGACTTGCCGCCGCACACGGCGGGCACGTGCTTCTGGAAAGCCGAGTCGGCGAAGGCACCACCGTGACTGTCGTTTTGCCGGCGTGGCGTCTACGCGAGCAGCGCGAAGCAGCGTGATCACTCGCCTTTGAACTGCGGCGGGCGCTTCTCGAAAAACGCATCCAGCGCTTCACGATGGTCGGCTGTGGTATGCGCCAGCGCCTGCATCGCGCCGGACATCTCCATGATGGTTTCGAAGCTTGCAGACTGCGCTTCCCGCATCAACTTTTTGGTCATCCGTAACACATCGGGCGGCTGGCGACAGATGCGCGCCGCCAGTGCGCGGACTTCGTCCATCAGCTTCTCCGAAGACACGAGTTTTGACACCAACCCCCACTGCAGCGCGGTTTGCGCGTCGATAGTATCCGCGGTGAACAGCAGCTCGGCTGCGCGCGACTGCCCGATCACCCGCGGCAGTATCCAGGCGCCGCCATCGCCCGGCACGAGACCGATCTTCAGAAACGTGGCGCCAAACACCGCAGTGTCTGCGGCGATGCGAATATCCGCGAGGCAGGCGACGTCGTTCCCGAGCCCGATAGCAGCGCCGTTGATTGCCGCAATCAGCGGCACCTCGATGCTCAACAACGCGCGCACCATGCGATGAATGCTGTCGCGATAGCCCTCGCGAATGCGAGCCGGTCCGCCGGCGAACGCCCCCGAATGCTCGCGCATGGCCTTCAGGTTGCCGCCGGCTGAAAACGCGCTGCCAGCGCCTGTCAAAATGGCACACCGGATATCACGCTCCTGGTTAATGCGGTCGATGGCATCGGCGAACAGCCTGCCGTCTCCCGGCTCTCCCAGCGGATTGCGCGACTCGGGGCGGTTGATCGTCAGCGTGACGACGTGGCCCTCTTTCTGGAAAAGCAAAGCGGACATGGCGTCTCCGGCGGATGATCGGACAAGTGTACCACCCGGACCAACTTAAGACTAAACAAGCTTTAACTCAGATTTGCGAAAATGTCCGGCAACCGATGGACCATGCGCAGGGTGTTCCAGGACTTACATACTTCAGATGGCGCCGCCAGCCTCTCGGGCATCGGACAACTGGTGCGGCGTGGGTTCCGGACCGTCAGCTGCTCAGTTTGGCCCGATGAAGCGGACGCATGGCTCGCTCGTGCCCGTCTCGATCTCTACTGGAGTACCACCCGCTACAACATGTTGCTCATGCCGATCGCCGCGGCACTTGTGGCGCAGGCGGTGGCGCCGTGGGTGGATGCGCGCACGCGGCTGTTGTGGTGGAGCACGGTCACCTTCGCCAGCTTCGGCTGCAATCTCGGCAGTCTTCTGGTTCAACGCCTTGGTCCGACAACCATCGCCGGAGAACGCCTCCGGTCAGTAGCGTTCGTTGCGCTGAACACGCTGTTCTTCTGCGCCTGGTGCTCGATGAGTGCTATATTATGGGTGCCGGGAGCCATCATTGACCACATGATGCTCATCCTCGTGCTCGCATGCTCGCTCGCCGGCTGCATTGCCATTACCGCACCTCATCCGTCCATCGCGCTTTCTGCGTTGCTGGTGCATGCTGTTTTTTTGGTGGGACCGACTTCCGCCTCAAACGATTCGATCGATAGAACCCTGGCCGAGCTCGGCGCGCTATTCGTCGTGCTGGTGCTGGGTCAGTCAATCGCGCTCAACTTCCGGATAACGAGAATGTTGGTTCTGGAGCACGAGCGCACGGGCCTTGTACATGACCTTCGGCTTGCAAAAGAGGAGTCCGACCGCGCGCAAGGGCGCGCAGTTGCGGCCGGCGAGGCGAAGTCGCAATTTCTCTCGCACATGAACCACGAACTTCGCACACCGATGAACGCGATCCTCGGTTTTTCGGAGATGATCCAGAGAAAGGCGTTTGGCGGAGCAGTGGAAAAATACGCGGCGTATGCGGCCATCATTCATGATTCCGGCCAGACGTTGCTGACGCTGATTAATGGCGTTCTGGATGTTGCGAGGATAGAAGGCGGCCGGCTTTCCTTTCGCGAAATCGAATTGGACTTATCCGGACTCATTCGAACGACCGCAGAGAAGTATGAGAGCAAGGCGGCAGACGCGCAGGTTAGCCTGACGATCTCTCCTGGCAATGTGCCGCGCGTCCGCGGAGACGAGCGGGCCATCCAGCAAATCCTAAGTCATCTGCTGTCCAACGCGATCAAGTTCACGCCAGCGGGCGGGCGAGTGAATGTCTTTGCGCGCATGCAATTGGACGGCCGGATCGCCTTCGGCGTTGTGGACACAGGCGTTGGTATCGCGCGGGACGATCAGGAGAACGTGTTCGAGCGGTTCGGCCGCGGCCGGCACGACGTCACCACCGCCGAGCGCGGTGCCGGCCTTGGGCTTGCGATCGTCAAAGGATTCGCCGAAGCGCACGATGGTGAAGTGCAGCTTGAAAGCAAACTGGGCACCGGTACGCGCGTGACCGTTTATCTGCCCCCGGAGCGAACTGTCAGCGTGCAACCATTGGCCGCTAGCGCATGATTCCGGTGTGGCCCAAAGAGTAGCGGCCGGGCAGCGGCCAGATGGCGAGCCCGTGCGGTTCCCGGCCGACCGGGATTGTCTTGATCGTGCCGTCCGCCGTATCGATGCGATAGATCACATTATCGAAGCGGCCGGATAGCCAGAGATAACGCCCATCGGCCGTCACATTGCCCATGTCAGGGCTGCCACCGCCGGGAATGGGCCAGGTGCGTTCGACTTTGTTGGTGGCGAAGTCGATCACCGACACGCTGCCGGGACCCAACGGCCGGTCTTCCACGATATGCGAGCCGCGGTTGGCGACGTAGAGCTTCCGCCCGTCCCGGGAAATAACTAAGCCATGCGTTCCCATGCCGGTATGAACAAATCCCACAGGACGAAAGCGATCGCCGTCCAACAGGAAAACGCCGTCATGCATCATGTCGGCAATGTAAAAGAGCCCACCGTTTGGCGCGATACGTACGTCTTGGGGCATGCTGGGCGGCGGGAGCTTCAGACTGTCAATCACCCTCCGCTGCCGCACATCGAACTTGATGAGATTGCCGCCAAATTCGCAGCTGAAGATGGCGTAGCTCCCGTCTATGGCAAAATCAGCGTGATTGATGCCGCGGCATTGCGGCGTTCTCACCGTCTGCTGAAATTGCATCGTGTGCGGGTCGCGGAAATCCAACCGCCTGTCTTCCTCCGCGACAATAATCGCGGAGCCGCCGTCCGGCGTGAAATAAAGATTGTATGCGTCCGGCACCCGCACGATGTCGCCGGGTTTGGCTGTTCTTGGATCGACGGGCATCACGAACCCGGGACCGCGCCCCGGCGCCGCGCTGCCCGCCACCCACAGGGTGCGTAGATCGTAGGAGGGAACCACATGCTGCGGATGCCGCCCCGCCGCGAAGCTTCCGAGAATGCGCAAGCTGTCCGGATCGATCACGTACACGTCACCAGACTTCACGTCCGGAACATAGATGCGAGAGAGAGCCCCTGCTGTTGCGGGACTGAAGTGCCCAGCCCCCGCTTCGCTATAGAGATTTTCCCGATGCACAACCGGGGGCATGCCGACGAGCACCTTCGGGGCTCGGTTCGCGAGCGGAAGGAGAAGCACCGCCGCGAAAGTCGCGACGACGACGGCGATGAGAATTGCAACAAAACGGGAGCGGTGCATGCGGGACTGAACGCATTACCAACAAATATAGCGTCGAAAAAGACGGAATCGTGGCTGAGGGATAGAAAGAGAAGCGGGCCCCCGCGCCCGCTTCTCCCCGAATGTTATGGTGTATATCGGACGATCGTGGTCCGATAATCGAGCGCAACCTTGCCGCCGAACCGCGTCCGGAATTGAATTTTGACCGAGTGATTGCCAGCGCTCACATTTGGGCAAATGAAATTCATAGCGTGATCCGACACCTCGCTTGACGGGCTGTCGGAGGCGAAATTGTTGTCGCCCGGCAGGCAGACGCTCGAGCCATCCAGCACGGCCTGCGTGACCAGCAGGTTGCCTGGCGTTGTTGCGCCCTCGCCCGAGAAGGACACTTCTACACAGCCGGCAGAACCCTGCGTGAAAGAGACGCTGGTGCCACTCACGTCCCGGTAGTTTTTCGACGTGGTGGTCTGCAGGTCGGTCGAGACGCTGTAGGCCATGGCGCCAGCCCTGCAGGTGCCGCTGGCCGGCGCAGCCAGCGTGCGTGCGTTGTCGTGGCGCGCAGTCAGCGCCTGGGATGGTAGAGTGGCGAGGAGGAAGGCAGAGCCTGCGAACAGGATCCCCTTTGTGAATACGCGTGGGGTAGACATACAAACGCTCCGTTGCCGTCGCGGCCTCGGCTTAAAGGTGCTTGGTTCGCGACGTTATCTGTCGTGAACCCCTCCGTGGCGAAGATTATTCGCAGAGCGGGCGCGAAGGCAATGTTTCGTAGATTGATTTATGATGTGCAGATGTCCGCGTGAGCTGTGCTGCATCTCTGCGGGCCAACCATGCGCATACCTACTCCTGCTTCCACGCTGCGATGTCGTAGCCGTCCGGGTCCTTGAACTCAAAGCGGCGTCCGCCCGGGAAGGAATGGATCGGCTTGACGATCGGCGCGGCGGCTTTCTTCGCCCGCTTGAAGCAGGCTTCCAGATCGTCGACATGAAAGACCATCAGCGGGCCACCGGGGCGCGGCGGTGCATCGGAGCGAAAGCCACCGCCTAGGCCGTTATCTGTGAAGCTGGTGTACTCCGGCCCATAATCGGTGAAATCCCAGCCGAACACAGCGGTGTAGAACGTCTTGGTGCGCGTCAGATCGCTGACGCTGAACTCCACATAATCCATCGGCGGCGGCATGCTCATCAATTCCTCCTCGGCTGTCCGGTTGGCAATACAAGACAGTCGAGTACATGACGAGAAAAAACCGCGCGGGAACGCCCGCGCGGTTTTCGCGTCAACCGATTAGATTCGGGCCGGGCGTTACTCTTCACCCTCACCTTCGGTGCTGTCATCATCGCCTGCCTTGCCGCGTTTTTTTAGCGCGGCGCCCAGGATGTCGCCCAGGCTGGCGCCGGAATCGGATGAGCCGTATTGCGCCACGGCCTCTTTTTCTTCCGCCATTTCGCGCGCCTTGATGGACAGTCCGATCCTGCGCGAGCTCTTGTCGAAGCTCGTCACCACGGCGTCGACCTTGTCGCCTTTGCCGAAGCGCTCGGGGCGCTGCTCGGCGCGATCGCGCGAAAGATCGGCGCGACGGATGAAGCTCTTCAACCCATCAGCCAGCTCCACTTCGATGCCCCCGTCGTTCACCTCGGACACGGTGACGGTGACGATTGAGCCCTTCTTCATCGGGCCGATCTTGTCCATCGGATCGGATTGAAGCTGCTTCATGCCCAGGCTGACGCGTTCCTTCTCTACATCCACGTCGAGCACTTTGGCCTTCACCGTCTGGCCCTTTTCGTAATCCTTCACCGCCTCGTCGCCCGATTTGTCCCAGGAGATATCGGAGAGGTGGACCATGCCATCCAAATCTTCGCCGACGCCGACGAACAGGCCGAACTCGGTGATCGACTTGATCTCGCCTTCGATTGTGCTGCCCGGGGGGTGTTCGCGCGCGAACTGCTCCCACGGATTTTCCTGCGTCTGCTTCAGGCCGAGAGAAATCCGGCGCTTGTTGGAATCCACTTCCAGCACCTGCACGTCCACATCCGTGCCCGGCGTGACGATCTTGGACGGCGCCACATTCTTCTTTACCCAGCTCATCTCGCTGACATGCACCAAGCCTTCCACGCCCGGCTCCAGTTCCACGAACGCGCCGTAGTCGGTCACGTTGGTTACCTTGCCGTTGAACTTCGCGCCTACTGGATATTTGGCAGCCACACCTTCCCATGGATCGGTCATCAGCTGTTTCATGCCGAGGCTGATGCGCTGGGTGTCCGGGTTAATCTTGATGATCTGCACGGTGACCGTCTGGCCCACATTCAGCACTTCGGTGGGGTGGCTGACGCGCCGCCAAGCGATGTCCGTTACGTGCAGCAGGCCGTCCACGCCGCCGAGATCGACGAAGGCGCCGTAGTCGGTGATGTTCTTCACCACGCCTTCGATGACCTGC
>JBJMVL010000008.1:0-52889 GCA_045810735.1 Alphaproteobacteria bacterium
ATTGCTGCTGCAGTTCAATGCGCCCCGCCAGATCGTCACCGAACCGGGGCTGCACACGAAGATTCCCTGGATCCAGAGCGTGGTCTTCATCGACAAGCGGCTGCTGAACCTGGAAGCGCCGTCGGAAGAAGTGATCGCGCAGGACAAGAAGCGGCTGGTGGTCGATGCATTCGCGCGCTGGCGCATTCTCGATCCACTGCGTTTCTATCAGGCGCTGTACGACCTCGACACGGCACAGATCCGGCTCACGTCGATCCTAAGCTCGAACGTCCGCCGGGTGCTGGGCTCGCAGAATTTCGCCGCTGTGCTGTCGGCCCGCCGCGGGGAACTGATGCGCGACATTCGCGACAACATGAATCAGGAGGCGCGCAACTTCGGCATCAAGGTGGTCGACGTGCGCATCCGCCATGCCGACCTGCCGGCGGAGAACAGCCAAGCGATCTACAACCGCATGATGCAGGAGCGGAAGCGCGAGGCCAATGAGTATCGTGCCGAAGGTTCGGAGATTTCGCAGCGCATCCGCGCGCGCGCCGAGCGCGAAGTGACGGTGCTGGTCGCGGAAGCCACGCGCGAAAGCTCAATCCTTCGCGGACAGGGCGATGCGGAGAAAACCAAGATCCTCGCCGACGCGTTCGGTCAGGATGCAGATTTCTTCGCCTTCTACCGTTCGATGCAGGCTTATCAGGAAGCGATGCCTGGCGAGAACACCACGCTCGTTACTTCGCCCAACAGCGACTTCTTCCACTACTTCTCGAACCCCGGTGCCGGCGCGCGGAAGTAGCGCAGCTTACTTCGGCGGCGGGTTGGCGAGCAGATACGGATAGCCGTTGTTGATGGTCGAGGACTGCCCCCAGACGTGCCGATTGAAGCCTTTCGGCAATCTAGATGTGAATCTGCGCGTTTTTAGACCAGTGATACCGGGGGCAATACCGGCACCTATCGCGTGATCAGTGCCGCTGGTCTGCACGTCCCAGTAATCGGTATTACCGCATTTACAACTGCCACCTGTGTATCCCCCATAGAATCCCCCTACATAGCTTCCAGAGCCGCCGGACACAGCTCCGGTGGAGTAAGATACGAAGCTGTCCTTCGACTCGACGCCGACAAGTCCGCCAACGTACGCGTTGTTGCCGCCGGTGACGGAGCCGGTCGCATAAACTTCCACGTTGAAGGCTGACTGTTCCGGATCGTCAACGCCCACAAGCCCACCGACGGAAGAGTTATCGCCGCCCGAAGTTGTTCCAGTGGAATATGAATAATCAATCTCACCTAAAGATTCGCCGACCAGACCCCCGACCGCACCGCCGCCGGAAACATTTACGGCGGCATGCGCGTATTCGACCTTTCTAGATACTCCGCTCGCAAGCCCCCCGGCAGCGCTGGAGCCCGAAACTTGGCCGCTTACACTGGCGTGACTAATCCACATTGCGAAGCCAGCCAGCCCTCCCGCCGTTGCATTCGTTCCTGTTGCCGAGACTGTAACATCAGAAAGAGCGATATCACGAAGCGTACCATAGACCTTACTAAACAATCCGACGCTAGCCTGGTCTGCCGCATCGTTGACGGACAGGTTCGAGACGTCATGTCCCAGACCGTCAAAGATGCCGCTGAAGATAGTTGTCACTGGCGAATCTGTGTAGGTGCCATCGTGAGCCGCGTTATAGTCCTTCGTCAGGGCATAGAAGCCAGATGGATTTTTGGCAATTACTTTTGCTAGCTGCTTAATGGTTTTCACCAGTGTGTAGCTGTTGCCGTTGACGATCAGGTTGCTGTGCAAATCCCAGAATTCGACACGGCCTTTTTTCTCGAACCAGAAATCGCCACTGGAGCCTCCGTCGTTCGTGACGATCGTTAGCGCGCCAGTGCCGGCCACGGTGACAGGTTGCTGGAAAACGATTGAACTGTAGGAATCGAGCGTCAGCCGGCTGGTGCTGGTCCACGAGAGCGGCGCCTTGAATTCGATGTCATTTGCGGCGCTGTCCGACTTCACTGTCACGTTGTTAGCGGCCAGCATGTTGGCGAGATCGGTGACGTTCAGGTTGGCCTTGGGCGCCGTCGGCGTGCAGACGCCGCCGGTGCAGCTCATGTTGCGGGTCGCCCTGGTGGAAATCGTCACGGCAGCCTGCGCCGCAGTTGCAACGCATAACAGCGCGGCGGCCGCCAGCGGCGTTGCAAGCGCGCGCGATGCACGCGGAGAAAGAAGAGTATTCATGGATGCAGCCCCGAATTAATGCCGTCCCGAATTCAGCGGCTGCTTGTATAGATGTCACCGGCGCGGCGCCATTTCATTTGTGAACATCTCGCCCTTTATCGCCGGCGGTTGGCCCGGCGCTGCTCGCGCCCGTTTTCCCGCATGCCGCGGAAAAACAGCTTCATCAGCAGGCGCAGGAGCATACGCATTTTGGCGTGGTCCAAAGGGTAAGGTCAGCATAGACGCGGGGCAGGGCGTTCGGAAGCATTCGCCCGTTCGATGCCCAAGCGAACGTGAAGGCCGGCTGCCCTTGCCGGGGCCGTTTGCTGTTATACCTCCCGGCCTTATGATGATGCCCGATTCCGAGGCCGCATGCGTTCCGCTTCTTCCTACATGTTCGCAATGATCGTCCGGTCCGTTTTCGCGGCCACCATGATTGCGCTCCCGGCCGCGGCATTGACATCGACCGCGGCGCTGGCGCGGCCGGCGCCGGATTCGTTTGCCGATCTCGCCAACAAGCTGCTGCCCACCGTGGTCAACATCGCCACCACGCAGACGCTGAAATCGGCGCCGCGAACCACCCTCGATCTGCCACCCGATTCGCCCCTGCAGGATCTGTTCAAGGATTTCCTCGGGCCGCAGAACGTGCCGAAGCACGTCACCTCGCTCGGCTCCGGTTTCATCATCGATGCCGCCGGTCTCATCGTCACCAACAACCATGTCATTGAGGGCGCGGACCAGATCACTGTCACCTTGAATGACGGGACGAGTCTTCCTGCCAAGCTGGTGGGCCGTGACGACAAGACCGATCTCGCGCTGCTGAAGGTGCAGCCGAAGAAGCCGCTGCCTGCCACGCATTGGGGCGATTCCGACAGGGCGCGCATCGGCGATTGGGTGATCGCCATCGGCAACCCGTTCGGCCTGGGCTCGACGGTGACGGCCGGCATCGTCTCGGCGCGCAACCGCGATATCGCGGCCGGGCCCTATGACGACTTCATCCAGACCGACGCGCCGATCAACCGCGGCAATTCCGGCGGCCCGCTGTTCGACATGGACGGCAATGTCGTCGGCGTGAACTCGGCGATCTTCTCGCCGTCCGGCGGCTCGGTCGGCATCGCGTTTTCCATTCCGTCCAATCTTGGGCACCAGGTGATCGATCAGCTGCACAAGTTCGGTACGGTGCGGCGCGGCTGGCTCGGCGTGCGCGTGCAGGCCATAAACCCGGACATCGCGGAGGGATTGGGGCTTTCCAGCTCAACCGGCGCGCTGGTGGCGGAGGTATCGGGCAACGGCCCCGCGGTGCATTCCGGGCTGCACAAGGGCGACCTCATCGTGCGTTACGACGGCAAGCCGGTGGCGGATTCGCGCGCGCTGCCGCGGCTGGTCGCCGATACCGCGGTCGGCAAGAAGGTGGCAATCGATTTCCTGCGCAACGGCAAGAAGATGACGGCGCAGGTGGTGATCGGGAAATTGCCGGGCTCCGGCAATGCGCCGCCGAAGAAAGCGCCGCCGCCGAAGGACACGCAACATCATCCGAAGCTCGGGCTGTCGCTGGCGCCACTAAACGGAGAAGCGCGTGCCAAATACCACATCGGCAAGGATGTGCAGGGCGTGGTGGTGATTGCCGTCGACCCCAACGGCCCGGCGGCGGAGAAAAGCATTCGCCCCGGGGACGTGATCGTCGAGGTGCAGAACCAGCCGGTGCATTCGCCGGAGGACGTTTCGAAACGCATCGAGGCCGACATGAAGAGCGGCAAGAAGGTGGAAGTGATGCTGCTCAACCGCGGCGGCAACCTCGCCTTCGTGGCGGTGCGGCTGGGTTGAACGCCATCTGCGCAGACGCGGTGCTGCTTGCCGGGCCGACCGCGAGCGGCAAATCGCACGCCGCGCTCGCGCTGGCCGAGCAGCTCGGCGGCATGATCGTCAATGCCGATTCCATGCAGGTCTACCGGGAGGCGCGCATCCTGACGGCCCGGCCGCCGGACGAGGACGTCTGGCGCGTGCCGCATCTGCTGTACGGGCATGTCAGCGTGCGCGAGCCGTACTCCGTGGGCCGATACCAGAGCGATGCCGCGCGCGCCTTCCAGGAGGTGCGCGGCAGCGGCCGCGTTCCGATCTTCGTGGGCGGCACCGGACTGTATTTCAGCGTGCTGACGGACGGCATTGCGAACATTCCCGCTGTGCCGGCGGCCATTCGTGCGCAGGTGGTGATGCGACGGAAGGAGATCGGCACCGAGGCATTCCATGCCCAACTGGCGGCGCGCGATTCCGAAAGCGCCTCCCGGTTACGCATCGGCGATACGCAGCGTGTCTTGCGCGCCTATGAGGTGTTCGAAGCCACTGGCCGTCCGCTGTCGGAATGGCAGAAGGAGATTGGCAAGCCACTGCTCGGCGGACTGAAGCTTGCGCGTTTCGTGCTCGCGCCGCCTCGCGAAGAACTCTACGCCCGCATCAATGCCCGCTTCGACCGGATGATCCAACACGGCGCGCTCAAGGAAGCCGAAGCGCTTGGCGATCTCGATTCTGCGCTCCCAGCCGCGAAGATTTTGGGCCTTCGCGAATTGCTCGCAGCGAATGCGGGCACCATTTCTCTGAAAGAAGCCACTGTCGCGGCCAAACAAGCCACCCGCCAATACGCCAAGCGCCAGCTCACCTGGTTCCGCAACCGCATGGCGGACTGGCAGTGGATCAAGACGGCGGAAACAAACGACTTCGTCAGTGCGATGAGCAGGACACTTGCAATATAAGATGCCCTCTGCCCATGAACCTGGGGCGATTTGGGCGATGATCCGATGATCAAACGGCTCTTGGCAATGCTTCTGCTAGGCGGATCAATGCTCGCTGGCGAAGCCTTCGCGCCGGGACGGGTGCAGCCGCCAATTAATAGTAGCGCTCAGGCATGGATTTGGGTTGCACCCGATATGCAAGAGCATTTCGTTTCTGAACTTTGCGAATTCGCGCGCGAGAAGCGTTTTAGATGCAACCCCAGCAGACCACCCAGTCCGGATTGGCAGATGATCGGGGTAATCATTGTGACACCGAAGGACAACGAAATCTGGGTCGTCAACGGGACTGCGAAGGACCAGTTTGGGGCGGCGATAACCGTATTGCACCCTGAGCCAGAGTGGCGGAAGTACTGGGAGGACTTCCGCACCTTTGTGATGGCGCGGCACAAATGGGAGGACACCCGCTAGTGTATGCGTCACGCGATGCCGATCTCGCGATTATCAGAGGCAAACGCATCGCCGTTGTTGGTTATGGCAATCAGAGTGAAGCGCATGCGCTGAACCTGCGCGACAGCGGTGTTGCGAATGTTACGATTGGCGCACGTGACGGAAGTGCGAGCGGCGAGAAAGCGCGCGCCGCCGGATTTCCGGTGACGGGCAATGCGGAAGCCGCGCATGAAGCGGACGTCGTTGTGCTCGGCGCGCCGGACGAGAAGCTGCCCGAGATTTATATCCGCGATCTCGCACCAAACATGAAACGCGGCGCCGCGCTGCTCTTCATCCATGGCTTCGCTTTGCATTTCGGATTCATCCAGCCGCGCGACGACCTGGATGTCGTTCTGGTGGCGCCGGCCGGACCGGGGGGCGCGCTGCGTGCCAATTATCGGAGCGGTGACGGCTACATCGGACTCATCGCCATCCACCGGGATGCCAGCGGCAACGCCAGGCCGCTGGCGCTGTCGTACGGCGCGGCGATCGGGGTTGGCGCTGGCATGATCGAAACCACCTTCCGCGAGGAAACCGAAACCGATCTGTTCGGCGAGCAAACGGTACTGTGCGGCGGCGCGAGCGAACTGGCGCGCGGGGCGTTCGACACCCTGGTGAACGCCGGCTACGCGCCGGAGCTTGCCTATTTCGAGTGCCTGCATCAGCTGAAGCTGCTGGTGGACCTGATGCATACCCGCGGTCCGGCGGGTATGTACAAGGCGATCTCTAACACCGCGGAATATGGTGCCTACCGCACCGGCCCGCGCGTCATCGATGCGCACGCGCGCGAGCAGATGCAGGCGGTCCTTGCCGATATTCAATCGGGCAAATTCGCGCGCGACTGGATGGCGGAAAATGCATCCGGTCTGAAGGAATTCACCGCCATGCGCGAACGCGCCGCGGCGCATCCCATCGAGGCTGTTGGCCGCCGTCTTCGTGCGCTGATGCCGTGGCTTCAAAAGAAGGGTTGAGAAAACGCATGCGCATTGGCACGCCGCTGTCATCGACCGCCGTCAAGGTGATGCTGCTGGGCGCGGGCGAGCTCGGCAAGGAAGTGATCATCGAGCTGCAGCGCTTGGGCGTCGAAATCATCGCCGTCGACCGCTACGCCGATGCGCCGGGCCAGCAGGTGGCGCATCGCGCCCACGTGATCGACATGACCGACGCCAACGCGCTGCGTGCGCTGGTCGAGCAGGAGCGGCCGCATTTTGTCGTCCCGGAGATCGAGGCCATCGCCACCGACGAGCTTGTGCGCATCGAGAGGGATGGACTGGCCACTGTCATCCCCACCGCGTTCGCCGCGCATACCACGATGAATCGTGAGCGCATCCGCCGGCTGGCGGCGGAAGAGCTCCGGCTACCGTGTTCGCCTTACGCCTTCGTGTCATCGCTGGAAGAGCTGCAGCAGGCGGTGGCGCGCATCGGCTTTCCCTGTTTCGTGAAGCCGGTGATGTCCTCGTCCGGTAAGGGCCAAAGCCGGCTGAAGACCCCGGAGGATGTGGGGAAAGCCTGGGACAAGGCGCTGACCGCGGGGCGCGTCCGCGAAGCGCGCGTCATCGTCGAAGGCGAGGTGCAGTTCGATTTCGAGATCACGCAACTTACCGTGCGCGCCTCCGACGGCACGGGCGGCACCGCCACGCATTTCTGCGCGCCCATCGGCCATGTGCAGGTGGACGGCGACTATGTGGAATCCTGGCAGCCGCAGCCGATGAGCCAGGCGGCACTCGAAAAGAGCAGGGATATCGCGGCGAAGGTCACTGGCGCGCTGGGCGGTTTCGGCATCTTCGGCGTCGAGTTGTTCGTGAAGGGCGATGAGGTGTGGTTCTCGGAGGTCAGCCCGCGGCCACACGATACGGGCCTCGTGACGCTGGTCTCGCAATGCCAGAGCGAGTTCGCGCTGCACGCCCGCGCCATTCTCGGCCTGCCGGTGTCGACGGAGCTGAAATCGCCCGGCGCCTCGGCGGTGATCTATGGCGGCAGGGACGGGAAAGGCATTGCTTTCGAGGGCGTGGCGGAGGCGCTGAGCGTGCCGCAAACCGAGCTGCGGCTGTTCGGCAAGCCGGAATCGTTCAGAAAGCGCCGTATGGGCGTGGCGCTTGCCCGCGGCGTGTCAATCGATCAAGCCTGCACCCGGGCCAAACAGGCCGCCGGCCGCGTGAAACCCGTTCCGCCCTGACCTTCAGACCGGCGGGCTCGCCCAGCCTGAAATCTCCGTGCCGGGGATTACCTCTCGGGGCGCCGCCACCCGGATTTGCGGGCTTTTTCCGGGCAGACCTGCCATCGTCCTTAATGGATGGTTAACAGATACAATGGAGGCTAGGCCCGGGCGCAGCGGTGTAACAAGGCGAAACATTTTATGAGTCGCGCTGGAAGCCGGGCCTGTGCCTCATAAGCCTCGGAATTTCCATGGATTCTCCCATATTGCACCATCAACCCCTTCCCTCGCGAATCCTGCGCGCCGGCATCGTTGGCCACGGTGCGTTCGGCCGCCATCACGCGACCAAATACGCGCGCATGTCGGGCGTGGAGGTGGTGGGCATTGCCGACCCGAGCGCCGATGCGCGCCGTCAGGCAGTGGCGACCCATGGCGTTCCCGTCGCGTCCGACTGGCGCGATCTGTTGGGCGAGGTTGATGTCGTCAGTATCTGCTCGCCGGCGGTCACCCACGCGCCGATCGTGCGTGCGTTTCTTAACGCTAATGCCGACGTGCTGGTGGAGAAGCCCATCGCGACGAGCCTCGCGGAAGCAGATTCCCTGATCGCGCTGGCCGAGGCGAAGAATAGGGTGCTGACGGTTGGCCATCAGGAACGCTTCGTCTTTGCCCGCACCGGGCTGCTGGACTATCCGGATGCGCCGCTGGAAGTGGATTGCTGGCGCATGGGCCCATGGACGGGTCGTGGCATTGACGTTTCCGCCGTGCTCGACCTCATGATCCACGATCTCGACCTCGTGCACTGCCTGATCCCGAGCGATGTCGTGGACGTGGAAGCCCGTGGACGCGCCGGCGTGAGCAAGCGCTCCGACGACGTAACCGCGCGCGTATTCTTCGACAACGGTTCTGTGGCACGCCTGCATGCGAGCCGCATCTCGCCCGTCCGCCGCCGCGGGATGCGCGCGGTATACGCCGATGGCGTGATCGAAATCGATTTCGTCACCCGCCAGGTGCGGAACACAACCGGGCGGCCGCTCAGCCAGCTGCAGCTGGACGATCCGCTCGGCGAATCCATCGCCTCTTTCGTGAGCGCCGCACGGCTTGGCGCATCGTCGCTGGTGCGGCCGGAAGAAGCCCGCCGGGCGCTCGAAACCGCGCTGCTGATCGACCGCGCGGCGCAACCGCAGCCGGAATTCGAGCCCGCGCTCGTTCGCTACGCCTAATCCATATAGCGTCGCTTCTGCCATCCTGACGGGCTAGAAACCGGCATGGACCGGTTTCGCATTGCATTGGCGCAGGCCAATCCGCTGATGGGCGACATTGCGGGAAACTTGCGCAAGGCGCGTGCCATGCGTGCGGATGCCGCGAAGGCCGGCGCCGACCTGATCCTGTTTCCCGAACTCTACATCGTCGGTTATCCGCCGGAGGATCTGGTGCTGAAGCCGGCGCTGCAGCAGGACGCGCGCGAAGCCATCGAGTCCCTCGCGCGCGACACGATTGACGCCGGCCCTGCTGTGCTCATCGGTGCACCATGGGTGGACGGCAGCAAGCTCTACAATGCTTGTTTGTATCTGGATCGCGGAAGCATTCTCGGCCGCACCTACAAAAGCGATCTGCCCAACTACGGTGTGTTCGATGAGAAGCGCGTCTTCGCAAGCGGGCCATTGCCGGGTCCCTTCAATATCCGTGGCATCCGCATTGGCGTGCCGGTGTGCGAGGACATCTGGACGCCGGATGTGGTCGAGTGCCTTGCCGAAACCGGCGCGGAAATCCTGCTGGTGCCCAACGGTTCGCCGTTCGAGGCGTGCAAGGAAAACGTGCGGCTGAACCTGATCGTCAGCCGCGTGAAGGAAAGCGGCCTGCCGCTCGTTTATCTTAATCAGGTGGGCGGGCAGGACGAGTTGGTGTTCGACGGCGCGTCGCTGGTGTGCAACGCCGATGCGCGGCTCGCGCACGCGCTACCGGCATGGGAAGAGGCGCTGGTTGTCACGGAATGGACGCGCGCCGAAAACGGCTGGATTTGCGCCAAGGGGGAACTGGCGCGCGAGGAAGACCGCGATACCTCCATTTACCACGCGATGATGCTGGGCCTGCGGGACTACGTGAACAAGAACCGCTTTCCCGGCGTCGTGCTGGGGCTTTCCGGCGGCATCGATTCCGCGCTGTCAGCGGTGGTGGCGGTGGATGCGCTGGGGCCGGACCGCGTGCGCTGCGTGATGCTGCCGTCGCAATACACCTCGCAGGATTCGCTGGACGATGCGGCGGAAGTCGCGCGGCTGCTCGGCTGCAATTACGAAACCGTGCCGATCGAGCCGGCGGTGGACGCGTTCACGCATTCGCTTGCCAACACCTTCCCCGGCCGCGCGGTGGACACCACGGAAGAAAACATCCAGTCGCGCATCCGGGGGCTTATCCTGATGGCGATCTCCAACAAGTTCGGGCCGATGGTTCTCACCACCGGCAACAAGAGCGAGATGAGCGTGGGTTACGCCACGCTCTACGGCGACATGTGCGGCGGCTTCAACGTGCTGAAGGACGTGTACAAGACGGAGGTGTTCCGCCTGGCGCGCTGGCGCAACGGCAATTCGCCAAGAAATGCGCTGGGGCCGAAAGGCCGCGTGATGCCGGAGAATGTGATCAGCCGCCCGCCGTCCGCCGAGCTGCGCGCCGATCAGAAGGACGAGGATTCACTGCCGCCTTACGAGATTCTCGATGGCATTCTGGAATCGCTGGTGGAAGGCGAAATGTCGTTCGAGCAGGTGGTTGCAAAGGGGTATGAACCGGCCATCGTGAAGCGCGTTGAGCAGCTGCTCTACACGTCGGAATACAAGCGAAGGCAGGCGCCGCCGGGCGTGAAGATCACGCGCCGCAATTTCGGCCGTGACCGGCGGTATCCCATCACCAACGCCTTCCGGGATGCGCGGGACCTGTGAAACGCAATTCCTTGATCAGAAAGGTTGACCGAAACGGCTTCGCCGAATTTTGTGATCCCCTAATTGGCCTAAGGGTCAGCCATATGTGGCGTGGCTATGGCTCTGCCATTTTTCTAGAATTCGGCAAGCTTCGCCCGATGACGCGTATGGATGGAAAGAGAGGAAATCCGCAAGGCGAGATGTCATTGATGGTTGAATGGAGCTGGAGGATCGAGGGGGTCCGCTCAATTCTCTGCGGCAGTTGGAGCGATGAGCCGCTGTGGCCAAAGACCTTTGCGAAATTGAAAAAGGCGAAGGTGAACGAAGTTTCGCTGTTTGGACGTCTTAACGAGGTCGATGTGAAGCTCGATAACAAGATCCACGTGGTGTCATTCTCTACAATAGAGGGTTACCCGCAATGGACGATCTTCAATCGGACGGCTGACTCGTGGCTGACCGTTCGCAACGGGTCGCTCTCCTTAGAAGGATCCGCTAGACGAAAATTATGACAATCGTCCGCTTTGCGCCGTCGCCCACCGGATTGCTGCATGTCGGCAATGCGCGCACCGCCATGCTCAACTGGCTGTTCGCGAAGAAGGAGAACGGCAAGTTCTTCCTGCGCATCGACGACACCGATACCGAGCGCAGCAAGAAGGATTTTGAGCGCGCCATTCTGGACGATCTGGCGTGGCTGGGCCTCAGCCACGACATCTTCGCCCGGCAGATGGAGCGCGCCGATGCGCACGCACACGCCGCGGAAAAGCTGAAGGCCAGCGGGCATCTGTATCCCGCTTATGAATCGGCCGACGAGCTGGAGCGCCGCCGCAAGCGCCAGATCGCGGCGCACAAGCCGCCGGTGTATGACCGCGCCGCGCTGAAGCTCACGCCGGAAGAACGCGCGAAACTGGAAAGCGAAGGCCGCAAAGCCCATTGGCGCTTCAGGCTGTCGCAGACCAAGGTGCGCTGGCACGATCTGGTGCGGGGCGACGTCGAGATCGACACTGCGCATCTCTCCGATCCGGTGTTGATCCGCGAGGACGGCCGCTTCCTCTACACCTTGCCGTCGGTGGCGGACGACGTCGATTACGCGATCACCCACATCGTGCGCGGCGAGGATCACGTCACCAACACGGCTGTGCAGATCGAGATTTTCGAGGCGCTTGGCGCGGCGATGCCAACGTTCGCGCATTTCCCGCTGCTGGTCGGTGCGGGCGGCGAAGCGCTGTCGAAGCGCATTGGCTCGCTCAGCCTGCAGGAGATTCGCGCCGATGGCATCGAGCCGCTGGCGCTCGCCTCTTATCTCGCGAAAACCGGCACGTCCGACCCCATCGAATTGCGTCCGTCGCTCGACGCGCTGGTCCAGGAATTCGAGTTCGCGAAGATCGGCCGCGCGCCGGCGCACTTCGATCCTGCCGAGCTGAAAGGGCTGAACTCAAAGCTGCTGCATTCGCTACCCTTTGCGGAGGTTCGCGAGCGACTGGGAGCGCTCGGAATTCCGGCGACCGAAGCGTTCTGGGAGGCGGTGAAGGCGAACGTCATCCATCTGTCCGATGCAAAGGATTTATGGACCTTGGTCGCTGGCCCGATCGCGCCGCAAATCGAGGATGCGGCGCTGGTTGCCAAGGCGGCGGACTTGTTGCCGCCAGAGTCCTGGGGCGAGTCCACCTGGAGCGCGTGGACGAAAGCGATCTCAGATGCCACCGGCGCGAAAGGTCGCGCGCTGTTTCATCCGCTGCGGCTGGCGCTCACCGGCCGCGAAAGCGGACCCGAGATGAAGAAGCTGCTGCCGCTCATCGGCCGCGCGCGCACGCTGGCGCGGCTCAACGGCGAAACAGCCTAATTACTTCGTGCAAATCCGTTCTCTGACCGTCATGGCCGGGCTTGTCCCGGCCACCCATGACCCTCATGCTGATGCATGGTTTCGCGCGACAGCTATAACGTCTGCATCGCCGTTTACATGATGGCCAGCCGACGCCACGGCACCATCTACATCGGTGTCACTAGCCGTTTTCCTGCACGCATTTTCGAACACCGGAACGATCTCGTGGACAGCTTCACCAAGAAGTACGGCGTTCACCGTCTCGTTTGGTATGAGATTCACGAAAGTATTCTGTCAGCGATCCAGCGGGAAAAATCGCTGAAGAAGTACAAGCGCGACTGGAAGATCAATCTGATTGAGCGGGAGAACCCTTATTGGAGCGATCTTTATCCCGCTCTGGTCGCAATGCGGCCTGCCGTGACTACTGGAATCTCAGCGCTCGACGAAACCGCTCCTCCAAACAGCCGTAACGCCTAAGCGGCACCCGTGCACATGGGTGGCCGGCACAAGGCCGGCCATGACGAAAAATATGCTGTTACACCGCCGCGGGCGTCGGGCTCGGCGCCGTATCTCCGGTGATCGGATCGGGGCCAAAACGGTTCGGCCCTTTGGTGCCTTTGAATGTCAGCGGGATCGTTAGTTCGATACAGTAGACGAGGGCGCCGAACAACAGCACCATGATGGCGATGACTCCCACACGTCCCAGCTTGCTGAAATCCGGCTGATCCGACAACGACCAGATCCACGAGATCATCATCGGAATCACCCACAACGCTGTTTGGTCAACGTCATGCAGGCGACGCGCTGTTACTGCGCTTGCAGGAAGAAAAAGCGCCAAGTTGCTGATTGCTTGGAATGGCCTATAAGCGCTGAGCATCCCGAAGCTCAAAGTATCAAGTACGTTTACGGCGAGACCCACCAAGAGCGAAAACAAAACGAAATACCAATATTCTGAGCGCGAAGCGCGGCCTTTGAATCGGCCATACTTCACGAAACATGTTCTGATTGCTTCGCCGAAGTTCATTCCTAGATGGCAGGTGTAGGAACCTGGCTTGGTGCTGCGTCGCCGGTGATCGGATCGGGGCCGAAGCGGTTCGCTCCGGGCGTTCCTTTCGTGACGAACCACACGATCAGCCAGATGCCCAAGCCGCCCATCGCGACCAGGAAGATCACGGCAGTTCCCGGATGGCCGGTGAACGCCGCGGCCATCGCGCACCATACGAGCACCACCAGCGCCGCGTAGAAACCGAGGATCCACCAGCCGGTGCGGTCGATATCATGCAGGCGGCGCACGGCCACCGCGAGCGAGGGAAGAAACAAGGCGAGCGAAACGAGCATGCTGATCGGCCCGCGGCCATGCGCGGCGACGTAACCCGGCGCGACGACCCGGTCGACGATGCTGCTCGCGATACCCACCAGCAGACAGAACAGGAGGAACCACCAGTATTCGGAGCGCCGCGCGCGCCCCATGAAATCCACATATTTCCGCAGGCAAACGCGGATTGCGTCCCCAAAGCCCATGAGCCCCTCCCGATGTCGTGCCACCACTCCAGCATCCCGTGATAAGCAACATCAAGCCGGTTGGCCTCTCCCGAGCCCCGGCGCCGAGCAAAAATGATCCGCTTGCCTCTTGACGATACCACCGATGTGTTCTATGTCAGCTCTATGAGGAATATAGATAAGAATTTGAAGAGAGAATCTACCTTTCTACCTAAATATGGTCTGAATACCGAGGGGGGAGGGGGGTACGTGGATTTTCGAAAAACAAGTAGTAGTGGTTCGCCTTCTACATCTGGTGTCGCAGTTCCAAAGAAGGGCCGGGGAGCGCCTCCGGGTAATCTGCGGGCGCTGAAGCATGGCATGTACACCGCCGACAAGCGGGCGCTGCGGCAGCAGATTAGCCTGTTCCTCCGGCGCGCCAACGACATCGTTGACATGGTGGAAGTCCGGTGCGGCCGCACACCAAGGCGGCGCCGGCGAAAGGTGCCCGCTGCATGACTCTGCGCCTTTACAGCACGCTCACACGGCAGAAGGAGCCGTTCGCGCCGCTCGATCCGAAGAACGTGCGCATGTATGTGTGCGGGCCCACGGTTTACGACTACGCGCATATCGGCAATGCGCGGCCCGCGATTGTGTTTGACGTGCTGTTCCGTTTGCTGCGCCACATGTATGGCGCCGAGCACGTCACTTATGTGCGCAACATCACGGACATCGACGACAAGATCAACGCGCGCGCGCTTGAGCTGCGCGGCGACCGCAATGTGGACGTGCTCGAGGTGGTGCGCGAGCTCACCGAGCGCACCTACGCCGTCTATCAGGAGGATGTCGAAGCGCTCGGCAATCTGAAGCCGACGCACATGCCGCGCGCCACCGAGCACGTGAAGCAGATGATCGCGATGATCGAGAGGCTGCTGGCGGCCGGTCTGGCTTATGAAGCCGAAGGCCATGTGCTGTTTGAGGTGGCGAAGAAGGCGGACTACGGCAAGCTGTCACGCCGGCCGCTGGACGAGATGATCGCCGGCGCGCGAGTGGACGTCGCGCCGTACAAGAAGAACGCGATGGATTTCGTGCTGTGGAAGCCGAGCGACGCAAACACGCCGGGCTGGGATTCGCCGTGGGGCCGCGGCCGGCCGGGCTGGCATCTCGAATGCTCCTCGATGATCGAGGCGACGATGGGCGAGACCATCGACATCCACGGCGGCGGCATCGATCTGGTGTTTCCGCATCACGAGAACGAAATCGCCCAGAGCGAAGGCGCGCATGGCGGCCATCCGCTCGCGCGCGTGTGGATGCACAACGGTTTCCTCAATGTGGAAGGCGATAAGATGTCGAAGTCGCTCGGCAACTTCGTCACCATCCACGAACTGCTCGCCGATTGGCCGGGCGACGTGCTGCGCTTCAACATGCTGCGCGCGCATTACCGCCAGCCGATGGACTGGACTCTCGCCGGCATGAAGGAAAGCTGGGACACGCTCGAACGCTGGTACGACACGGCAGAGCCGGTGACGGCGACGAGGATAGGTGATGGCTTCCTCTCCCCATTGTCGGACGACCTGAATACGCCGCAGGCGATCGCCGAATTGCACAAGTCTTCGCCCGAGGAATTGACCGGCGGTCTGTCTCTGCTCGGCTTCAATCCGATATCGGAGCGGCTGGCGACGAAAAAGGCGGTAGATACTGTGGAGATCGCACGCGCCATCGACGCGCGCAACGCGGCGCGGAAGGCGCGCGATTTCAAGGAAGCGGACCGCATCCGCGATGAACTTCTCGCGCAGGGCATCCAGCTGAAAGACGGCCCCGACGGCACCACCTGGGAAGTGACGCGGTGAACCTGCGGGAGACGATCGAAACCGGCTCGACAGCAGACCGTCAGATTGCCGCCGCCGATCTCGGCGAGCCGATCGCCATCGATGCCCGCGACAGCACAAGCGGACGTGATGATCCGCGCGGCGTCACGCTGGCGCTCGCTGCCTACGGGTTGTGGGGCATCATGCCGCTCTACTGGCGGCTCCTCTCGGAAGTGCCGCCCTTCGAGCTGACGGTCAATCGCGTGCTGTGGTGCGCATTGTTCGTGCTTGGCGCATCGGTCTTGCGCGGTCGCTGGCAGCAACTCACGGCGATGCTGCGCGATCGGCGTCTCCTCGGCACACTCGCGCTCACCAGCGTGCTCATCAGCATAAACTGGACGATCTACATCTATTGCGTTGCCACGCATCAGCTGGTCGAAGCGAGCCTCGGCTACTACATCAATCCGCTGGTTTCGATCGTGCTCGGCGTGACTTTGTTCGGCGAGCATCTGTCGCGGTGGCGGTGGATCGCTGTGCTGCTGGCGGCCGCCGCGGTCGCGGTGAAGACAATCGAACTCGGTCACGTTCCCTGGATCGCGCCGACGCTCGCATTGTCTTTCGGCTTCTATGGCTATTTCCGCAAGCGGGTGGACGTGGATGCGCTGGACGGGCTGACCGTCGAGACGTGGATCTTGTTTCCGCTCACCTGCGGGCTGGTGCTGTTCTGGGGGCTGACCGGCAGCGGCGCATTTCCCTCGTCGAACATCGTGACCGACGTTCTGCTCATTCTCGGCGGCCCGATCACCGCGTTGCCGCTGGCGATGTTCGCCGCCGGCGCGCGCCGTATCCGTCTCTCCACCCTGGGCTTTCTGCAGTATTTCTCGCCGTCGATTACATTGGCGCTGGCGGTGTTCGGTTTTGGCGAACCCTTCACGCGGGTGGATGCGATTACCTTCGGGTGCGTGTGGGCGGCGCTCGCCATTGTCGCGGCGGAAAGCAGGTTTCGCCGGTGAGCGCGCGGTCAAAACAGGTCAAAGGCAGCATCCGCGGTCGGGGCAACGTGAAACAGGCGGTGGACCTTGCCGTAGATGAATCCTTCGGCATCGCACCAGCGGAGCAGCGCCAGCAGCGGATCGAAGTAGCCATCCGTGTTCACCAGGATGACCGGCTTTTCGTGCATCCCCAGTTGCGCCGTGGTGATGACTTCAAAGAATTCATCGAGAGTTCCGAGACCGCCGGGCAGAACGAGGAAGACATCGCTCTTTCCGATCATGCGCTGCTTGCGCTCGAACAGATCGGGCGTGTGGATCATGTCGATGCCACCTTGCGGCCGCTCGAGATGGTCGAGGGGGGAGGGCCGAACACCGATCACTTCCGCGCCGGCAGTCAGCGCCGCGCGTGCCACTTCGCCCATCATTCCGGTGGCGCCGCCGCCATAGACCATGCGCCAGCCTTTGCGACCGATCAGCTCGCCCGTGCGCCGCGCCGTTGCGAGATAAGTCGGATTGCGGCCCACGGAGGAGCCACAGAACACGCAAACCGTTTTTCCGGTAGATATCATCGAATCGTTAGGCATCGTCGTTTGCTAGTGCGGGCCATTGCAGCAGGAGAGCAAGGTTTTTACATGCGTGTGACACGTCATCCGATTTTCCGAGGTATATGTTGAAAAAGGTAAACTTCCGAAAGGCCTTCGTCATTATCGCCGTCCTTGCCGCGATCGCGCTCCTCGCCGGCTTTCTATTGTTCGGCAGCACCAATCTGGGCCACTGACGATGGCTTGGCTGGTCACCGAGGAGGGCGAAGGCGCCCCGTCGTTGCGTCCACTGTGGATGCTGCTGCCCTATTTGTGGCCCAAGGGCCATCCGGAACTGAAGGCGCGGGTCCTGGCCTCGGTCTTCTGCCTGGTGCTGGCAATTCTGGCGACGACGGCCTTTCCGCTGTTCATGGGCTGGATCACCAATCAGCTGACCAAGAGGCCGCCCATCACCATCGCCATGATGACCACGATGGCGCTGATCGGCGGCTATGTGCTGTCGCGCATCCTGATGCAGGCTTTTGCGCAATTGCGCGACGGTGTGTTTGCCAAAGTTCAGTATCATGCGCTGCGCGAGGTGGGCGTTTCCACCTTTGCCCATGTGCACACGCTGTCGCTACGCTTCCATCTGGAGCGTAAAACGGGCGGCCTCTCGCGCGTAATCGAGCGCGGCACCCGCGGCATAGACACACTGCTCTCTTTCGCCATCTTCAACATCTTCCCGACGATTTTTCAGCTGGCGCTGTTCAGCGCCATCATGATCGTGAAGCTCGATCTATGGATTACGCTGGCAACTCTGCTGATGGTGGCGGTGTATATTTCGTTCACTTTCGCCATCACCCGCTGGCGCATCCGGTTTCGCCGCGAGATGAACCAGAGCGACCAGGACGCCAACACCAAGGCGGTGGACAGCCTGCTCAATTATGAGACGGTCAAGTACTTCAACAACGAGGCGCACGAAACTCAGCGCTTCGACATGTCGATGGCAAAGTTTGCCAATGCGTCCATTCAGGCGCAGACCTCGCTATCCGTGCTGAATACCGGCCAGGCGGCGATTGTCGCTATCGGCATGGGCGCGGTGATGGCGATGACGGTGTTCGGCATCCGCGGCGGGCGTTTCAGCGTCGGCGATTTCGTGATGGCGAATGCCATCCTCATGCAATTGTATCAGCCGCTGAACTTCCTGGGCACCGTCTATCGCGAGATTGTGCAGGCGCTGGTGGACATGGACGCGATGTTCCGCCTGCTGCACCAACCGCAGGAGGTGAAGGACAAGCCCGGCGCCAGGCCGCTGAGCGTGACCGGCGGCGGAATCCGCTTCGACGATGTGGTGTTCGCCTACGAGCCGAACCGTATTGTGCTTAAGGGCATAAGCTTTGCCGTACCTGCCGGAAAGACAGTGGCGGTGGTCGGCCCGTCGGGCGCGGGCAAGTCCACCATCTCGCGCATCCTGTACCGCTTCTACGACATCAAAAGCGGCAGCGTGACGATTGACGGGCAGGACATCCGCGATGTCACGCAGGCGAGCGTTCGAGAAAAAATCGGCATCGTTCCGCAGGACACGGTGCTGTTCAACGACACCATCCGCTACAACATCGCCTATGGCCGCATCGGCGCAAGCGAAAATGAAATCAAGGAAGCGGCCCGGATGGCGCAGATCGATCCGTTCATTCGCGAACTGCCGCTGGGGTATGAATCGATGGTGGGCGAGCGCGGGCTCAAGCTCTCCGGCGGCGAGAAGCAGCGGGTCGCCATCGCACGCACCATTCTGAAGAATCCGCCGATCCTGTTGCTGGATGAGGCAACCTAAGCGCTCGACACGCACACCGAGCGCGAGATCCAGTCAGCACTTCGCGAGGTGTCGAAGGATCGCACGACCCTCGTTGTTGCGCACCGCCTCTCAACCGTCGTCGATGCCGATGAAATCCTGGTGCTGGATCATGGGCAGATCGTCGAGCGTGGGCGGCATGGCGAACTGGTGGCGCGCGGCGGCCACTACGCGGCGATGTGGAACAAGCAGAAAGAGGCCGCCGCCGTGCGCGAGCGGCTGAAGGAAGTGGAGCGCGATCCCGACGTCGCGCGGCAACCGCACACCGAAGAGGAGGCGATTGCCGCTGCCGAGTAGCTATTCGGCGGGCTGCTGCACGGCTCCTGGTGGCAGGCGCCGGCCGCGGTTGCGGAAGATGCGAACCGGCCAGCCGAAGATGCGGCCCATGAGCCAGATGAAACCGTGGCCTGTCTCGCGGACGCGGTGCGGGTAAGCAAGCAGCGCTGGAACGAGACCCAACGTGATACCTTTCGAAAAGGCGAGGCCGAACACAATGGCGGTGGATAGCTGAATCCACATCATTGCGAACGGATCACCGATGGTGACGGTCCGCGCGGCGAAATCGATCTCCACCGCCACCATCATGGGCAATAGGCCAAAGATCGCGGTGACGGTGGTGAGGAACACCGGGCGCAACCGCTGTGCGCCGGAGCGGATCACCGCTTCGATGGGGTTCATGCCGGAATCGAGCAGCTTGTGATAGGTGTCGATCAGCACGATGTTATGGTTCACCACGATACCGGCGAGCGCTAGCAGGCCCGTGCCGGTCATGATGATGGAAAAGGCCTGCCCCATCACCACCATGCCGAGCAGCGCGCCGATCATGGCGAGAATCACCGCCAGCAGAATCAGGCTCGCGTGATAGAAGCTGTTGAACATCGCCAGTAGCACCACCGCGATGATGAACAGCGCCATGAACGCCGCCTCGATCAGGAACATGCCCGCTTCCTGCTGGTCCTCGTCGGCGCCTTTGAACTTCACGTGCACGGTATGGGGAAAGGTCTGGGCGTTCACCCACGCCTTGATTTTCTGAACTTCGGCGTTGACGTTGATGCCCGGCTTTACGTTGGCGCGCACATGGTAGGTGCGGTGCGCGTTGACCCGCTCGATGTTGTTCACCTGGGGCGCCGCGCGCACCTGCACGAAGGTACTGATCGGCACCATGCCAGTTGAGGTCGCAACGCGCACCTGATCGAGCGCGTGGATGCCACGATCTTGGCTTGGATAGCGCACGCGGATATCGACGAGGCGCGTCGAGTCTGCCGGCCGATAGCGGCCGACAAAGATGCCGTCGGTTACTAGCTGAACGGCCGCGCCGATGGCCTGCGTGCTGACGCCGAAGCGTTGCGCCACGTCACGCTTAACATCCAGGTCCCATTCGATGCCGGGAAGCGGCCGTGTGTCCTCGATGTCGCGCAAGGTGGACGTGCCATCAAGATGACTGCGGAGCTTGGCAGTGGTCTGCAGAAGCGAGAGGTAATCGTCAGAAATGACATCGATCATCACGTCCTTGCCGGAGGAGGGCCCCCCCTCCGGCTTGCGCACTTCCACCTTGATGCCGGCCATGTCGGCAGTGCGTTTGCGGATTTCTTCGAGGATGGTCTCGCCACGAACCCGCTGCCGATATGGCTTCAGCACCACGGTGATGCGGCCGATGTTGTCGACGGGGATGTTCTGGCTCGATGGGTTTCCGCCCGCATTGGCGTAGATGTAGTCGACGCCCCGCACGCTCTCGATGCGCTTCTCGACGTTCATCACCAGATCGCGTTTTTCGTTGGCGGCAAGATTACCGCGCGCAGAGACCAATACCGTTGCTTCTGTCGGATCGGTTTGCACGAAGAACTCCGACCCATGATTGTGCGTGATGAAGAGCGTGAGGACCACCGCAACCGCCGCCGCGGCGATGCCGATCATCTTGCCGGGATTGTGCGTGATCCAATCGGCGAGATGCGCATACCAGCCGGTAATGCCGGGAATGTCGCGCCAGTCGCCGGTTTCAGAGGCCTCGATCGCTTTCTCATGCTGCTCGTTGCGCTCGGGCGCCTTGCCGAAAAATCCGCCCAGAACGGGGAGGAAGATCAGCGCCACGATCATCGAACTGGAAAGCACAAAAATCAGCGTCTTGGGGAAAAAGCTCATGTACTCGCCGGCAATGCCGGGCCACAGGAGCATCGGCAGGAAGGCGCCGATCATGGTGGCCGTCGAGCTCACAACCGGCCAAAACATCCGGCGCGCGGCTTCGGCGAAGGCGAGCTTCGGCGGGTGGCCTTCGGTCATTTTCCGGTCGGCGTATTCGACCACGATGATCGCGCCGTCGACGAGAATGCCGACTGCCAGCAGCATGGCGAACATGATCATGAAATTCAGCGTGTAGCCGCCGCTCTTCAGGATCATGAAACTCATCAGGAAGGAGGTCGGAATGGCGACACCAACCAGCAGGCCCGAGCGGAGGCCCAGCGCCGCCACCACCACGATCATCACCAGAATGATGGCCAGAATGATGGCGTCGGAGAGCGAGCCAAGCTGATCGCGGATGTCGGTGGACTGGTCGCCGACGAACGACACGTGCACGCCTGTGGGGAAGTATTTCTGCGCCTGGGCAACCAACTGCCGTACCGCGAGATTATTCTGGATGACATTCGCGCCCACGCGTTTGGTCACGTCGATAGCGATGGTGCGCTTGCCGTTGATGGTGGAATAGCTGCTCGCGTCGTAAAACGTGGGGCGAACCTGCGCGACATCTTTGAGCGTCACGGTGGCATCGGCCGTCGCGCGGATCGGCAGATTCAGAACGTCTTGGGGACTTTCGATCACCCCCGGCACCTTTACGGCGAAGCTGCCGTGCCCGGTATCGATAGAGCCAGCTGCAATCAGTGTATTGTTGTTGGTGACGGCGGTGAACATCTCCTGCTGGGTGATGCCGTAAGCTTCTAACCTGGCCGGATCGATCACGATCTCCAGCATCTCGTCGCGTTGGCCGGAAAGGTCCGCGTTGAGCACAGTCGGGATGGTTTTCAACTGATCGCTCAACTCGCGAGCGAGATGGAATAGCGTCCGCTCCGGCACGTCGCCGGACAGTGCCACTGAAATCACCGGGAAGAGATTGGTGCTGATTTCCTGCACGACAGGCTGCTGCACATCCGGGGGCAGCTCGGCGCGTGCAGTATCGATCTGTGCGCGGACGTCGGCCAATGCTCGATCCTTGTTAAAGGATACGTCGAACTCCATGATGATGACGCCCGCGCCCTGATAGGCGCGCCCGGTCATCTTCTTCAGTCCCTGGATCGAGCGAAGATAGTTTTCCATCGGCTTCACCAGAAGCCGCTCGCTATCCTCCGGACTGATGCCTGGGTAGTAAACTTGGACCACAATGAAGGGGATTGGGATGTCCGGATCGGACTCCTTCGGTATGACGATGAAGGCCATCACGCCAGCGATGATCGTGACGATGAAGGCCGCGATCACCAGTCGCGTGTTCTTGACCGCCCAATCGACGATTTTGGTCATGCGCGCGCTCCTGCGGGAATTGCCTTCACGCGCGACCCTTCCGCCACGAATTCCTGCCCAACCGTGATGACAGTCGTTCCACTCGGCAGGCCCGTGACCCACATACCTTCCGGTCCGTCGGACACAATGTTCACCGGCTTGAAGCGCACAATGCCGCTCTCGACGGTGCGCACACCCACCACACCGCTGTCGTTCAGGACAAGAATACCGGGCGAGATCTTCATCGCCTGCACCTGTTTCACAGGAATGTGGATGTCGGCGCTGACGCCATCGCGCAGCCGGGCATCGGAATTCGGCAGCTCAACTTCCACACGGAATGTGCGCGTCGTCGCATCTGCCTTGGTGGCAACGAAGTAAACCTTCCCCTGCACATTCTCACCGGTGACGAGCGTTGCGGCGGCCGGTGCGCCGACCTTCAGCTTGCCAACGTCCTGCTCGGAAACCGCACCCACTGCGAGAAACGGCTCAGGCGCGATCACCAGCTCACACTTGTCACCCACCCGCATATAGTCCCCGACGTTCACATAGCGGTCGTCAACGAATCCGCTGAAAGGCGCGCGAATGCGCGTGTTGCCCAGCTCAATTTGCTGCGTGCGCTCGCCAGCCTTTGCCGCCTCCAGCCCGGCCATGGCTTGCTTCGCACCCGTTGCCGACATTGCGCCCTGCTTCAGGAGATTGTCAGCGGCGTCCCATTCCTTCCGCCGTTCCGCGACAAGTGCCTTAGCCTGATCGAGCTTGGCGCCACGGTCGTTGACCATTAACTCGCACAGCACGTCGCCGGCTTTGACGCGGTCGCCCTTTTCAAAATGGATGGCCTTCACGATGCCATCTACCTGCGCTCGTGTATCGACCCAATGCAGCGCCTGCGTGCGGCCGCGCACCGTCAGCGTTGCATCACGCGGAGAGGCGAGCAGCAAGGCCACCTGCACGCGGGAGATATCTTTGTTCGTTGCGGCCGCATCCGAAGCGGCCTGTTCCTGGTGATGTCCGCCAAACACGCCGGAGCCAATCCACAGAACTACGAGGATCAGAATCACGATGGCGGCGCGATAACCAGAATTCATACGACGCCAGAAGCCGGGCTGTACCCGGTCCCACCATGCGCGAAGATTTGCGAGAAATCGTCTCATGGCCGTCACTCCGCCGCCTGAAGCGCTAGCCCTTCGATTTCCGCGCGGCGCGAGCGCAGGAATTCGAGCATGGCCTTGTACATTGTGTGTCCCAGATCGACCGCAAAGCGCTCGCCCGGCAGAAGCCGCTGCGAGGCCCGTAGCTGCAACTGCGCAAGTTTCTGTTCGGCTTGCGCAATGTAGCCGTCGACCAGCGCACAAACCCGAGGCGGCGGCAGAAGGTCGGAAAACAACATCGCAAACAGAAATGGCGAGCGATGCCGGTCTTCGGCAAGCGGCTTCATCAATGCCGCAAGCAAGGCGGTCCGACCTGCCGGCGTAATCGAGTACACCTTGCGATCGGGGCGTTTCTGCTGCGCCTCTTCGCGCACGGAAACCAGCCCATCTTCCATCAGTCGGCTGAGCGCCGGATAAATCGAGCCGAAGCTCGCCTCAACGAAATGCTGAAGGCCCCCCTCCTCGAAATTCTTCTTAATCTCGTATCCGGTCGCGTCACCGCGGCTCAGGATCCCGAGACAGATGGTGCGAACGTCCACTTGCCCCTTCCGTATATAGGTTCGATATAGATCGAACCTATATAGGGAAGGTAAATACACTTTCAAGCCGGGCAAGAGGTTCGCCTCCTGCGCAACTGCGTTGCGTAATTTGCGCAGGTGAAATGCTAGCGGATCAGATCACTTCGATGCGATCCACTTCCACGCCCTTCATTCCTTGGCGGGTCGAATAGCGAATGCGCTGGTCGGAAGCGAGGGCTGACACGCCGGAACGTCGCAAGGCGCTCGCGTGGAGATAAACATCTCCGCCTCCCGATTCCGACATCACGAAGCCGAACCCCTTTTGCTCGTTGAAGAACTTGACCTTGCCCTCGACCATCGGGCCAGAAGGTCCGCTGTCGCGCTGCTCAAACCGGTCCCCGCCACCACCGTACCGCGGTCCACCACCGCCAAAGCGGCCGCCGCCTCCGAAACGGTCCCCGCCGCCAAAACGGTCATCCCCCCCGAACCGGTCGCCGCCGCCAAACCGATCGCCGCCACCGAATCGATCGCCGCCACCGAATCGATCGCCGCCACCATACCGGTCGCCGCCGAACCCCCCACTCCGCTGGCGTCGCGGTGGTGCTTGTTCAGCCGTGCTGGTATCAACACTGTGCACTGCTACGACTTGCAGGCCGCGGGGTGAGTCTTGCAGATCGCACACCACCGTCGCTCCGGTCGGCATATTGGGCGTGCCGATCGCCGCCAGCGCCGACGCATGGCAAAACGCATCGCCTCCATTTTCAAGCGTGATAAAGCCGTAGCCTTTGGTGGAATTGAACCATTTGACCGTGCCCTTAGTCGAAGCCATAGCAAGAGGGCCGGAGCCGCTGTTGTCGAAATTTGCCATATCGGACGTGACCTACCGAGCGCATGACCGCACGCGCACCCATCTCCCCGGTATAGAGGGGCCGCTTACTCCTATCATGCCTTCAAGAGCGGGGAGACCGCAACTGTTTATGAACGAGGAGGTTGCCGACAAAATCGGAGAGCCAAGCCGACGCCGAAATTTCGCTGCGTGTCATGTTTGACGCCTCCACCATCCGCACTGTGATTGTAGCGGGTCTGCTTTCAGTTCCAGCCGGCTGGGCAGGTTCAGTCATTGTGGAACGGGAATCGGGCGCAGGCCGCCACCTGTCCCTGGGGTTGATGATTGCAAGTGTCGCAGTCGCGATCTGGGCCGCCATAGTCATGCCGGCAACCTGGTTGCTAGGTGCGACGCTCCTACTGGGTTGGATCTTGTGCATCTTGTCCGCAGTCGATCTGCTCGTACTGCGGCTGCCCGATATCATTACATTGCCGTTGGTTGCCGTCGGGTTGCTGGTCTCCGTTTGGTTGCCGGATCACGATCCGCTCGGCCACGCAGCCGGCGCCGCGACTGGTTTCGCGCTCTTTTATGTGATCGCCCTCGTCTACAGACTGCTGCGTTCGCATGAAGGCTTGGGCTTAGGCGATGCGAAACTTGCCGCGGCAGCCGGCGCGTGGCTTGGTTGGCAGTCGCTGCCCTCGGTTATGCTGATTGCATGCGCCGCCGCGTTTGCGTGGGTGGGGCTGTCAGTTGTGAACCGTGGTCGGGCTGCTGCCGCAGGCCACATCGCTTTCGGCGTTCCACTCTGCATCGCGTTCTGGCTGGTATGGCTGTACGGGCCGCCGCTGTAGCTAGTCCAGATATCGAAACCAAACCGGCTGGTCGGAATTGCCGGTGAGCTCCAGAATTCCAGAACGTGTCATCTGCGCGCCGGCGCGCTTGGCCTGTACCCGAACGGTGAGCGTGCGACCGACGAGATAGGGAGGCGTCGCAACATCCTGGGCCGGCCGCAGTCCTGCCAATTCTTGCTGTCTGCGAATGACCTCCGGCGAATTCGGACCGATTTCGCTTAGGGCTTCAAGGGCAAGGATCTGGGCCGTGCTTTCGCTGAAGCCGCCTGTTTCGCCAAAGAATACCGTCAACGACGGTGCGACCTGAGCGTACAACGCGTCATCCATGCCGTTCAGCATCCGCAATTCCGAGACCGTGTGAAAGCCGCCATTTCGTGGCTTGTAACCGGCGCTCAGGTATTGCGGAGCTTCGGTTCCATTCGGGCGACGATCATTATCGGGATCGATCCAGTCTTCATAGCTGTCGACCAAGATGTCGAGACGTGGATGGGTAACACCCGCTGCCTTGAACAGTTCGCGCACCTGATCTTCGTTGACCCCGTTCAGAGGAATTTTCCCCCTTTCATCTTCGACGACGATCGTCAGATCGACGTCGTCAAATTTCATGGTCCTCTTGCTGCCGTCAATCGGCCATTGCTGCTTTTTGTCCTTGCTGGCGAGGCCCGATACGGCAAGCGCCATACCGGCGTCGCAGGCGCTCCGGAGCTTGGCCCGCTCGCTCTCTGCCTGCACTTCCGAGATAACGCCGCGATTTTCAGCAATGACTTCAAAGGAGACGTAGCTGAAAGCTGCGATCCCGAGGATCGCCGCGAGCATCGCGTAGCCACCGTCGCGCTTCGCCTTCACGGCCGTATGGTCACAGGCGGAAGCGGCGAGATGGCGTGAATCTTGTCGCGCAACTCGTCAGTTACGGTTTTCACATCCATTGCATTTCGCACCACGCGCGGAGTGAGCAGCACGAGAAGCTCGGTCCGCTTGTCTTCGTTGTTGGTCGAACCGAACAAGAAACCCAGACCCGGGATTTCGTTCAGGTAGGGGATGCCGGCTTTTTCTTGGGTGCTGTTGTCGCGGATGAGACCACCGAGTGCGATAGTCTGGCCGTCCTTGACGGCAATGGAGCTGGCGACTTTCCGCTCGGAAATCGTTGGCGAATTGATCTGCGAGGAGGTCGTCGTCGAGACATCGCTGACCTCCTGCGAAATGTCGATCAGCACCAAACCGCTGTCGTTTACGCGGGGCGTCACATTCAGGATCACGCCTGTGTCACGATAATCAACTTCGTTGGTGACGGAGGCGTCGGACGTGAGCGTCGATGTCACCTGCGCCTGCAAGATCGGCACCTGATCGCCGACCTGCAGGGCTGCCGTGTGGTTGTTGAGTACAAGAATCTTCGGTGCGGAGAGCACCTTGATTGTGGTGATATCGGACAGCTCGTTCAATGCCGCAGCGATGTTTCCATTGGCTGTGGCGAAGAAATAGGAAAAACCGGGGAACACCTGCACGAGACCATTGTCGATCCCCTGCGAAAGCGCAGATGTTCCGCCGCTGCCGCTAAAACGCCACTGCACGCCATATTCCAACTTGTTGTTAAGCGTCACTTCGGTGATTGCGGCTTCGATCAGAACCTGAAGCGGCAACACGTCCAGCTGGCGCAGCGCGTCCTGGATGATGCCGTACTGTCGCGGCGTCGCAAAGAAGACGAGCGAGTTGTTCCCGTCGTCCGAGGTGATGCTGATGGGCGTGACCTGCCCGGGCAGCATCAGAGTTTGGGAAACAATCGCATTGGGCTGCGGCGTACCGTTGGGGCTGTTCTCGCCGGACTGGCTGCTGCTCTGGGTGGTCTGGCTGCTCTGGAACCCGCCACTTGACCCGAAGGAGGAGGTACTCTGGAAATTGCTGCTTCCCGTTCCACTCGGTGCGCCGAATCCGGGTTGATATCCGGTTCCCGTGCTCCCCGGCGTAGTACCAGAGCTTCCCTGAAATCCGAACGTCGGTCGGGTGCCTTGAACAGATGTCGCTTGGCCGGTGGCGGTGAAGTTGGGAGTCGTCGAGGTCTGCGGCTGAGCAGGCGTGCCGCCGAACGCTCCCACAAGAACCGTTGCCAGGTCGGAGGCGCGCCCGTTCTGTACGTGATAGACGAAGAGCTTTCGTTCGTTCTCACCGCCGGCACGATCCAGAATGCCGATCCATTTTTTCAGTTGGGTGAGGTAGCGCGGCTGGGAAGAGATCGCGAGGATGCCGTTGAGCCGTTCAATCGGAATGAGTCGCACCAAACCGTTTGTCGGCGAATTTGGGCTGTTCACCATCGCATCGAGTTCCGGCAGCAATACGTGCATGTCCGTCCGTGTGGGAACGAGCAGTGCGAAGGACATACCGCGCATCCAATCCACATCGAATTGCGCTACCAGTTCGCGAATGGATCTGCGCTCGCCGGCCGTGCCGGTGATGAGCAACATGTTGCGCGATTGGTCGGCCTGAGCGATGGCATGTTCGGGCACCAGCGGATCGAGCAGCTTCTTGAGTTCCACTGCATTCACGTAATGCAGTGGAATTGCTTCGTTGCCGAACCCCGCTGATGTGCTCGGCAGCAATTGCGGCTGCCGCTGTGCCTTGTCGAGCGCCACCACGGTGAACACGTCCCCCTGCTTGACCAGCGCTAGCTTGGAAGCCCGGAGCGCTTCTTCGAAAATCGGGAGCACGTCCCTGCGCGCTACGGGCTGCGCAGTCTCGACGGTCACGGTGCCCTGCACTAGCGGATCTACCGCGTAATTCACACCGAGAATGTCGCCGAGAATCGCCTTGGCGACTTCGTGAACGTCCGCGTTTGGAAAGTTTAGAGTGACATCATTGGTCTTCGATCCGGTTCGAGCCGGCAGGCGCGGGCCAGCGGTAAATTGCTGCGTTCCTGGATAGACGGCTGAGCTGTTCGGCGGCGGTGGCTGCACCAGCGTTTGTGAATTTGGCGGCGGCTGCACCGTTTGCGGTGCCTGGGCCGTTGCGACATCCGCAAGCAGGAGCGATATCCCGATGTACGCGGCGATTCGCAGAATGGTGTTATTCATCATCGTCATCACTGTTGCTGTTGCTGTTGCTGTTGCCACTATCGCTATCGTCGTCGTCGTCGCTGTTGGCCTTGGTCGCAGTGAGCTGCGGATTTACGGCGCCGGCCCGGGGGGCCGCCGCCGTAACCGCAAGGGACCGCCGCTCGCCGTCGCGATCGAAGATGAGTTGCGCACGATCGATCGATACAACCCGCCAGCCCTGCAGAATCGCATCCGGTTTCACACGAATGATACGCCCTGTCGCGTCCCGCACCAGCGCCGCAGATATGGTCCCGGCAATGGCGGTTCCGAGCACCTCGAAGCCACTCAGATTCCCGGCGGTCTGCGCCTGAAGAACTACGGGTGCCCGATCGGGAGCGAAGATCGGCTTGGCTAAAACTATGGGATATTCGCGCGCGGTTGGCGCCAAGGCCGCAGCCGACTGGCGCGGCGTCACAGCCGCCTCTTGCGGAAGATCAACGGTTGAAGGAATCGCCATCTGGACGCCGACGAGCATAAGCAGTGCCACGGTCACGACGGCCGGAATGAGCTCAGGGCTACGCCGGCTGACCAGTCCGGACGGGAGCTGAAACTTCGATCCGGACATCCATTGGGGCAGCGTGCCCAGTTTTAGACGCCCGGTCGGCAGCGACCGAAAGGTATCCAACAACGACATAAGGTGCCTCGCTTTCGAGCCGCGCCAGGCTCTTGTACAACTGGCCGATGGTGAGCTGCAGATCCGCACGAACCTTGACCCAACCCTCCGGCGCATCCCCTTGAACTTCGGAAATTGACTGCACGTTACCGCCTTGCTCGCTAGCCATGCGGTTGATCCGCTGCTTCAACATTTCGGCTGCGAGTGCTTCTGTCGGAGCGACCATCGCGAATTGGGAAGCGGTGGATTTCTGCTGAACTGCCTGCGTGCGCCACACAGGAATACCCGCCAGCACACGTTGGTTGTGAACGTATGTCTCCCGCAGTTCGCTGCGTTCGATGGCACGCGCCGCCATTCCGCCGAACAGCGGAACGATCACGCCTAGGACCACTATTGCGACCAGCACGAACAGGATGCCCAGGGCAACTAGCCGTCGTTCTCTTTGCGCCAACGGCCTCATTTGAAACGCCCCGCTTCGCGATCGGCGGCGAGGTCGAAGGAGCCGCTGCCTGCCATTTCCGCACGCGGATCCGAACTCTGGGAACGCGCATTCCGCAGTAACGGCGACGCTTCCAGCTTCGCCAGCATATTCGAGGTGTCTTTGCGGAATCCACGGATATGCACGGTGCGCCCATTCCATTCAAAGCGTTCTACCCAGGCACCGTCAGGCACAGCCGGTGTTACTGCTTCAAGGATCGGCAGTGGGGCATTCTGTTTCTGCTGCTTCAACAGGTCGGCGCGGCGGCCGGCTTCCTTCTGCACCTTGTCCCGCAAACGCATCGCCACGGTGACTGGTCCCTGCTGCGATTCCACAGATTCGCGCAATTGATTCGTCGCATTGATGTCGCGGTAGTTCAGCATGAACAGGTTGAAGGCAAGCAGAACTGCCGCAGCGATCCAGAAATAGGTCGCGCGCCGCCGCACGCCTGAACCGCCATCGCTCTCACGCAATCCCGGCAGAAAATTGAGCCGTGCGGTGTTTCCGCCAGCTTGCGCCACTCCGATGGCAGCAGGGTGAAGTGCAAAAGAACGGGCGCGTTCGAGAATCGCTTGTGCCGCCGTACGCGGAACCACCCCCATCAGGAGCTTCTGCCGTCCTTTTTCGTCGTCCCGGGAAATAACTTCCGTGTCGAACAGGACCTGCTCGGCGCGGAAAGGTGTCAGCCGATCCATATCGAGCGCGATCATGCGCTTCAGATCGCTCGGGGGCAGGATGGGCAGGTCGACCTCGCGCATCAGAACATGGCCTGCGGGCATCAAGAGTTTCACCGAGCCGCGCGGCTTCTCCGGCAAGGCCTCTCCCGTTTCTTCATCGCGATAAATCACTCCCGATTCCGTGACTTCGGCCGCAATTGACGCGCGGCGCATGAGGCGGTCCCGCCATTGCGGCGGCACCATCGTCATCAGCTCATCCATCCACCAACGGAAGGCGTGCATCAGCCACTGGGCGATGGCTTTGTGATCGGTGCTCAGGAGGTCTTTAAAATTCACGCCCGGCCCCGACACTTCTTGGTGGTCACCATTAGAACGCACATGGAATCGACGGTGGTAAACGGCTTGATGAGCAATTCCGGCCAGATCCGCGAATCCTGCGGCGCGAATTGAACCCGAATGCGGATCAGTTGCGGGGGCCCTGGCCGCTGCTCCCATGCGAACCGCCATCCAGGACGGTTATCCGGAGGCGCCACCCCGAAATAGGCAATATCGAGCCCTTGCACATGATGCAATAGAACGAGGTTCTGAGGTGGGGTCTTTGGATCGGGCGCAAGGTCCGTAAGAGTGTAGAGCACGAGATCGCCATTGGGCGCGACTGCCAGCTGATACCGGAACAATCCGGTCGGGGCCTGCACGTCTCGCGGCGAAGACAAAAACATCATTCGGTCCGCGACACCATCGAAGTCTGCATAGGAGGGGATTTTGTCGTACCGCGTCGCGGGGAAGATTCGTTCGATGCGCTCGCGCAGCAGGAGCTGGGCCCCAGCGATCATGTCACCCATGTTATTGGCGGAGTCGACGTGGTCCCACACCCGCCGGCTCGCGCCGAGGCCCGAAACCATCATCGCACTCGTTAGGCCGACGATGACGAGGGTAGCCAGCATCTCGACGAGCGCGTATCCGCCATCCGCCCGTCTCAACTTGACCTCCCGAGCGCGAAGGTCGTGACCGATGCAAGCTGCCGCCCGCGCGGACTTTGGACGAAAACGGTGACCCGCAGCACCTGTCCAGCGTTGCTCGCGGGGAGACCGACGGTGAGCGGTTCGATCTGAATGCGCCAAGGATAGCCGAGCTGCACGCCCGTCGTTATCCCGGGCTCGACCGGCACGATCGGGCCGACCGTTGCCATTTCCGATTGAGCAATGAGACCTGCGAAGCGTTTTTCTTCCGCCATGCGATTGCGCGCCGCACTGTCCACGACGGCGTGGTACATCGTGCCAAGAGTCATCGCGACGATCGCTGAACCGATCAGCGCCTCAACCAAGGCTGAGCCGGAGTCCCTGCGCATCAGCGCCCACCTGCTTTGATGGCGCCAGTAATATCATCGAACGAGACCGGTATCTTGCGGCCGCCGGAGGTAAGCGCAATCGTGGCGGGAACCAACGATCCGTCCTGCATGAATGTGACCGGCCCTGACATGTGCAGCGTGATATCGCTTGGGAGGCGCCGCGTGCCGCCAATCCAGTCATAGCCGCGTCCTCCGCGAAGCGGCGTCACGACCACAGTGCCTCCCGTGCGCATGGCTGTGGCACGAGCCGTGCGCAAATCGGCCTGCAATACGCTTGCAGATTGGCGCAGCGACAAAAGGCCGAGTGACGTTTCCATGTTCGGTGCGATGATCGCCGCCACCATCGCAACGATGGCGATGACCACCAGCGCCTCGAGCAGCGTGAAGCCGGCCTGCGGGTTACCAGCTTCCGACATCCTGCGCCTCACCGGTGCCACCCGGCTGCTTGTCGGAACCGAGCGTGAAGATATCGACTTCGCCGTGCGAGCCCGGAACCCGGTAGAGATACGGATCGCCCCAGGGATCCACGAGCGCGCTGTCCTTCTTCAGGTACGGCCCGTTCCACCCATTGGCCGATTGTGGTGCGCTGACGAGCGCCTTCAGGCCTTCTTGGGGTGTTGGATACCGCCCGACATCCAGCCGGTAGAGTTCAAGCGCGGCGACGACGTTCTGAATTTGAACTTTCGCCGTCTGGGTACGCGAGGTGCCGAGATACTTGATCACCTGCGGCGCGATGATCGCGGCGAGCAGGCCAAGAATCGCCAGCACAACGAGCAGTTCGAGAAGCGTGAAGCCGGCATCGCCCCGCCGGTGGGGGTTCAGTTTTTTCATCATGGTCCTAGTGCCAAGTCGTTGAAGCCCAAAATTGCTGACATGATGGAAGCAATGACAGTCGCCACCACTGCGCCCATGAGAACGGTGATGGCTGGCGTCATGAAGGCAATCATGCGTTGAATGGAGTTGCGCACGTCACGATCGAGCACATCCGCCAGCCGGTTCAGCATGAGCCCAAGCTGCGCGGTCTCTTCGCCGGTGCGAAGAAAGCTGAGCGCCATTGGAGGAAAGAGGCCGGTCGCCGCGAGCGGTCCGGACAGGCCGCCACCCTGCTTAAGGCCGCGCGTCACCTTGTCGATGGATTCCGACATGTGGACGTTGGCGATCGAGCGCTGGGCGATGCTGATCGCTGTCGGAAGCGCCACGCCGCCGTTCAGCAGGCTTCCGAGCGTACGCGCAAAGCGCGCCGTTTCGGCGTTGCGGATCACCGTGCCAAGAGCGGGTACTTCCAGAATTTTCCGGTGAAAAACGCGACGCACATGCGGCCGCTTCAGCCAGCGATAAAGCAGCACCATGCCGACCGTGATCACGAGTGCCGCGAGCAGACCGTAGGAGCGCACGAAACGACTGGCCCCAAGCACAATCCTGGTCATGGTGGGAAGCTTGCCGCCCACATCGGCAAAGAGATCCTCAAACTGCGGCACGACGAACAGCAGCATCACCAGAATGACGCCGCTTGCGACAACGAGCAGCAACGCGGGATACACCAGCGAAGAAACGATGGTCTGCCGCAGCGCTTCCGCGCGATCGAGCGTCTCTGCCAGACGTCCAAGGCTTTCATCGAGCTTGCCACTCGCTTCGCCGGCTTCCGCCATCGCGGACGCCATCGGCGGAAAGACGCCGTCGGAATCCATCATGGCGCGCGAGAGCGCTGACCCATGCCGCACCTTGTCCCGCAGCTTGCCGAACACGGTCTTCAGCGAGGGCGGTCGCGTGATGTTCTCGACGCTCACCTGCAACGCGCGGTCGAGCGACAATCCAGCATTCAGAAGCACAGCGAGTTCGCCCAAAGCATTGGCAACGCCCTGCCGCATGGCGGAGTTGACCTTGATCCGCACTTCAGCAGCCGCTTTGCCCGCGGTTTCAACCGCTTCGATGGGCATCAGGCCAAGCCGCTTCAGGCGCTCGAGAGCATCCGCCCGGGAGTTGCCCTCAAGCAAACCCGTGCGAAGTTGGCCTGTCGCAGTTGCTGCGCGGTATCGGTACGTCGCCATTCACTAGACCTCGCGCGTTGCGCGAAGCACCTCTTCGATCGTTGTAAGCCCGGCCTGAGCCTTCGCGAGGCCGTCCGCGAACATCGTTCGCATGGACTTGCCCATCGCTGCGCGCTGAATTTCCCGCGCTTCTGCGCGTGCCAGCACCAGGCGCGCAATCTCGTCATTCATCACAAGTAGCTCGGTGACTGCAAGCCTTCCGCGGAAACCAGTGCCCTCGCAGGCGTCGCACCCCTTGGGATGGCAGAGCGTGGCAATCGAATGGCCTGCCAGATCGGTCGACCACGCCCGTAGCGCGGCCTCTGAAGGCGTGTATTCCTCACGGCAATGCTGGCAGAGACGACGCACCAGCCGTTGCGCCAGAACGGCGTTGAGTGTCGACGTGATGAGGAACGGCTCAACACCCATGTCCAGCAATCGGGTCACCGTGCTGGAGGCATCGTTGGTGTGAAGGGTCGACAGGATGGTATGGCCTGTGAGAGCCGACTGTACCGCGACCTCCGCGGTTTCAAGGTCGCGGATTTCGCCAACCATCATCACATCCGGGTCCTGCCGCAGGAATGACCGGAGCGCGGCGGCGAAGGTGAGGCCGATCTGCGGTTTCACTTGCGTCTGGTTAATCCCGCCAAGCCGGTATTCGATCGGATCCTCGATCGTAAGGATTTTGCGATCCGGAGAATTCAGTACCGACAACGATGCATACAGCGTCGTCGTCTTGCCGCTTCCGGTTGGCCCCGTCACAAGCACGATTCCGTGCGGTTGACGGATGGCATGCAGGTACGGATCGAGGATGGAATCCTCGAAACCCAGGGCCTTGAAATCCAGCGACAGCTTCGAGCGATCGAGAATGCGCAGCACTACTGTCTCGCCGTGAATTGTCGGCGAGGTGGCAACGCGCAGATCGATCTCGTGCCCACGCACGGCAATGCGGAGGCGTCCGTCCTGGGGCAGACGGCGCTCCGCAATGTCGAGCCCCGACATCACCTTGATGCGGGAGACCAGCGCCGACTTCAGATGCGCGGGCAGAGTTTCAATTTCCTTCAGCGCACCATCGACGCGGAATCGGACCTTCACGGCATCGTCGGTGGGTTCGATATGAATGTCCGAAGCGCGCGACTCCGAGGCGCGGCTGATCAGACCATTCACAAGGCGAACCACGGGAGCGTCGCTCGCCAAATCCTTGAGGCGCTCGACATCGGCCTCATCGACAGCATTCGCGTCCTCGTCGCCGGGCTGGTGCTCGGAGCCGTAAAGCCGTTCGAGGGCCGCTTCGACATCGCTGGTGCGCCCGACCAGCGGCGCGATCTTGCGTTCCACCGCGAAGCTCAATGCCTGCAGCGGATAGGGATCGAGCGGATCGGTCAGGGCGACCCGCAATTCGGAGTCGGTCTGTTCCAGCGGCACGGCTCTTACGTCCCGCAGAAAGCGGGTGGAGATGAAATCCAGGGCAACCGGTTCTTGGGGAAAGTCCTCCGCGGAGGCGATGGGATAGCCGGTTTCGTCAGCAATGGTGTTGGCAAGAGCCTGCTCGGAAATCAGGCCGAGCCTGGTCAGCACGGCATCCAGCCGCTCGCCGGTTTCCTGCTGGACGAGCTGTGCGCGAGCGAAGGTTTCCGCCGTGAGCAGTCCCCGCCCCAAAACAAGTTGATCAAGTGTGGTCTGCGCTTCCATAACCAATCTGCCTCACGCACTGCATCCCGCAGGTCAAGCAAGCTTTCCCATCCGGCGCTGACATTTGCGTCAGCGGCTCCGCCGTCCTCTGGCAACCCGAGACTAATGCCAAAACATTTCAAGCAGATTTCTGTAACATTAACAATTCATTGCGCAAAAAATCAGCGAGAGCCGCACTGGAGCTGGCTTTTTTCGCTGTGCCACCGGTGGTGACCTATCATCACCCAAAGAAAAGGGCCGCGGCAGAAACTGCCGCAGCCCAGAGTAGGTTCAGTCTGCCTCTAGTTGATCGTCACAGAGGAAGCAGCCGAAGCGATGCCATTGACGACAACTTCGAGAGTACTGGCACCAGTGTCGCAGTTGTTCGGTACATCGAACTTCGCTTGGCCAGCATCACCTTTTTTGGAAATGCCACGGCTCGAGAAATCGTGTGTCCGTGCATAACACACAGTTCCGGAACCCGTGTTGGTAATACGGACCAGCGGGAAGTTTGTCGCCGCCTGCTCATCGTCACCGTAGTACCCACCTTCCGTGAAGCCGTTGAACTGCGTTCCCTTTACGACGTTGTTGGCGCTTCCGCGGTCGAGGCTGTTTGACACGTTGGTGATCGTCGGGAGCCAGCCGGCTTTAGCATGGCCCTTGGGCGTGTAGATCTGGATGTCGCCCACGTCGCTCGGCCAGAACGCCTGCCCGGTCGGGAGAATCACCAGGCGGCCTTCATAGGACGATTGACCTCCTGCGCTGGCCGGCTCGTTGACCTGCTTGACGGTCATCGTCGTGGGGTTCTTCACCTCGACCTCGTAGAAGTGCGAAGGCGCATTGAAGACGCCCGGGCTCACCTGGAAGAGCGCGTGGCCATTTGGCAGAACCACCGCGGGACCGTCTGCCGAGTCCGCGTTGGTGAAATGGGTCGCCGCGGACCACTTTCCGCTCACCGGGTCGTAGACGTCGTTGTTGGCGGTTGCGCCTGCCTGGAATACAAACCCGGTGGGCAGCAGCGGTGCCGGTCCAACTTCATGCGAGCTGGCATCCACGACCGAATCCTTGGTCGTGCCGGCCTGAGTCCACTTGTTGGTGGATTGCGAGAGGATTTCGACGTTGTTTTGGCCGACACCGAGATTGCGGTTGGCGTCAACCGTCAGAATGGTGTTGTCCGGCAAGGTCGTCCAGCCTTCTTCGTTGTTGCTATCCCCCTTGCCGGTTGAGGCGCCTGTTTTGATATTCCAGGTCACATTGTTTCCGCTGATGCTCGCGATGGCGTAGTCGCTTGTGCAGCAGTTCGTCAGCACGTAGGTGCTATCGGCGAACATGATCGATGTCGCGTCGCCGATCGTGCTCCAGCCGGTAGGTGGCGTTACGGCCGTCCACTTGTCCGCCACGGGATCATAAAGGGCACCCTTGGTCGTCCAGACGGCGCTGCAATTGTTGTACTCACCGCCGTTCACGATGAAACGGCCGTCCGAAAGGACCTGAGAAGCAAAGTACAGAGGCTTGTAATCCGAGGACATGGAAGCTGTCTTCTTCCAGGTGCCGTTGACGTAGCTGCCCTTCTTATCGGGCGTCAGGCGGTACCAGTCCGAGGTACATCCGTCGTGCATCATCACCGTTCCGTCGGTCAGCACGTTGGCGCTATCCGGGAAAGATGTTCCCGGGAAGCCAGCCTTCACGGCTGTCCAGGTGCCGGATCGCACCTTCGGCGGTGCCTGATACGGCGGCACATACGCCCCGCTGTGTTTGGCTTGGCCCGGCAGCGGCGTCAGATGCCGTTGCGCCAGTGCGCTGGTCGAAAGGAGACCAACGGTAATAACCGCGAGGACGCTTACGCCCGCGGCGCGGCAAAGATGTGAAGACACGTCATTACCCTCCTAGGTCAGTGGTTTGGTGTCAGCCGAAGGCGAGTGCCTCCGCGGCGTTTTCTGTATTTGTCAGACGCCCCCTGACGTGAACTTGAACAAGTTGTAACGGAACGAAACGCGGTGCGCCAGTGCAAATTCTAACATTTTCGTGCGTTTCTTGATGCTTACTCGCGCGATATGTTGCGATGTAGCTGCCGAAAATTATCATAGGCGATAGCCGCGTGCCGGTTCGTCGGAACTCGCCGCTAGGTGGCCCATTTTCTATGCAGGCTGGCGATCACGTATTGCAGCCGGGTGCGGTTTTCCCAATCCATCTTCAGTCCCTCCAGCGCGTGAATCTCGTTGAGTTGCCACAGCAGCTCGCGCTCGATCTGATCGGAAATGAAGCTTTCAATAAAGGTGATGAGCACCAGACGCTGGCCGGACGTGACCGGAATTACTTCGTGCAACGTGGTTGAGGGATAAACCACCATGGAGCCCGGCTCGCCTTTCACCGTAACTTTTTCGCTGCCGAGATGAATGGTCAGCTCGCCACCTTCATAAGTGGACGGATCGGCGATCCACAATGTACCCGAGATGTCGGAGCGCAGGGGCGCATTCGGTAGCGGAATGAACGGCGCATCCGCGTGTGTGCCGTATTTCATGCCGGGCTCGTAGCGGGCGAGCAGCGGCGAGGCGATTCGTTTGAGGAAGACGAAGTTTCTGACTTCCTCGTTGCGCGCGATCGCCGCGCCCGCGATGTTGGACGCGCGCACCGCCTCTGGTTGCGTCACGTCCATCTGCAGATTGTCTTTGGCGAGATTGTGCGGATTGGAGGCGCGGCCCTCCACGAAGCGCACGGATTTTGATATGGCGCGGATCTGCTCCACCTCTGTCGGTGTCAGCACATTTTTTACGAGCAGAAACATCGACACCTCACACCTGACGCTAGCAAAACCGCCCATCAAATGCACCTTGGCGGGGTTGGTATCCGTTACGCTAGTCTTTGCCCGTGGAACTGACGCTTGAACGGCGCGAAACCGCCGCCGCGCTACCCAGTGGGTTTGCAAACTGGTTCGCGAGGCGCGGGTGGACCCCGCGCGTGCATCAGCTAGCGCTGCTGGAGCATGCGCGGGTAGGGGAATCTGTGCTGCTGGTGGCGCCGACCGGCGGCGGCAAGACCTTGGCCGGCTTCCTGCCCAGCCTGATCGAACTTTCCGAGACGCCGAAGCGGGCGCGGGCCCGCGTGCTGCACACGCTCTATATCTCGCCACTGAAGGCGTTGGCGGTCGACGTGGCGCGCAACCTCGAAATGCCGGTGGCGGAGATGGGTCTCGACATCCGCATCGAGACGCGCACCGGCGACACGCCCGCCTCGCGCCGCCTGCGCCAGAAGCACGCGCCGCCCGATATCCTGCTCACCACGCCGGAGCAGTTTTCGCTGCTGCTGTCGCATCGCGACGCGGAGCGGATGTTCGCGCGGGTGAAGACGGTGGTGCTGGACGAACTGCACGCCATGATCAACACCAAGCGCGGCGAGTTGCTGGCGCTGGGGCTTGCGCGCTTGCAGAGCTTCGCGCCCAAGCATCGCCGCATCGGCCTCTCCGCGACGGTTGCCGATCCCACGCCGCTGCAGCGCTATCTCGTGCCGCAGCCGCCTATTGGCGAAGCCAAATCCGCGCTGGTGATCGGGCAGGCGGGCGCCAAGCCGGACATCGAAGTCATCGCGTCGGAGTCCTACGTGCCGTGGGCCGGGCACATGGCCTATCACGCCATGCCGGACGTAATGGCGGCGATCCGCGCCTCCACCACCGCGCTCATCTTCGTCAACACCCGCGCGCAGGCTGAACGCCTCTTCCAGGCGCTGTGGCGTATCAACGAAGACAATCTCGCCATCGCGCTGCACCACGGCAGCCTAGCGCCGGAGCAGCGCCGCAAGGTGGAAGCGGCGATGACGCGCGGCAAACTGCGCGCGGTGGTCTGCACCTCCACCCTCGATCTCGGTATCGACTGGGGCGCGGTGGACAAGGTCATCTGCATCGGCGCGCCGAAGGGCGCCGCGCGCCTGGTGCAGCGCATCGGCCGTGCCAATCACCGGCTGGACGATCCCTCGCAAGCCGTTCTCGTGCCCGCCAATCGTTTCGAGGTGCTGGAGTGCGAAGCGGCGCGCGATGCTGTGCTGGCGGGCGAACTGGACGGCGACCCGCCGCGCCGCGGCGGCCTCGATGTGCTGGCGCAGCACGTGCTGGGCATGGCGTGCTCGGCGCCGTTCGATGCCGATGCGCTCTACCGCGAGGTGAAAACCGCTTCGCCCTATCGCGCGCTGATACGCGACACCTTTGATCGGGTGGTCGATTTCGTCGCTACTGGGGGCTACGCGCTGAAGCGCTACGACCGCTACGCCAAGCTACGCCGTACGTCCGACGGCAAGTGGCGCATCTCGCATCCGCGCATCGCGCAGCAATACCGGTTGAACGCCGGGGTGATCGTCGAAGAGCCGATGCTCGATATCAAACTCTTGGGTAAGGGAAGGCCGGTGGGCGGCAGCGGCCGTGTTCTGGGCCACATGGAAGAGTACTTCCTGGAGCAGCTCGCGCCCGGCGACACTTTCGTCTTCTCTGGGCAGGTGCTGCGCTTTGAAGGCATTCGCGAGAACGCGGCGTATGTGACGCGCACCCAGGATCCGGAAGCCGAAGTGCCCTCCTATAATGGCGGCAAGTTTCCGCTCTCCACCTTCCTTGCGCGCCGCGTGCGCGAGAAACTGGCGAATCCAAAGACGTGGGGCGCGCTGCCCGAGCCCGTCGGCGAATGGCTGCGCATCCAGGAATGGCGGTCGATCATTCCGAATCCTAACCAATTGCTGGTGGAAACCTTCCCGCGCGGCTCGAGACACTACCTCGTTTGCTATCCCTTCGAAGGCCGGCTGGCGCACCAGACGCTCGGCATGCTGCTGACACGGCGGCTGGAGCGCCTGCGCCTACGGCCGCTGGGCTTTTCGGCGAATGAATATGCGCTCGCTATCTGGAGCTTGCGGGACATGGGCGGCGCCGACATGGACAGGCTGTTCGACCAGGACATGCTGGGCGACGATCTGGATGCGTGGCTTGCGGAATCCGCGCTCTATAAGCGCACCTTCCGCAACTGCGCCATCATCTCGGGGTTGATCCAGCGGCGCGGGCTGAATGAGGAAAAGACGGGACGACAGGTCACGTTTTCTTCCGATCTCATCTATGACGTTCTGCGCGAGCACGAGCCGGATCACATCCTGCTGCGCGCGACCTATGAAGATGCCGGTCACGGCTTGCTGGACATCGCGCGGCTTTCCGAAGCGCTGCGACGTGTGAAGGGCCGAATCGTTGTAAAGCAACTGAATCGCGTGTCGCCGCTGGCGGTTCCGGCGCTGTTGGAAATCGCGAAGGAAATGGTGGCCGGCGAAGCGCACGAGGATATCCTGCGCGAAGCCGAAGAGTCGTTGATCGAAGAGGCGATGCGGGTTGAGTAGACAGATTGAAATAAGTGGCGAAGAACTGCTGCTTGATGCTTCCGGTGCGCTGTGGTGGGCGGCGGAGCGGACCTTGGTGTTCGCCGATCTACATTTCGAGAAGGGTTCGTCCTTCGCGCGCGGCGGACAATTGCTGCCGCCCTACGACACGCGCGCCACGCTGGCCCGCATCGGAGCGCTCGCGCGCCACTATCAACCGGAGCGCATCATCGCGCTGGGCGACTCCTTTCATGATCGCGAAGCCGCCAATCGCCTCGACGAGAACGAACGCGCCGTGCTGCGCGAACTCGGCGAAACCGCGGAGTGGATATGGATCGAAGGCAACCACGATCCGCATCCGCCCACCTGGCTCGGCGGCTTCATCACCTCGGAAATCGCCATCGGTGGACTGATCTTCCGCCATTTGCCATCGCAGCAACCCGCGCCGGGTGAAATCGCCGGCCATCTGCATCCCTGTGCGAAGGTCACGCGCCGCGGCCGTTCCATCCGCGCGCGCTGTTTCGCTTCCGACGGCAATCGGATGGTGCTCCCGGCGTTCGGCGCCTACACGGGCGGCCTCGACGTCCGCGAACGTCCCTTGCGCTCTCTGTTCGCAGACAAATTTCTCGCCTACGTCCTCGGTTCCCACCGCGTGTATGCGGTCGCGGCCTAAGCCTGGCGGCGGAACAGAAAAGACGAGCCCCAGCCGAGCAGCATCGCGACCAGTACGGTGGCAAGCCCATAAGCGAACGGCCGATCATGCGCGAAGTTGAAGAGGCGTCGTTCCAGCCCGATCTGGTCCACGAACAGCGGCGTCGTCTGCGCGCTCACCACCGAGCCGTCGCGAAACAGAAAGACCTGCGCCGTGTATTCCCCGGTGGCGACGTTCGCCGGAACCGGCACGCGCACGCGAAATAGCGAATAGCCGAGAAATTCCACGCCCGCTGGCGCTTGTGCGTAGAGTTTTTGCCGCTCGCGAATGCGAATGGCCGCCTCGCGAAAGGGCGCACCCTTGCGTATTGAACGCGTGCTCTCTCCTTTTGGTGTAACGTTCGCAAGCCCAAGCTGATACCGTTGCAGTGTCTCGGCGGACGCGATCGTTGTCAGCGGGCGTGTGCTCGCCAGAAAATAGTAGCTCGGCATTCCATAGAGAGTGATCTTGTCACGGTTGATCCAGATGCGGCCAATGCGGGCTTTGCGCCGTACCGCGAAAGCGGTATCTGGCCCGCGCACGACAACAACGACGTCGCGTGCACTGGCAGTCTCGGCGGACGCGGGCGATTCGATTGCGCCGAACACCACAATGTCCGTTCCCGCATAGTTGGACGTGATCTGGATCTGGTCCTGCGATAACCCGGAGACAAGATCCTCGCCCTCTGCCGGTGCTGCGAGCGCGCAAAGCGCAATGCAGGCGAACACGGCATGCTTCATGGCGTCCCCACCGTTAAGGAGTAGATATCGCGCGGGCTGATCACCAGACCGTACAGCAGTCGCAGGGCAACGCCGAGCACGAGAAGCGCCAGCATGACGCGCAACATCTCGCCCTGGATTTTGGCCGCCGCCCGCACACCGTACTGCGCACCGATGACGCCGCCCAGAATCAGAAAGAAAGCCAGCATGGCATCGACGCTGAAGTCGCTCACCGAGTGCAGGATTGTCGTCATAGCGGTCACGAACACGATCTGTACCAGGGATGTACCAACCACAACGCTGGCCGGCATGCGGAGCAGATAGATCATTGCCGGCACAATGACGAAACCGCCGCCCACGCCCAGGATGGATGACAGGATGCCGACAATCACGCCAAGCACCAGCGGCGGGATCACGCTGATGTAGAGCCGGGACGTGCGAAAGCGCATCTTCAGTGGCAGCCCATGGATCCAGTTGTGCCGGTCGGCCGGCGGGGGTGGCGTCGGGGATTTGGCGGCCCGCAGCGCGCGCAGGCTTTCGTTGAGCATCAATCCGCCGATGCTGCCCAGCAGGATCACATAACCGGCCGCGATGACGAGGTCGGCCTGCCCGAGCTTGCGCAGCCATGCGAACAGCTGCACGCCCATCCACGCGCCGGCCAAGCCGCCCGCAAGCATCACTCCCGCCATCCGAAAGTCGATCACTCGCCGGCGCCACTGCGCCACCGCGCCCGCCATCGAAGAGGCCGTGAGATGGCTGGCGGTTGTCGCCACCGCCACTTCCGCGGGCACGCCATAAAAGATGAGCAGCGGCGTCAGCAGAAATCCACCACCGACGCCAAACATGCCGGAGAGGAAGCCCACCGTAGCGCCCATGCCGAGCAGCACGAGCCAGCGTGCGCTCATCTCGGCAATGGGCAGATAGATTTCCATGCGGTCGCGATTCGACCCCGGCACGACTATACCGATGCCGTTTGCGGCCGCAAAACCAGCAGATGCATCGGACGGACGCCGGCGCTGGACAGAGGCGCACAATGCCTGCAGGCTGGCATACGCAAACTGGAGCAGTACGCACAGTGACCGCGGCCGAAAATCATGATCAAGACCGGGGCTTGCTGCACGACCTTCGTGTCATGGCCGCCAAACGCGCGGAGCGCCGGCGGGCGCTGAAACTGCTGGGCGCGGGCGGCTCGGTGTTGCTTGCTGGCGGCAGCGGGCTGCTCCTGCCGCACCGCGCCGCCGCGGGAAACAGATGCATCGCGGATGCGGTGGAGACTGCAGGACCATTTCCGGCGGACGGCACCAACCAATCTCAGGGCGAAACGTCGGACGTGCTCACCGAATCCGGCGTGGTGCGCAAGGACATCCGCCGCAGCTTCTTGTCGTCTACCACCAAGGCCAGAGGCGTGAACGTCACTATCCGCATGACCCTGGTGAACACCAACGCCATGTGCACCAGGCTGCCGGGGTTCGTGATCTATATCTGGCATTGCGACCGGGACGGCGGTTATTCGCTCTACACCGTGCCGAAGGAGAGCTATCTCCGCGGCGTGCAGGTGGCCGATGAAGACGGCCGGCTGGAGTTCACCACCATTTTCCCCGGATGTTATCCCGGCCGCTATCCGCACATGCATTTGGAAATCTTTTCCAGCCTCGATGAAGCTACCATCGGCACCAATGCTGTGCTGACAACGCAGCTCGCCATGCCGGGCGACACCTGCAAGGAAGCGTACACCGCAAGGGGATACGAATCCGCGCGGAAGAATTTCGCCGATGTGTCATTGTCTAGCGACATCGTATTCTGGGATGACAGCAAGCAGCAGCTGAAGATGATGACGCCTGAGTTCCGGGGAAATCCGGCCGACGGCTACAAGGCGACGGTCAGAGTCGGAATTCCGGTTTAGCCTCGCGTCAGAACAGATCTGGCTGTACCGGCGGGCGCGGCGGAGGCGGCACAGGTTTCTGCAAGCGCACTGGTGCGATGCGCATCGGCGCCTCGCATGGCTTGAGCAGCGCCTTCAGCTCTTCGGCAGTCGCCGGCGCTTCGCCCAGCCATTTCGGCCAGTCGCTTTCCGCGATGATGGCCGGCATGCGGTCGTGCACCGGGGCGATCAGCGCGTTGGCGGGCACTGTCATAATGGCGAAAGTTTCGAGCGGCGCATCGTGCGGCTGGTGCCAGCGTTCCCATATGCAGGCGAGCGCCACTGGCTTGCCGTCCTCCTGCCAGATGCGGTGCGGATCGCGCTTTGTCGGCGTGACATGCCGCGATTCGAAAAAATCCGACACGATGATGAGCCCGCGGCGGAAGCGGAAGGCATCGCAATAGGCTTTGGCAGTATCGATGGTTTCAGCGCGTGCATGAATGCAGCGCGTGGCGATGCCGGGATCTTTTGCCCACCACGGCACCAGACCCCAGCGCATCCGCGCTGTCTCGCGCGCGCCGCCGGCGCTGAGCCGCACCACAAACGCATCGCGCATCGGCGAAACGAGCTCGCTGCGCGTATCGCCGGAAGGGCTTTCGCCGGCCAGGAAGTCCGCGAGGCTGACATACGCGCCCCACGACATCATCTGGGTGAACTTCCCGCACATCGCCCCATCATATAGGCATTTGCCCGCAATGTTCACGATCGCGCATGTGCCGCCTTGAACAATCCGTACGCATCCGGGAATTACTATCGCGCCAGCCTTGGCGAAGCGCCGGTGCGGCCAAAACTTTCGGGCAACCTGCGCGCCGATGTCTGCATTGCCGGCGGCGGTTTCACCGGATTATCCGCGGCGTTGCATCTGGTGAATTCGGGCGCACGCGTCATCCTGATCGAGGCGGAAACCATCGGCTTCGGCGCGTCGGGCCGCAACGGCGGGCAGATTCACACCGGTTATCGTCAGACGCAGCAGCAACTGGAGCAGTGGCTCGGAGAAATCCACGCGCGCGATCTCTGGCGCCTGGCGGAAGAATCGAAGGTCCTGCTGCGCGAGTTGGTGGCGCACTATGCCATCGACTGCACGCCGAAGAGCGGGCTCGTGATTGCGGCGCACAACAAGCGCGCGGTGCGGGCGCTTGCGGAAGAGACAGACTACCTCAAGGCGCATTATGGATACACCCCGGCGCGCATGATGGGTGCCGCGGAAACGGCCCAGCAGCTCGGCACCGAGGTGTATCCGGCGGCACGGTTCGATTCCGGCGGCGGGCATCTGCAGCCGCTGGCGTTTGCGCGCGGCGTGGCCCGGGCCGCAATTCACGAAGGGGCGCGCATCCATGAATTCACGCGCGCCATGCAGATCGACAACTCGGCACACAGCATTCGCGTCATCTGCGAGAACGGTTCGGTGGAGGCGGACTGGCTCATCCTCGCCTGCGACGCCTTCACCGGCGCGCTGGTGCCGGAGCTCGCGCCCTACATTGCCCATGTCGAGAGCTTCATGTCGGCGACGGAGCCGCTGCCGGACGAACTGTACACAGAGGTCCTGCCAAGCGATGCCGCCGTCGCCGACACGCGGCACGTCCTCGACTATTATCGCAAGAGCGACGATCGGCGGATGCTGTTCGCGGGCCGGGAAAGCTACTTCGGCGTTCCACAGAAAATCGCGCCGTTGGTGCGCCCGCGCATGCTGCGCGTCTATCCGGCCCTGAAGGCGGTGCGCACGGAATATGCTTGGCGCGGCACCGTCGGCATCACGCGCACGCGCATGCCGCATTTCGGGCGGCTCAACGCGCGCGTCCTGTTCGCGCATGGCTATTCGGGGCAGGGTGTGGCGTTGGCCAATCTCGGCGGCAAGCTGATGGCCGAAGCAGTGCTCGGCCGGCCGGAGCAGTTCGAGGTGCTGGCGCGCGTGCCGGCAAAGAAATTTCCCGGCGGCGCGCACTGGCGCAAGCCGCTCGTGGCGGCGGCGCTGCTGTGGTTCAAGCTGCTCGATTTCTTGTGAGCCGCAATTCAAGCAGCGGGCGGCATCACCAGCTTGCGGTAGAGATGCCAGGTGGCGTGACCGAGCACCGGCAGCACGATTACCAGCCCCACGAACAGCGGCAGCGATCCGAGCACCAGCCCGGCGGCAACGACCAGGCCCCACTGCGCCATGGCAACCGGATTCTCCCGCACCGCGCGCACCGATGTTTTCACTGCGGTGTCGAGGCCCACATCGCGGTCGAGCAGCAGCGGGAAGGAGACGATGCTGATCGACATGGCGACCACGGCGAACAGGAAGCCGACGCCCACCCCGACTACGATCAGCGCCCAGCCGGCGGGTGTGAGGAACACGTCGTGCAAGAAGATGGAGAGCGAGCGCGGCTCGATGGGTCCGAGCGTGTTCGCGTAGATCACCCGGGCGGTGTAAATCCATGCGAAGAACAGGGCGATCAATCCAAGCCCTAGCACCATGATAGCGCCGAAGCCGGGGCGCTGCGGCACGTCAAAGGCATTGGCCCAGCTCACATGCATGCCCAGTTCGCGGCGGCGGCTCATCTCGTAGAGGCCGATTGCCGCAAAAGGCCCGATCAGCGCGAATCCGGAAGCCAGCGGAAACATCATCGACAGCATACCGAAGCCGAACGCCACGCGTGCCAGCACCAGCCCAACCACTGCATAGATGGCGCAGAGGAACACCACGTCGCTACGGTAGGCGCCGAAATCGTCGAAGCCCTCTCTCAAAGCATTGCGCAGATCGGCGAACGCGATGTGACGCACGGCCGGCGCCGGCGAATGGATCGTGTCCTGGATGTGCTGCAGCGAACGGTAGGCGGAGGCGACATGCTGCGCGCCATGCGCAACCGCAGCGCCCGTGTATTCGACGGGGTTTTTGATGGTCTCCATGGCCGATCCTCCCAAAGCTTCGAGGATCGGGTTGTCGCCCGCAGCTGCCGCGAACCCAGGCGGCCGCAGGCGATACCCGCGAACCTCTGTAGCGGCGAAGCCTACGCCCAAATTTGCCACCACGATACCGCCGCTCGCAAGGTCCCGCGCGGGAGCCGGGGAACGAGCTATCGCTCCACGAGCAGTAGTGCCAAACCGGAGAGGGTCAGCCCTTGGCCGCCAGCGCCTCTTCACGCAGCCCATGCCAGATGAGACGCGGACCGCAGGATACTTCGAGCGCAGCGGAATCTTTATCCATGTAGGCCGCTGCCCTGCGCAGCGCCTCGGCATCGCCGTCGCACTTGCATGACAAAACACGCGCGAAGGCACCATCCGCACGCAAATAGCGGAAGGTATAGGCGATTAGCTCGGCCACGGCGGAAATACGCCCCAACATCGTCATCACAGCCCCACAGAAGTTTGTGGCACAGGCCAGCGGGAAATAAAATCACATAGGATAAGCCGGAGGCATTTCTACGGCAGGCACTTTTGTCTGTGTAAGGAGTTTGGAATCCAGGAGGAGCCGGAAAGATGCGGGCGTGGAAGCGATACATCTCTTGCCTCCAGCGGAGCGTGCGAAACGATATCGGATCTTGGCATCCGAGGCGCTGATGCGCGCGCACGCGCTTCCGGCCGGTGAGCAGCGCGAAGTGTATGTGAGCATGGCGATGGGGTGGGCGACACTCGCTGAAAACTGCGAGAAGCTCGCCGGCGAATCCGAGACGCCAGGCGAGGGTTAGTTACATCGGCCTCAGGCACTGCCATTTACCGCTGTTCCCCACCCACTCCCCAATCCGCCCAATCCGAGCTTTCGGCAGCATATTGATTTCGCTGGTGAATTCGGCACCATGATGACTACAAGATAAATTCGTTCCCCATTCCACCAGGCAGAGTCCGGATGTAGAAATGTACCACGCTGACTGAAGAGGAGCGTTGCTCGAAGAGATGACGGATTGGCTAATTTCGACCGCTCATCGTGCGATCAAGGGGGCACCCCACCCCCATTTGTTAAAAACGAATGCCGGTGCGCGTTCCGGTGGTCAGGAGGCACCCCTCCCATTTTTCCCGAGGTTCGAATGGGAACTTTGGCTATTCGGCAATGATGTTGCGCACCGTCGCCGCGCGAGGGCGCCGGCTGCGGTCTAGCCGAAAACGGGTGTGCTGTTCGCCGACGAATTGAGCGGCTGCGGCCGAAAACCCGATGCCGCCTGTTGTGCGGCGGCGCGGTCGGCATCGCCAATCTGCGTGCTCAATGCTTCGGCGCGCGTCTTGGATTCCGCATCGCCCTGCGCTGCGGCGATCAGATACCACTTGTAGGCATCCACCAGACTTTGCTTCACGCCCATGCCGCGCTCGTAGAGCACCGCAAGGTTGAACTGCGAATCGGCAAGGCCAAGATTGGCGGCGCGCGCAAACCACATCGCCGCCTTCACTTCGTCCTTCGGCTCGCCGGATCCTTCGGCGAACGCGATGGCGAGGTTGTGCATGGCCTTACGATTGCCCTGCTTGGCGGCGAGCTCGTACCAGTGCGTCGCCTGCTGCGCCGAAGCGGGCAGGCCGCGGCCGCGTTCGTAGAGCGTGCCGAGGCGATATTGCGCCAAAGGTTCGCCCTGTTGCGCGGCGCGCGAGAGCCACCGGGCCGACTCCGCTTCGTTCGCGGCAACCCCGTTACCTTCGAGGTATTTGAGGCCGAGCAGCATCTGGGCGCGCGAGTCGCCGGTGTTTGCCAGCGCGGCAAGCTTCTGCATCTCAGGAACGGGGGCGGCAGCGGCCGCAGGCATTGCAGGCAATGCAGCCGCCGCTTTCGGTGCGACGCTCGTCGGCATCAGCCGCTTGGTTGTGTCCGGCACCTTCGCAGGAGGCGTTGCCGCTTGGGGTTTCCCGACAGCAGTGGTGGCGCTCGCCAACAGTTTGACTGCCTGCGGCGCGGCGGCCGGCCTTGCGACGGTGATCGTCGGCGCATCCTGATGCGTGATCGCGGGCATGCTGACGGAAGCAATCGGCAGGGGATGCGGGTGCGGGGAACTCATGCTGCGTGTCAACACGACACCTGCAAGCGATGCGGCTACGGCCACGCCAAAGACCGAGCCGGCGACCGCATAACGTTTGCCGCGCGCTTCGGATTCTTCCGCACGACGGGGCTTCATCCACGGCAGGCTGCCCATCGGCGTCCGCATCCCGTTGGCTTGCTCCTTCTCAAAGGCAGCGGCCTTGGCCGAGCGGCGCGCCGCGTCGAGGAAGGAACCCGCCGCGCCAAGCGGCTCATGGGAAGCTTGCGGCTCAGCGCTATCCGAGGTTTCGGAATTGGGCGCTGCTACGGGTTCATCGAGCACCAGCGGCGATGCGACCGAGTCGGTCACGGCGGAAAGCGGCTGGAAATCGGGCATGGCGTCGTGCGCCGGTGGTGGGAAATCCGGCAGCGGATCGAGCACCAACGGTGAAAGATCGGCGATGAAAGCATGCGCCATGTCATCCGGGAATGGCGGCGCATCGAGAATGGGTTGGACCGGCGTCGCTTCGACCACTGCTTCTGGTGTCGGCATTGGTTCTGAAGCTGCAATTTCCGGTGCAGCCTGCACCGGTGCGGGAGAGCTGACAGCGACAGCCGCGGCGTGCGCTGCTGTGAGCTTCTCTTCGACGGCGGTAATCTTGCTGGTGGCGTCCTCCACGACCGACTGTAGCTCGCGGATAGTATCGCGGTTGCGTTGATCGGCTACTTCGAACCCCGCCGCCAGTTCGCGCATAGTCTGCTCTACGGAGCCGTGGGTGCTCGCGGTCGTCTGCTCCGCCTGTTCCACGCGACTCATGATGTCGGTGAGGACGTGTTCGATGCCGGAGAGCCGCTGGTCAAGAGGATTGTCCGCGTACCGCGCATGAAGGCGTGTGACGGCTTCGTGGAGGCGGGTATGCTCGGTTTCGCCCGCCGTGATCCGGCCGCTCAGCTGATCAAGATTGTCCTTGAGTTGGGAAACCGCGGTCGACTGCCGCCGCACTTCGTTATCGATAGACTCCCTGTCAGCCTTCAGCTGCTCCACAGTTTCCATTGTGTGGTCGAGCGCCGATGCGCTGGAATACGCACTTCGTTCCACGACGCGGATGCGCTCGTCCAGCGCGGTAACATTCGTTTCCACGACTTGCGTCGCCGCGTCAGCCTTCTCGGATGCGGCGACCACTTGCGAGGTCAGGGAGCCGACGTTGGTGGCGAGTTCAGCGATCTGCGAAGCGGACTGGCTCGCCGTCTGCGCGATCTGATCTGCGACCCGCGACAAGCCCAGATGCAACGCCTTGACTGCATCTTTCATGCCGTCGTTCTGCACATGCCGCTCCAGGCGCACGACGCGTTCGGCGAGCCCCGCCACGTGCGCATTCATCTGCTCGAAAGCCAGCGCCTGTTCACGTGCGGCGATGTTGATCTGAGTGGTAGCCTGCGTCATGGCCCGATTGTTTTCCGTCTGGTTGCGCTCGGCCGTTTCCATGCGCCGCGCAACGGTCTCCAATTGCTGGTCGATCGCTTTGTGAGCGTTCTTCGCTTCCGTTTCACCGCCGGAGGCGCATTCGATTATCTCATGTGTCTTCTGAGCCGGCGCTACTGGACCGGGCTGCGGTGGAAGCGGCGCTTCGATGATGTTTGAGCGCCAGTTGTCGTTGGTATCGGTTGCGGCATCAGGGAATCCGCGCAGGATCCGCCGCGTCATCCATTCGCCGACCGACAATCCTTCGCGGCGCGCCGCGGCTCTCGCGGCCTCGCGTGCCTCAGACGGGATTCCGGCCACATTCCAGGGAAGTTCAGGTTGCATTTTCGACTCACAATCTGCCGAACCCTGAAAGGAAGGGATCGGCCCCCAAACCAAGTGTGAAGGAAAGCAGTCTTGGCTAAGGACAGGCCCGCCGTCGCGACACACACGCAGATTTATGATTGACGAAGAGGGTTAAATTGCCGTTAGCGGGGCTTCACGCCGGCCTTGAGGAGCTCCCGGTCCAATTGGCCGGTCAACCACACGAAGGCCATCCGATAGTCCGAGACGAGGGACCAGAGGGGGTGCCGGAAGGTGGCGGGCTTATTGTGTTCTACGAAGAAATGCGCAACCCAGGCCGGACCGTAGCCGCCGATCAGCACGCCCGGGAGAAGCCAAGGATTTCCCGTTGCCATCAGTGCGATAAGGCAGGCTGTCGCAACGCCGGTGCCCAGAAAATGAATCGAACGGGTGGTCGGCCGGGCGTGCTCGCGCAGATAGTAGGGCCAGAACTCGCGGTAGGTGATGATGCGGTCCGGCATTTGGACACTACTTCTGCGACTGGGCTGGAGCAGCGCCGTCCGGCCGTCCCGAAAACAATTCGGTCACATAAACGCTGTTTCCGTTAAGGGCCGCGCCCACGCCGGTTCGAGCGTAGGCCGGGTCCGCTAGATTCTCGCGATGCGCCTTGCTTGCCAGCCAGATTTCGACAATGCGCCGCGCGAATGTGTCTACGTCTACCCCGTATTTGGGCAGATATGGTTGCACGGCGATGTTCTCGCCCAAGAGGCCGTGGAATCCCGCATCTTTTGCCATGATGATGGTGGCCGATGTTTCGCCGTCCGGCGAAGTGTGCGCGGCGTAATTACGAACAGCCATGTCCGCGCTCTTCTCACGCGCCACAGCGATCAATTCTGAGTCGAGCGCTAGCGGTTCTTTCGCCGGGCCGAGTCTGCGCCGTTCAGTATCCACCAGTTCGTATATCCGGCTCTCCAGCGCCGGCATCAGAGTCTTTGGGTCGGGCGGCGGAGGGGGAACAGTCGGGAGTGCCGCCTGTCGCGCACAAGCGCACAACAACAGCACACAGACGAGCAGGATGCGCCGCATTTTCAGTGAGTGATTTCGAATAGCCCGGCCGCACCCATGCCGCCACCCACGCACATCGTGACAACGCCGTACTTCGCCTTGCGGCGCCGGCCCTCGATCAGCAGGTGTCCGGTCATGCGCGCGCCAGACATTCCATAGGGATGGCCGATGGAAATCGCGCCGCCGTCCACATTCAGTCTGTCGTGCGGAATGCCGATGCGATCCCTGCAGTAGAGGACCTGCGCCGCGAACGCTTCGTTCAATTCCCAGAGATCGATGTCGTCCACCTTCAGTCCATGACGCTCGAGCAGGCGCGGCACGGCGAGCACCGGCCCAATTCCCATTTCATCTGGCTCACATGCTGAGACGGCAAAGCCGCGAAATATGCCGAGCGGCTTCAGGCCTTTTTGCTCAGCAACACTTGCGTCCATCACTACGCAGGCTGATGCGCCGTCGGAAAATTGCGAGGCGTTGCCGGCTGTCACGTATTTCCCCTGCTTGATCTCCAAGCCCCCCCCCGAACACCGGCTTTAGCGCCTGCAAACCTTCGAGCGTCGTGTCCGGGCGATTGCACTCGTCGCGATCGACCGTGCATGCCACGACGGATTCTTCACCCGTGGTCTTGTCCACTTTCTTCATTTTGGTGGTAAGCGGCACAATTTCGTCGCTGAGCCTCTGCGCCTGCTGCGCCGCCGCGGTGCGGCGCTGGCTTTCCAACGCATAAGTATCCTGACGGTCGCGGCTGATCCCATAGCGCTCCGATACGACTTCCGCTGTTTCGATCATCGACATCCACAGGGCCGGCTTGATCTGCA
>JBJMVL010000009.1:0-19422 GCA_045810735.1 Alphaproteobacteria bacterium
CAGGCTTGGGTCGCGGAGATCGCCGCGAAGCGGAAGGCGCCGGTCGATGATCGCCCGCGCTGTCATTGCGGAGAGCTGGCAGTGGTCGGCTTTTAACGTCCCTCGATTGAGCGGCGGCACCCCTAATTTCTATCTCCACGCGTGTCGGACGCCCTCCGGCAACTATCCAGGATGGCCGTCGTTGCTATGAACAATGGGTGCCCGAGAAAGGCGGCGCCGGCGATGAGCGTGTCCCAAGGTGTGGTGGTCGTGAACGCCGGCGAGTTCAAGCCCGGCCACCAATGGACCGCCGGGAAATTCAGCCTTTCTTTTTCAGCTGCCGGAAATCTCGAATTGCGAGATACCTCTTCAGCGTTTCTGCTTTGGCAGAGCGGCACGTCCGGAGCGACAAAACTCGCAATGCAGGAGGACGGCAATCTCGTAATCTACCAAGGGTACAAGCCGTTATGGGCAAGCGGGACAGACGGAAATCCCAATGCCACTCTACGGTTCTCGACAAATGGAAATATCGTGATCTGCTCTGCAAGCGGAAAGCTGCTCTGGGATGCGAACGTCAAGAGATAGTGGGACTGATGCTGCTTAATCCCGCCAGTTACTCCGCCGTCCGGTGATCGGGTGGCACATAGTGGCGGTGGTCTGACACCAGCCTGAAGGCACCGACTCGAATTCTGGTCGGCTAATTCCCGTTGGCACGAGAGAGGCGGAAAACTCGGCCAGTCAGAACTCAAGTGGCGACCCCAACAGGGGAATAAAGCAGTCTGGGGCCTCGTCCTCAGAACGGGGGCTGGTAAGCGCCACTCGTTGAGGGACCGTCCCATGAAAACACTTCCAATCTTCGCCGCGGCCTCTTTCATGCTTGCCTCGGCCGATGTCGCGCTGGCAGCAAGCTATAGCGGCAACTGGCCGATCACCGTCACGAATGCCCAATACGGCAACGGGGTTTACTGCCTGACGGTCAAGGACGATGGCAGCCTGCGCTTTCCGCACAGCGGTTTCGTCTCGCTCACCGGCCCCGGCGGCAACCTGCCTTACGGCACCTTCGAGCTTATCGGCCATTTCTTCACCGTCACCGTTCAACAACAGGGTGAAAGTCAAAACGCCGGCCTGGTATTCGCCGCGCACACAAGTAATGGCAGCATCGGGAACGGCATCTACGATCAGGTGTATGGCGGGGAAGAATTTGATTCCGGCAAAGCCGCGTTCGGCCCGAAAGGCGGGTGTTAGCTCCGGCGAGAGAATTACTGCCGCCCGCCACCCGTGCCTGGCCCTAAGAGGATGACACGATGCGTCCGAGCGACAGAGTCCACCGCGCCGCGTTGCTGTGCCTGACCATCGCGCTGGCCGCTTTGGGTCCGATCGAAAACGCATCGTCGGCCGATTACGAGGTCCTCTACAACTTTGTGGGTGGAACGCAGGAAGGGGCGCATCCGGCTGGCGGCCTGCTGTTGCGTGACGGAAATCTCTACGGCACGACGGAGTACGGCTGGAGCGACGGGCTGTTAGGACCGGGAACGGTCTTCAGGCTCACGTTAAACGGCGCCGAAACGGTGCTGCACGCATTCGACTATAGCCACGGCAACGATCCGCAGGCCGCCCTGGTCTTAAACCGTTCGACCGGCGAGTTCTACGGCAGCACTGCGGCCGGAGGCGCGCACCAGGGTGGCGTCCTGTTCAAACTGGACGCGGACGGTACGGAAACCGTGCTCCACGATTTCAATCGCGTTAGCGACGGCAATTTTCCGAGAGGGCGCCTCGTTCGCGACAAGCACGGCAATTTCTACGGCATCGCGAGCAGTCTCGGTGGCGATAACGACGGCACTATTTACCGACTGGCCGCGGATGGGAGCTTCACGGTCCTCCACACCTTCACCGGCAGCGACGGCGAAGATCCCGCTGCGCGGCTCAAACGGGACAAGGCGGGCAACCTCTATGGCACAACTCTTTTCGGTGGCGCGAACAACGCTGGCACCGTTTTCAAGCTGACGCCAGCGGGAACGTTTGCGACGCTGCACACCTTCAGCGGCGGAAGCGATGGCGGTAGGCCGGCAGGCGGCTTGGAGCGTGACAAAGCGGGAAATCTCTATGGCACCACGCTGCTCGGAGGCGCGGCGAACAGGGGTGTGGTTTTTAAGCTGGGCACCGATGGGACGGAAACAGTGCTTCATAGTTTTAGCGGAGGAGCGGACGGCGCATATCCGGAAGCCGACCTGATGCGAATTGGCGATACGCTTTACGGCACAACCGGAAGCGGGGGAGGCACGTGTGATTGCGGCACGGTGTTTAAGATGTCGGTCGATGGGACCGAGACAATTCTTCATCGTTTCAAAGGTAGTCCCAGCGATGGCGCCAACCCGTACACGGGACTGATCGAGGGCATGAACGGCGTCCTTTATGGAACAACCAGCAACGGTGGCAGTGCCGGTGATGGGATCGTGTTTGGTGTAAAGAAGAACTAGCGCCGTGGATTGGCCGGCATAGAACGGCCTAGGCGGAACGTTCGCGAATGGCCTCCATTTCGCGAATGAGTGTTTCTGCTCCCGTCGTGAGTTGACGCCACGTCTCCGCCAGGTCCAGCAGTTCGGCCCTCGCGTCACGGTTTTCTGTAGCCGCCGCTTTGAACAGGAATGCCTCCGTCTGTGAGCGGTAATGTGCCAGCTTGTTGCGCATTTCTACGAAGTCAGGAGTCATTTGCGGCGGGCCGCCCCAACAGGACGCTTGCGATTTAACGGACATAGCCGGGCCGGAGTTAACGGCTGTCTATGCCGGACGAAAAAACTATGTACGATTTCGGACAAAGAAAGCTAACGGAATGATTGGTGTTTCGCAGTTGCCAAGATCTCCGCGGGTCTGAGTTTCACACACGTCGAACGCGACCCAACTCCTTCAAGCTAAGGCGAGCGGTAGAGCGCACCGGTCTACGCGGAACGTGAGTCGTTCTCAGGCTGCATGATTTTGGCGAGCGCGTCTTCGCCGGTGATTCCGGGGACGCGATACATATTCACCGCGGCAATACGTATTCTGTCCCCGAATTTGCACGGTACAAGGTCAGTGACGTCCGCGTTTCGCGGACACGGCTCTGGATTGAAGGTGGCGAGCGGACAGGCCCTCGCCTGTCCTGCTCTACCCCACCTGTGCGCGCCTAACTTGGAGTCGCGCATCCCTCTGAAGGCGGACTCCGTACTAAAGCTCTGTAATTCGGAGCTGCACAATAACATGGGTTAAGGAGAGGTTTGAGAATATGGGGACAGCACACGAATTGCGGCGATTCACACCGTTGCGAGAGCTGACGATTCCACTAAACCGAATGCGCAACGGCAATACGTACCCTGTCTCCGAATTTCCGTCGCGTCGTCTCCAAGCGCCATCGGCACTTTCATTCGCCGGAGATTCAGGATTGCGTCATCAACCTGCCGTGCGCAGCTAAGAGAGGGTGGCATGCCGGAAGCAGAGTTACCCCCGCACATCGAGCAGACGGTCCGTGCCGTCGAAAAGGTGCACGTTGAGCACCGCGAGGGCGCCACTCCCGCCGATCGCGTCCTCGATTGCATCAAGGCCGTCATCAGCCGGCCGGCCTTTCTCGGCCTGCTGCTCATCGGCGTGCTGGCGTGGATGCTGGCCAACGCGGTGTTGCCGGTCCACCTGCGCCTCGACCCGCCGCCGTTCCTCTATCTGTCCCTCGCTCTCGCGCTCGCTGCAGTGTGCCTCACGGTCCTGATTCTTTCGACGCAGTGGCGCGCAGACGGGCTCGCCGGGCATCGCGAGAAACTGATCCTGCAACTGACGTTCGTAACCGAACAGAAGTCCGCCAAGCTCATCGCGCTGGTTGAAGAGCTTCGCCGTGATCTGCCGCATGTGCCTGACCGGATCGACCCGGAGGCTGAGCAGATGACGGAGACTGTGAATGTCTCTGCGGTATCGGAAGCACTGAAAGAGGAAGAATAGGGAATACGTATCCCGTCCCGAACTTACCTGTGATTGGGACACCCCCTTCGCCGCCGATTGGCTAGTCCCCTTCATGGCGCGCGTAGCACTGCTCGTCCGCTATGGCTGCGTATGAGTCCTCTGTGCGGCAGTGCGTGCTTTCATGATTCCAGTCATAGTTCTTGGCTCTCATGCATAGCAGGGCATACTCGCCCATCCGGTGATATTGGTCATCGGGGTTTTGCACATTCGCATGAACGCGCAAACCTTCCGTTTCACACGCGGCCAGAGCCTGGTGACGGTTTTGTCCACGGTGATTGTTGCAGGCCGTTAGCAGAAGCCCGAGTGCTGCCACGACCAAGGCGTGGCGCGTCATCTCTGCCGTGCGACATGGGCTGCCGATTCGGGCAACCCGGCGAACGCCGCAATACCTGTCAGGCGCATTGGAATCTCCCTTGGGCTAGAGCGGCAATCGTGCCGGAACAACCGGGCAGCCGCCATAAAGCATAACGCCGGACGAGGGTGCTTTGGGGATGGCCGGATAAGAGAAAACCGCCCGAGAGAGACCAAGGACGGCTTTCTCTGCGCCTTCTTGCTTCTTTCGCGGAGGAGCTGGGCGCATGCCACGAAACCAGAGAACGCCGAGCCGTGCGTCCGGTTCCGTACAATGGAGACCGAGGGGGCGCTGGAATGCCGCTTCCCGCCCTCTCTTTGTCGCAGCAACCAGTCTCGAACGGCGACGTTCTCGCCAGGTAAGGGGCCAGTTCCAGCCATAGGAAGCCGCGATGGAAAAGGTTCGACAGTTTCGCCGGCGCGCACGCGAGTGCCGGGTTATTGCGGCCAAAGCTTCCACTCCGGAGCTTCAGGGACACTTCCAGGAAATGGCCGCCATATGGGAGAAGCTGGCCGACGAGCGCATGACCTTCTTCGTGGAGCATCCGCGCGAACGGACGGCGGCGGTCACACCGTCAAGCCGCGGCGCAAGCGCCCACAGGCACTAACGCGACAGGACGCGCGCGTGGAAATTCGCGGCCCAGGCAATGCCGCAACCGCAGGAATGGGTGACAGCCATACCAACTGCGCCACCGCCTCGCGCATTGTGAGCGCTGACGATTCCGCAAAGCCGAATTCGCAGCGGCAATGCGTATCCCGTCCCTGAATTTCCATCGGGGTCACGCCTTCAGTCTTAACGGGGGGTAAAGTATTTCAGCAAGTATCTGCGGGCAACCTGCAATGGTCGTTCAATGCCAAATCAACAACGATTGCTGTCTTTGCTGGTAGTCGGCGTTGTCGCCGCGGTCCTGAGTTGCGGTCCGCTTGCCGAAAGTGCATTCGGCGCGAACTATATCAGCATCGACATTGCCGAAGCCCACAACGGCGTGTACACCGTTGCTGTCAACAAGGCCGGCGAGGTTGCAGGCTCTGCGGCTTTCTTACGTCATAGCGACGGGACGTTAGAAGTCTTCTCCGTTTTCAACGCTGCAAACTCGTCTGTGTGGGACATGAACGAGGCAGGGGAGATCGTCGGCCACTACGGCAATGGCAACGGGCATGCCTTTCTTCGCTCGGCCGACGGCACCATCGCGAACATCGATCCTCCGGGCGCTACCTGGGCCTACGCGATCGGCATGAGCTCTCATGGGACCGTGGTGGGAGGCAGTTCCGCCGGAAATTACATCCGGGCGAGAGATGGCAGCTACACGATGTTTTCGGCCGATTTTCTTTATCCTTATTGTATCAACGATTCCGGCGTTGTGGCAGGACGCGCCGGTGCCGAGAACAAATCCGGTTTTACACGGGCCGCGGATGGAACTGTCACACAGTTCGATCTGCCGCCGGCGGCGCGATACATCGTTATGGGACCCGGCTGCATCGATGATCAGGGCAATATCGTGGCAAGGTATGGTGATAGCGATAACAATGCTCACGGCTTTATCCGGAGGGTCGATGGCAGCTTGACCATGATCGAGCTGCCCCGCTGGACTTCAACGGAAGCCAGCTCCGTTGACGGCCATGGCGTTGTCGTCGGTAGCGTCTGGTCTTCGCAGACGGGAAAAGGGCAGGGCTTTCTGTACAACCCAGACGGCTCCGTTCAGATGTTCCATGCACCTTCCAGCCATCATGACACCATGGCGGCGCGCATCGATGGTCGCGAACACATTGTGGGTACCTATTTGCACGCGGACGGTACGCTCCACGGTTATTTGAGAACGCGTTAGGCGCTTGTGTAAGGCAATCGGAATATGGTGAGCGCATACCAAGCGCCAACGCATTACGCGTTGTGAGAGCTGACGATTCCGCTAAACAGGTTACGGCGGCAATACGTATCCTGTCCCCGAATTTCGTAACTACGGCGACAGCTCGAACACGACACCAGCGTTGCTCTTACCGCCATACTCAGCGACGCCGAAGAGATTGCCTGCGGCGTCCGGTATCAATCCTCCGGCGGGGATTGCTCCATCCACGCAACTGGCCTTGCGGCAGAAGCTGCGTAGAACCTTTTCCCCCTGAGCGAGATGGAACACGGTTCCGCTGCCCCATTCGTCGCCAAGCGCATCCGGATCGCCGCCTTCAGACGTCATGCCGAGCAAATGGCCCGACGAATCCCGCAGCAATCCGGCAGAGGGGTGACGACCGTCCGTGCATCCATCCAACGCGCAAAAAGTATAAAGCAAACTATAGGTCGATAGCGCGCCGTTAGGCACAAGCTTGAACGCCACGCCGCACCCGCCGTCCTCATTGGGGCAGTCATTGCCACCTGCCGAGGTTGTGCCAAGCAGACTGCCGCTCCCATCCATGATCAGGCCGCCATAAGGATAGGCGCCATCGCTGCAGGGCAATGTGGTGCAAAAGGTGTAAAGCGCCGTCTCCGTCCAGCTCTTGCCGCTGGGACTAAGCTCAAACAATGTACCGGCGCCATTGGCGGAGCCGCCAAACGCCGCACCACCGAAAATATTTCCCACATTATCGATCAGCAATCCGCCACGCGACGGATGAATGCCGCTTGAGCAATTGTTTTCAGGACAGAAAGCGTAGATGACTTTCTGATGCCAGTGGCTGCTGCCGGGTTTGTGTGTCAGTTCATAGACGGTGCCGTAGCCACGCTCGTCTGAACGCCCTCCCGTCTGTGCGATTCCGAATAGCGGCGACATACCGTCATAGAGCGCGCCGGTAGCCGCACCGGCGTAAGTCAGGCCGCCTTCCACCTGGCTGCCGTCCGGGCAGAAATCCACAGCGCAGAAATGATGCAGGATTTGCTGCTTCCATCGGCCGCCGTCCTGCGGACGCAGCAATTCGTACGCGGATCCCTGGTGGTATTTTCCGCCAAAGACGGTGGTTCCGTAAAGGTTTCCGCCCACGTCCATGATCAGCGGTGAATCGATGTCGTCGGAGTCCGAGGAGGCATGAAGGATGTGGTATCTCCACCTGCTTCCGTCCCGTTCCAACTCGAACACCAAACCGCCGCCAACTTTGCCGCCGCCGCTGGCTGTGCCGAAAAGGTTGCCTGCAGAATCCAGCAAGAGCCGCGAGACCGGCAGGTATCCATTGGTGCAGCTGGGTTTAGTGCAGAAGGAATGGATCACCTTGTAGGTCCACGCCTGCGCGGCGGTGGCGGAGAACAGCGCGGCGGCGAGAAGCGCCGCGGTAATCGTCAGCAATCGGAGCTGCGTGCCGCGCGGCATCCGTGGCGATTCCGCTATGTTGTGCATCTCCCCCTCCATGCCGCACCGTTTACGGCGACAGCTCGAACACTACACCAAGGCCATGGGCACCACCTTCAGCCGTGGTGCCAAAAATATTGCCAGATGAATCCATGCTTAGCGAGCCGTAGGGATGCTCGCCATCTCTGCAGTCCGGCTTGGCGCAGAAAGCGTGTAGGACCGTTTCAGTGCCATTCAGCGCGTAGATCGTGCCACCGCCTTCGCCCAAAGAATCGTTGTCATTCCCGCCGCCTGCTAACGTCATACCGTAAAGAGTACCGGCCTGATCCATAATCAAACCGGCAGACGGATAACGCCCGTCGAGGCAGTCCGAGAGTGTGCAGAAACTGTGCAGCACCGTGTAGGCCGATGGCTTGCCGACCGGCGAAAGTTTGAACGCCACGCCGCATCCGGCCTCGTCCGCGCATGACACGCCACCGTTGGTGGTCGTTCCAAAGAGATTTCCGGATCCGTCGATCAACAATCCGCCGGATCCAACAGCACCATCGCTGCATTGGGACATCGAGCAAAAATTGTAGAGTGTCTGTTCCGACCAGTTCTTTTTCTTTGCATCGGGGATGAGTTCGAAGATCGTCCCTTGGCCGCCTGCGCCATTCACTCTGGTCGTGCCGAAAAGGTGGCTTTCAGAGTTGGCAACAATCCCTCCCTGGCTGGGAAGAGTTCCACCGGAGCTGACGTAGAGCACCGTTTCCCGCCACTTGCCATTTACCTTCGGCTCCAGCTTGAAAACAGTGCCGGGGCCAACGTTGTTATCCCAGCCGCCATGGTCGGTGCTGCCGTACAGGGGGGAGGCGCCGTCGTAGAGATCGCCGCTCGCGGCGCCAGCGTAGGTTAGGCCGCCTTCCGGCTCCGATCCATCGGGACAAATGTTGGTAAAGCCACAGAAGTTGTAAAGCGTCTGGAAACTCCATTTGCCGCCGCCGGCTGGGGGAATAAGCCTGAACACACTGCCAAGGCCATACTTTCCGCCCGTAAACGTTGTGCCGTACAGCCTGCCGGCGACATCCATGATGAGCGGGGTATTTTTGTGACCGTCCCTTGTAACGAAGGTTATAGATGACTTTGTGGTGCCACCGGTCTCCGTCGCGGCTTAGTTCAAAGACAGTGCCGTATAAAAATTTGCCCCCGGCCGCGGCTGTTCCGAAGAGATTGCCCGCCGGATCAATGAGCAATCGGGTGAGAGGCGCGGCGCCTTCTGCGCAATTTGCCTTCGCGCAGAAGGAATGAATGACTTTGTACGTCCACGCCTGCGCGGCAGTGACGGAGAACAACGCGGCGAATAACGCCGCGGCCGACAAAATCTGTGTACGGATGAATGCCAGCTTAATGACTGCAACACGGCCTGCCCCCAAGATGTTCGTGCCAAGGTTAGCATGCATTTCGGAAACCCTCCGGGTCGGCCTTATCCAGCGGATGCTTACACTGAGTGGCTGAAGTAAGATAATTTCTCGAAAGTCGGAATATAAGGGTTGACCACGGCCTTTATTACGCTAGATTTCCCTTGAACAAAGAGGAAACGAAAATGTCAGAAGCGATTGCCGCGGAGGAGGGTGCTGCCCCGGAGGCGATAGAAAATCCAGTGGAACTGCCGGAAATGGACGGCCCGCGATACCGGACGCGAGACGATTTCAACTCTATCCCAGACCACAACATTCGCCGCCACGCGTGGCAGGAATATCAGCGGACGATCGAGGAGTTCCGGCAAACCGGCACGGGCCAGGAGAAGGCGCGGGATGATTTCGCTCCCCATTTCATCAACCCTCCAGGGCTTCATCACGTGGTTTTCATGGCCCATGTCGAAGCCCTCGAGATCGAGCGCTGGCAGGAGGCGCAGCGGGAGCGCCAGGCTGAACAAGCCGCGGCCGCGGAGGAGGCGGAGCGGCTGCGGGCGGTCCGGCAGTGCCTGCATGACCAGATTGCCGCCCGCGGCAACGCCGCAGCAATGACGGTCGCCCAGCCGGAGGCGCTGCCCGCCGAACCGGAAGATCGGGCGACTTGGGTTCGGGGCGTCAAAGACGAGCTTGGAGCACCACGGGGAAATCGCAACGCGGTGAAGACCGGCCGCTACACCGCCGACAAGCAGGCGCTGCGCAAGCAGATCGCCACTTTCCTCGCCCGCGCCAATGCCATCGTCGCCATGGTCGAAGCGCGCGTGAATGAACGGAAGAAGGAGAAGTGAACGGTGTTCAGAAAAGCGAGGGCGCGATGACCGCTAGCTGCTTTCGCCGTCCACCCGCGCCAGCAAATCCTGGACGTCATGGGCCAGCTGCACGAGGTCCGACGGCATCTCCTCGCCGGAGTTGCGCGCCCACTCGACCAGCTCGCCTGCCAGGCTCGCGAGCCGCGGCGCGCTGGCGATCAGACGGGCCTGCTGCTCGATCTTCTCCGGCGCCAGATCGTATTCCGCGCCCGGCACCCGCCAGCCGCCCCATTCCGCGTCGCCGGTTATCACCACCGGGTATGTGCCGGGCACCGGATGGCGCGAGCAATCCTCTTCCGGCTGCCACTTGTTCCGCGCACGGACGATCCGCCATTGATGGGCGACATGTCCGTTGCCGTTGGGCATCGGCTGCTCGGCCTGCATCTCGTCGGCGGAGAATTCGCGCCCCAGCCCTACGTCATAATAGATCCGCAACGGCTCATCGAGCCCCTTGGTCCATTGCGGGATCACCCGCTCGATCAGCGCCCAGGTGCCGACGGGCTTCACGTACACGCGCTGGTTCTTATGAAACGCGGCTTTGGCCATGCTGCTGTTCCGGGCTCTCGGCGGGAAAGGTAGGCGCGTTGGTTTAAGCGACCGTTAAATGGGCTTAATGCGGCGGTGAATTTTCCGGGGCGCCGGGCGCGGCTTCTGCGGGCGCGGTTGCCGTGGGCGGGGTTGCAGTGTCTGGCGCCGATGCCGGCGGCGTTTCTTCCGGCGCGATTACCACGGGAGGCTGTGGCGCCAGTTGCGCCAGCAGCGACGGTGGCACGGCGGCAATCGTCTGTGGTCCCCAGCGGATGAAGTGGATGGCGCTGGGGGATGCCGCGGGTCCGCGCGGATGGCACAACGTTCCCGGCGCACGGCGGGTGCGGGTGTCCAGATCGGCGAGCCTAAGTTGCACGTCGCTGTCGATTTCGATGGCGCTGTCCCGCCAGGCGCGCGTGCCGTCGCTGCGGATGGCGGGAACATAGCGGTCGGCGAGGCGCATCGGGGCGGGCGCCGTGCCGGCCGGCAACGACGGCGCGCGCAAGGTGCGCACCCAGCCGGAGCCGTCGGCGAAGAACACCGCGCGCGTCGCCATCAGGCTGCCGGCTGCGGTTGTGCCGGTGAGGCTGATCGCCGGCAGCGACGGCTCAGGCAGGCCGGTTTGGGCAGCGACTTGCGAATTTGCCAGCGCCCCCAACGCCTGCGCGCGCGACTTGGCGTTCAGGCGCAGGGAAAAGAGCAACGTGTTGGCGGACTCGAGCGTCGCGGGGCCGCTCACCCGGTCGAGTTCGAGGCTGGAGTCCGGCAGCACCCGCAGGGCGAATTCGCCGGCATACGCCATTGTGGCGGTATCGCGCAGGACAAAAAGATTTTCGCCCGATGCCTCCACGGCAGCGCCGCGGCCGAAATTGCCGAGCGTGTCGCGCAGCGACAACAGCTGCTGCGGCGAAAGATGCAACTTCTGCACCGCCTCCCCCACGACATTGGCGGCAGATGCGCCATCCACCGCCAACGCGGCTGTCGTTAAGACAACGGCAACAATTGCGCTGCGCAATTTCGTCCTCCGGCCCGAATGCGACCACCCTAGCACAGGCCGCACCCATAGGCGTTAAAGACATTCGCCGTCTTGCGAACGATTGCTTTACCCAATCGGAGCAAACATGCGGGTCTGGTTGATCTCTGGTGGTAAAAAACCGCCAACGGAGCCGGTGCGCATGGTCCAGCGAGCGAGTGGATTTGCACGACGCCCTTCCGGCGGAACGCGGGCCGCTGAACGCGCACGTTCCAACAGTGAGCCGCAGGGCGAACCGATTCCGCTCGATCTCCTTGCGGTTGTTGCGCCGTACAAGCGGCATCGCGGAATCTCGATCCGGTTGGAGCGCCTCGCGCATGGCGCGCGGCTCTCACAAGGCCGCAACAACGGCGATCGCTCCTGGTCTTTGGCGCCCGACGAGCTGGACGGCCTCGAATATGTGCCGCCGACAGACGATTACGATGCGCATACCTTGGCCGTGCGCATCATCAGCCTTGACGGCGGTGACGGCGAAACGCTCGCGGTAATCGATCTGCCAATCGCCGGAAAAAACGGCAATCCCTACATCGGCGCAGCGGCACCAGACGGCGCGCTCAGCGCAGAACTGCAGCAGCTGCGGGATGAACTGGTAAAGACGAAATCGTCGCTAGCCGCACGCGAGACGGAACTCGCCACCGCACGCCGTCAGGCCGAAGATGCCGAGCACTCCCGGCAAGCGCTAAAGGCGGAATTCGGAACGGCGGAAGAAGCGTGGGATCGCGAATTGCGCGAGCAATTGTCGGCTGCCGCTGCGGAAGCCAACGCAAACCTGGAACGCACCCGTGCTGCCTGGGAAACGGAAAACGCGAGCCGCGAAACGCGCTCCGCGGCCACTGCGCAACGCACTGTTGGGGACGCCCGCAAGCGCTGGCAGCAAGAAGCCCAAGCCGCACTCGTGAAGGCGCAGGCCGAATGGAAGGTCGCGGAAGTCGCACGTATTGCGGCGGCGGAAGCAACTTGGCGTACGCAATCCGAAAAGCAGCTTCAAGAGCTGCGCAAGCGCGCCGAAGACGCAGAGATGGAGCTTACGCAGTCGCGCACCCACAAGACTTCGCAAGACCACAATGCCGAGGTGCGCCGCCTGCGCGAGCAGCTAATAAGCGTGCAGGCAAGCCTTGCGACCCGCGGGGCTGAGCTTGCCGAGGCGCGCGCCGCCACCGAACGCGCGCAACAGCAGCAGTCGCAGGAAGGCGTGTCATTGATCGCCAAAGCCGAGCAGGCGTGGAAAGCCGCCGAAGCAAAGCGTCTCGCCTCTGCGGAGGCGCGCTGGAACGAGCAGTCCGCTCGAGCGCTAACCGAATTGAACGGCCGTCTTGCCCAGACGGAAGCTGCTTTCGCGGAAGCACGCGCTCAGGCGGAAGCGCGGCAGCATCAAGTGACAGCGACGCAATTGTCGCTTGCCGAGCGCGAACGCGAGCTCGCGCAAGCACGTGCGAACGCCGAACAGGGTCGTTCGCAATCTGCGGTCGAAGCCGAGCAGACCCGTGAACGCTGGCAGCAGGAAATGGCCGCTGCTCTTGCCAAAGCACAGGAGTCATTCAAGGCGGCGGAGACCGCCAGGTTTGCCGCCGCCGAAGCGCAGTGGAAAGCGCAGTTGGCTCCGGCCCTCGCCGAAACCACTGCGCAGCTACAACGCACCGAAGCAGAACTCGCGCAGGCCAACGCCGAAATCCAGGTACAGAAAACGCAGAATGAGGAGAATATCCGCAGATTGCGGGATGAACTCGTGGGCGCGCAGGCGGCGTTGGCCTCGCATGAAAGCGAACTCGCGGAATTGAGAACCGCGGCCGAGCAGGCGCGCGCGACCGCGGATCACTCGCTGCAAAGCGTGGCCGCGGAAATCGAGAAGGCGCGGAAGGTGTGGAAAAAGGAATCCGACGCTGCATTCGCGAAAGCGGAGAAGAAGTGGCGGTCGGAAGAAGCGCCGCGGTTCGCCGCCGCCGAAGCCAAATGGCAGGAGCAGGTCGCCCATCAGCTCGACCAAGCACAGGAACGCCTGCAGCGGGCGGAGAATGGCCTGTCGGACGCCCGCGCCTGCTCGGAGGCACTGCGGCATGAGCTCGCCGCGGCACAGGCAAGTCTGGCGCACCGCGAAATCGAGCTGGCGGAGGCGCGCGCGGCGGTGGAGCAGGAACGAGAGCGCATGAATCAGATCCCGCTGAGCACGCAGGATCGCAAGCCCACTTGGGAGGTTGACGCAGAGGCGCACCGCGCGCAATTCCGCCGGCGCCTGATCCGGGATTTCTCGATCGTCGCCTGCCTGTTTGCGTTGGTCTTCATGCTGTTCCCTCGCGTTGAGCCGGTGGTCGCCGACGTTTGGCCGCAGGATCTCTCGTTGAAAGCGGACCTTCAGCCGCTCCTGCAAATGGCAGGCTTGTCCAGGGCCCCCGTCCCGGTCGCGCCTGTAATAGCAGGCACAGAACCGCCGCACGCGATCATCGACGTGCGCGTGGCGAACTTGCGCGAGAGCCCATCGACCGGCGCAGCGGTGGTGACGAAGCTCGCGCGCAACATGGAGGTGGTTCCTGTCGAGCGCCGCGGGAGCTGGGTATTTGTGCGAATCGGCCAAGGAAACGACCAGAAACAAGGTTGGATTGCCAGCGCTGTACTGAAGGATATGGATGCCGCGGCGGTTCCGCGGCAGTAAATCCGACCCCTGTTGACTCCGTGTGGGGGCATGCGTCAGCAATCGCCCATGATTTACTTCCTCCATATCAGCAAGTGCGCCGGTTCATCTTTCATCGCATTGGCGCGGCGCAATGCGCGGCTGTTCCAACCCAACGCGAACGGGAATCCGATTAATCCGATAAGCGGTGATCGCATCAAGTTCTGGCGGTGGACCCCGAAGGAGCAGCATTACTTTCTCTCATCGTCGGTCTGGGATCTAGTGGCTAACGAAAATCAGTTGGGTCCGCGAATGAAATTTCTCGACGGCGTGAGCTATGTCACGATTGTGCGAGAACCGATCGACCGGCTTTTTTCCGCCTGGCAGTTCGCGCTGGAAAAGCCAGGCAATGAGGAGCCGCTCGAAGAGCGCGGCCGGAAATACGCGCAGTTCCTGCGTACCGGTGGGCTGCAGTGGCGCCGGAACTATCTTCTTTCGACCATCACCTATCAGGAGCGGCACAACGGGCCTGAACGCCTCGCTCTCGCAAAACAGCGGCTGGAACAGTTCGACCATGTGTTCCTCATGGACACGCTCGCAGCGGATGTTGGCGCCTTGGCGCGCGAAGGCTGGACACACCTTGATCTACCGTGGAGAAACACTGCCGCGCCCGGCGAGGCGAGCTGGTCGGCGGCGCGCGCCGCGTTGAGTGATTATCCGGACATTCTTTGCGACCTCATTGGACAGAACCAGGAAGATATCGAACTTTATGATTTTGCCTGCGAACTGGTGGCGCGGCGGAAGACCGAGCGGGTGAACCTGGCGCGCGAGCCGGCGGGAGGGCGCGAAATACCGGAAAGCGACGATTTCGAATTTCTGGTGTGCTGCGCTTACGAAGCTTATCTGCAAAATGATGAGAGCCGATGCAGCGAGCTTCTTCGCCGCGCCGAAAAGCATCCGGATGCGAGCGAAGTCGACATTCGAAAGAACAATACATTTGGCGAATTTGCGTTGCGCCGGTTTGGCGCGCCCGAACGGGGCCTGAAGGAACATCGGCGCAAATCGCGCGCTAAAAAGGAACAGACCAGAGCGGCAGCAGCGGAACAGCGGCAGCTAGCGATCAGCCCCGCTGGCGGCGAATAGTTCACAACTTCGATTGGCATGGGGGCCAGCGACGCAGGGCACCAAACCCAACACGAACTGGATCGGTACTCAATGGAATCCCCTTGCATCAAGGTGTGCACCATGGATGCGGCATCCGGTCTCTGCATTGGATGCGGTCGAACACTGGATGAAATCGCGCGCTGGAGCGCTCTTGACGAGTTGGATCGGCAGACGGTCATGCAGCTCCTGCCAGGTCGCCTCGCAAAATCCGACGCTCTGGGACTGCAATCAACACAGTGAAATGACCTGACAGGAGGATTGGGGGCCGCTATACCGGCGGCGCCTCGAACGCCCGCAGGCCAGATATGCGAACTGAAGAACCGCGTCCCATTCACCTGAAGGATTATCGCGCGGCCGATTTCCGTATTTCCACTATCGATCTGGAGTTCGTGCTAACGCCGGGAAACACGCGTGTTGCCGCCAAAATGCGGATGCAGCGGACCGGTGATTCGGCCGCGCCATTGGTTCTGAATGGCGAGCAGCTGAAGCTTCTGGTGTTGCGGATCGATGGCAATGACCTGCCGGAGAGCCGCTATCGGCTAGATGATGAAACGCTCTCGGTTGATGGCGTTCCGGATGAATTTCTACTGGACGTAGTCACGGAGATCGCGCCGGCAAGCAACACTTCCTTGGAGGGCTTGTATCTCTCGAAGGGAATTTTCTGCACGCAATGCGAGGCGGAAGGCTTTCGCCGCATCACCTATTATCTTGATCGGCCGGACAACCTGGCCGTGTTCACAACCCGCATTGAAGCAGACAAAGCGAAATATCCGGTGCTGCTGTCCAACGGCAATCTGCTGCGTTCCGGCGAGTTGCCGGAGGGCCGCCACTTCGCGCTGTGGAGCGATCCCTTTCCAAAGCCGTGTTACCTCTTCGCTCTGATAGCGGGCGACCTCGGCTATATCGAAGATGAATTCGTCACCATGAGCGACCGGAAGGTGATGTTGCGCATCTATGTCGAACACGGCAATGAGGCCCGCGCCACTTACGCGATGGATTCGCTCAAGCGCGCCATGCGCTGGGACGAGGAGAAGTACGGCCGCGAATACGACCTCGACATCTTCATGATCGTAGCAGTGAGCGCCTTCAATTTCGGCGCCATGGAGAATAAGGGCCTCAACATCTTCAACGACAAGGTGCTGCTGGCATCGCCGGAAACCGCGACCGACGACGATTACGCCCGCATCGAAGGCGTGGTGGCGCATGAGTATTTCCACAACTGGACGGGTGACCGCATCACCTGTCGCGACTGGTTCCAACTGTCGCTGAAGGAAGGCCTCACTGTCTTCCGCGATGCCAGCTTTTCCGCCGACATGCGCTCGGCGGGCGTCAAGCGCATTGAGGATGTGAAATTCCTGCGCATGCGGCAGTTCCAGGAGGATGCAGGCCCCTTGGCCCATCCCGTGCAGCCGCAGAGCTATATTACCATCGACAATTTCTACACGGCGACGGTGTATGAGAAGGGCGCCGAGATCATCGGCATGTTGAAGACGCTGGTCGGCGACGAAAGCTACCGCAAGGCAACCGATCTCTACTTCGAACGCCACGATGGGCAGGCGGTCACGATCGAGGAATGGGTGAAATGTTTCGAGGAAGCCTGCGGCCGCGACCTCACGCAATTCCGCCTCTGGTATCGCCAATCCTGCACGCCCACCATCGAGGCGCGCGGCGAATACGATCCGGCCAATCAAAAATACGCGCTGACGCTGAAGCAGACACTGCCGCCAACGCCCGGCCAGCCGGAGAAGAAGCCAATGCATATTCCGGTGCGGCTCGGGTTCGTGACGAAGAGCGGCCGTGGGATTCCGCTGACGCTCGACGGCGAAAATGCCATCGGTCCGGAAGAGCGCGTGTTGGAACTCAAGGGGCCGGAGGAGCAATTCGTCTTCGTCGATGTGCCGGAGACGCCGCTGATTTCCGTCGGCCGCCGCTTCTCCGCGCCGGCCTATTTCAACGTGCCGATGACGGCGAACGATCGGGCCGCAATGATGAGCCGCGATGCCGACGCCTTTAACCGATGGGAGGCGGGCCAGGCGCTTGCAACCGACGTTCTGCTGGAAATGGCGGGCACCGCGAATTCCGGCATCGCGCCTCGGTCGGACCCCATTTATGTCGAGGCGATCGGCGAGGTATTGGCGCGCGCTGAGGAAGACCATGCCTTCGCCGCCGAGATGCTGATGCCGCCATCAGAAAGCGAACTCGCGCTCAAGATGACTCCCGCCGATCCCGTCGCGATCCACGAGGCGCGCACGGCGCTGATTCGCGGCGTAGCGGAAAAGCATCGTGAAGCATTCGATGCGCTCTACCAGAACCTGAATTCCAGTGGCCCATTCGTGCCAGATGCACGATCCGCCGGTCGGCGGCAGTTGCGCAATGTTTGCCTGCGCTACGTCACCGCCGAGGATACCCATACGTCGGCGCAGATCGCCAATGCGCACTATCACTCTGCAACCAACATGACGGACATGATTGCCGGGCTTGCAGCGCTGTCGCGGATTGATTGGCCGGAGCGCGAGACCGCGTTTGCGCATTTCTACGATCGCTTCGCCAAAGATCCGCTGGTGCTCGACAAATGGATGGGGCTGCAAGCGAGTTCGCCGCTGCCCACCACGGTCATGAAGGTGCGCAGCCTGCTGGACGATCCATCGTTCGACATGAAGAACCCCAACCGGGTGCGCGCGCTGATCGGTGCGTTCTCCGGGAATCATCTTCGTTTCCATGAAGCGGATGGCTCTGGCTACAGGCTGGTGGCTGAAACCATCCGCGCTCTCGACGCGATCAATCCGCAGGTCGCCGCGCGTATGGCGGCGGCTTTCGAGAACTGGCGCCGCTATGACGAAAACCGCCAATCCCAAATGCGCGCGGAACTGGAAGCCACTCTCGCCCAGCAGGGGCTCTCCTCGAATCTCTTCGAGGTCACAACAAAAATGCTGCAATAGCATCGACAGCGGCTTCTGCCACCGCAATTATTGATATCGAAACGAATCAGGGGGCGTGCCTTTGATGGCTTCGATCGCCCTTCCGCGTGCACAGCTTGCAAGCCGCGCCTTCTCTGGAGTCATGAGAGCGGCAAGCCGAAATGTTCGCTGGACTGTTCTCATTTCCATTGCTCTGATCTTCGGCAGCTTCGTTTCTGCGGCGGTCATCCAGATGCGGCGCGACCGCGCACATGCACTCAATCAGGCCGCCTTCATGGAAAGCCGCCGGGCACAAGAGATTGCGTCCGATCTCGCGTCAGCGTTCGACCGCTTCGCGGCACTGGGCGCGGCATTCGCCAATGCGCAGGAGAATGTCGAAACATCGGCTGCGTTGTCGGAGGCTGGCGGTCCCGCGGTGCAGAACATCGCGGTGCTGGACGGCGCCGGCGGGCTGTTGTTCGAGATGAAGCATGCGCCCAAGGAGTTGTTGCCGCTCGACAGCGGAATTTTGGCGCATGCCATCAACGGACGCACGGTGTTCACGGCCGACCGCGGCCGCAGCATCGTGCTCGGCTTCGCCGAGAACGGCCGCGTGGTTCTCGTCCAGCTTGCCGCGCGGGAGTTGTTTCCGCGTGCGAGCATGGAAGACGATTTACTCGCCACCAGGGATGGCTTCGCGCTCGCAATCGGCCGCAACTGGCGGGAGCTGCCGTCCTACCAGTCGCTGGCAGTGAGAAACCAGCAAGTTGACACCCGCATACTGGAAATGAAGTCTGGCCGCCGCTTGGTTGCGCTTTCGCCGGTGACCGCCTGGCCCGTCACGGCCGTTGCTTCCGTCGAAGTGGGTGAAGCGCTGAGCGGCTGGTACGGCGCGTTGCCGCTTTATTTGTTCTTTATTCTCGGGCCGGCATTTGCGGGCGCCGGATTGGCGGTCGTGTTTGTGCGCGAATTCGAGCGGCGGACCAGGCCGGGCGCTGCTGATCGCGCTCTCAAGGCAAAGCGCAATGAGGAAGCGAGACTTCTCATCCGGCTCGCCGATGCGGAACGGCGTGCCGTGGAAGCAGACCGGTCGAAAGCGGAATTCATCACGCATATGAGCCATGAACTCCGCACACCGCTCAATGCCATTCTCGGCTTTTCTGAGGTGATGCAGCAGGAGCTGTTCGGGGCGGCAGGTCATCCCAAATACGAAGAATATGCCTGTGACATCAATCAGGCTGGGCGACAACTCCACGCGAAAATCGACGACATCCTGGAATTTGCAAATCTGGATGCCGGGCGGCAGCCAATTGGGCTCGTGGAGATGGATTCGATTGAGGCCGTGCGGCATG
>JBJMVL010000010.1:0-49409 GCA_045810735.1 Alphaproteobacteria bacterium
CCGGTGCAAGAGCGCCGGGTCAAATTTGGTATCGCGGTAAGTCCATGGACCAGCCTGCCCACGATTTAAGACCATTCCAAGCCACGCCCGTCCAATCGACCGAGCGGCGGGCCATCAGCATCGGTGTTGTGGCGGCTATTCATGTGGTCGCCATTTATGCGTTGGCCACGGGTCTCGCCTCTCAGCTGGTGCAAAAGGGACTGGAGGAGATCAAAGCCGAGGTGGTTCAGGAAAAACCGCCCGACGTGCCCAAGACTCCGCCGCCGCCGCCGCCGGAACTGCAGAAGCCGCCGCCACCGTTCGTGCCGCCGCCGGATATCAACCTGCAGACCGAGGCGCCTGCCCAGAGCATCACGCAGGTGACCACAACCATCACACCGCCGCCGCCGGTGGCCCCGCCGAAGGTGGCTGCGCAGCCACCGCCGGTTACAGCGCCTGCTTCAATCGGCAAAGCGCACGAATGCGGCAGTCGCTATTACCCGCCGCTGGCCACCCGCCTGAACCATGAAGGTGTGACAACGATCGGCTTCACCATCCAAGCTGATGGTACGGTCACCAACGTTCATGTGACGGAGTCCAGCGGTCACGATGAATTGGATCAGGCGGCGATCCCGTGCGCGTCGAATTGGCATTACAAGCCGGCGATGCAGAACGGTCAGCCGGTTTCCGTACCATGGACGACGAAGGTTGTGTGGAAGCTGACGGGACAATGACTAGTCGAAGAAACGTGTTGACCAATCAACGGAGCATTGAAGACATGATTTCGAAAAACCTGGCGATCGCAGCAACGGTCCTCCTGCTGTCCGGCGCGAGCGCCGGTCAGTCCTTCGCACAGCCGGCGAACCAACCCGCCGGGCAGACGACCGCCCAACCCGCAACCCCCGATACGGGGACCGCAACGCCGGGTGCGACACCGGGGGCTGCCAATCCGTCAGCGGCACCGGCCGATCAGAATGCCGCCCCTGCTGCTGCCGCTCCTCCGCCCCCGGCTCCGGCGCCCGCCGCCGGCGGCACGGGCGCATCGACGCCGAAAGAGAATCCGTACGGACTTCGGCAGTTGTGGGAAGGTCAGAACGGCCATGCCGACTGGGTGGCGCGCGGCGTGATGATCCTGCTCGCCCTCATGTCGATTGGCACCTGGTACATCTTCTTTATGAAGTTTTGGGAGCAGCAGCGTGTTCTCGGCCAGTCGCGGCAGGTGGAACGGCGTTTCTGGGCATCCAACAATCTGAACGAAGGCATCGACCAGCTCGCGAAGAACAGCGTCTTTCGAACGGTCGCCGAGAGCGGCGTGCGTGCGTCCTCCGGTGGCTCTGGAATTCTGAACCAAAACGACTGGATCGCCATGTCGCTTAACCGCCAGCTGGAGGAAATCAATGCCCGTCTCCAGGGCGGCGTCGCCTTCCTGGCTTCCGTCGGCTCAACGGCGCCGTTCGTCGGCCTGTTCGGCACGGTGTGGGGCATCCTGAATGCGCTCATCGCCATCGGGGTGGCCGGTCAGGCGTCGATCGACAAGGTGGCTGGTCCGGTGGGCGAAGCGCTCATCATGACCGCGATCGGTCTCGCGGTCGCGGTGCCGGCGGTGCTGCTCTACAACTACCTCGTTCGCCGCAACAAGGTGATCAACGAGAAGCTCCGGAGCTTCGCCAGCGACTTGCAAACTTATCTGGTCACCAAGGGCCGTTAAGAACAGGACGCGGTCTGAAAGTCGAGGTAACGCACCATGGCCATGCAAGTCGCGTCGGCAGAAGGCGACGAACCGGAACTGAACACCACGATCAACACCACGCCCCTCGTGGATGTCATGCTCGTGCTGCTCATCATCTTCCTGATCACCATTCCCGTGATCGTGAAGGTGGTACCGGTGAATCTGCCGAATACGAAAAATATTCCAACGACGACAAAGCCCGAGAATATCGTGTTGGCAATCGACAAGAGCGAGAACATCTACTGGAACAACCAGCCGGTCGACAGCAATCAGGAGATCATTCAGCGTCTCGAAGACAGCATGATTCGGGCTCACAATGCAGGCCGCGCCTTGCCCGAGGTTCATATCCGCGCGGATCAGGATGTCCGTTTCGAGGCAGTTGGCCGAGTGGTTTACGACGCGCAGCGTGCGGGCGTTCCAAAGATCGGCTTCTTGACGGAGCCGCGTAATCAGGCCGGACCCTAAAAATTCGAGGAAATCAAAACATGGCGATGAATGTCGGTTCCGCGACGGGCACGGATGAAGTGATGGTGGAGATGAACACGACGCCGTTGATCGACGTCATGCTGGTTCTTCTCGTCATGCTGATCATCACCTTGCCGATTCAGACGCACGCTGTGAAACTTGATATGCCGCCGCCCAATGTGAAGCCACCCCTCATACAGCCTACGGTCGATAACATCATGGTCGATTTCGACGGCACAATTTACTGGAACCAGCAGGCGGTGGACTGGAAAACTCTGGACTCCTACTTCTACCAGCAAGGCCAAAAGCCGATTGAGGAACAGGACGAGATCCACATTACTGCCAACCGGCTCGCCAAATACGATACTGTGGCAAAGGTGATGGCGAACGCGCAGCGCCGCGGCGCGGTGAAGATCGGCATCGTGAACACCAACAATTACATCTAAGGGAGATTAGCCGCTGACGGGGATACGAGTTCCGCCGCAGCGCGTTGCTCCATTACGAGGACATTGATGAAGTCGACAATCCTGCGGGCCGTTGGGGTAGCTGTTCTGTTGAGTGGCGTCGTCATGCTGCCGTCCGAAAGCTCCTTCGTTTCGATAGCGCAAGCGGCCACCGTGCGGCCCGCCGTTGGAAAACCGCTCCAGCAAGCGATTTCTCTTGCAAATTCCGGCAAAGGCGCCGCCGCGATGGCAAAGGTGCACGAAGCCGAGGCGGCCGGAAAGCTGACGTCGTCCGAACAAGCCGCTATTGCGCAAACAAGGAATTTCATTGCCGCAAAGACGGGGTCTGGCGGCAGTTCGCTTGGCTGTAAGGCAAAGTTCGCCACCGACTACAATGCGGGGCGCTACCGCGAAGTCGTAGGCTCCGATGCCGACTGCCTGCGCAAGGGCGGCGGGTATGACTTTCAAAGCCAGGTGATTGTGGCCCAGGCCTATTATCTGATGGGCGACTACACGACTGCGGTCCGCATGCTGCGCGGCCTAGGGAATAGCGCACAGGTCTTATCGCTGCTGATGAGCGCCGCTGGGAAGGCGGGCGACACGCAGACGGAAGGGCAAGTCGCCGAGCGACTAATCCTTCAGGGGCAATCGAAATACTGGACCTATATGCTGACCGCCTCGGATGCGACACGCGGCCTTACGGATCACCAGAATTTGGCCATCTATCGCATCCGGTACGCGACCGGGAATATGCGCAATGCCGAGGATTACGAACTGATGACGCAGCTCGCGATCCAATTGCACTTCCCCGCAGAAGCGGTTGCCGTTGCGCAGAAGGGCTTTTCGGTCAAGTTGCTCCAAGGCGATCGCGATATGCGGCTGCAGGCGTTGGCGCAGGCACAGGCGGCGAAAGATACCGCCAATCTGCCTAACCTCCAGAAGCAGGCAAACGCGTCCAAGACAGGCGATCTGCTAGTACAATACGGCGAGAATCTGTGGGGTCGCGGGCAATATGCGGACGCGGTGAACGCCATTCAGGCGGGCATCCACAAGGGCGGCTTGGACAAGCCGGATGAGGCGCAGCTTTCGTTGGGTATCGCGCAGCTTGGCGCCGGGCAAAAAGATGCGGCGATAAAGACGTTCGGCGCCATTAAGGGAAGCCCTGCGGCCCAAACCTTAGGACACTTGTGGAGTGTGTACGCGCGCTCGGGCGGCACAGGCACGACGTCGTCCGCGAGCAACAATGCCGCGCCGCAGACAGGGAACAACAAGAAACGTCATCACTGACACTCACGCCGGCCGAAGCCGACGCGCTGCTGTTAAGCCTCAAGATTGCAGCCACGGCGGTGATCTGCGCGCTGCCGTTTGCAGTCTTGGCTGCGTTGCTCCTCGCCAACCGAACCTTTCCGGGTAAGACTCTCGTCGAGAGCGTGCTGCACATGCCGCTCGTTATTCCCCCGGTCGCGCTCGGATATGTACTGCTCTCCGTCTTTGGCACACGCGCCCCCTTGGGATTGTGGCTAGCGCATTTTGGAATTCGCTTTGCTTTCAGCTGGACGGGAGCGGCACTTGCCTCGGCAATCATCACCTTCCCCTTTCAGGTGCGAGCAATCCGGCTGGCAGTCGAGGGACTCGACTCTCGCTTGCTGCAAGCCGCCGAAACGTTGGGCGCGGGCCCGTTCGATCGTGTTCTAAATATTGCGTTGCCGATTGCTCTGCCCGGCGTCATCGCCGGTGCAATTCTCGCGTTCGCCGCATGCCTCGGCGAGTTTGGCGCCATTATCACATTTGTCTCGAGTATCCCCGGCGAGACCCGGACGCTGCCTCTGGCAATCTACGCAGCGCTGCAAACGCCGGGCGGTGACCTCGAGGCTGCACGCCTTTCGGCAATGTCTCTGATGCTTGCACTGGCCGGCCTTCTGCTCGCCGAGTTCGCCGGCCGGCGGGCACGGCAATTCGCCGGCCTATGAGCATCGAGGTTGAATTCCGGCACCGGTTTGCCGATTTCGCGTTTGATATCGCGTTTCACACCGACGCGACGGGTATCACCGCGTTGTTCGGGCATTCGGGTGCCGGCAAGACAAGTATCGTAAACGCAATTGCGGGCCTGTTTCGCCCGGCAAGTGGGCGGATCGCCGTTGGGTCTCGCGTCTTCTTTGATAGCGAAAAGGACATTTGGATTCCGCCTTTGCGTCGGCGCGTGGGCTATGTGTTTCAGGACAGTCGGCTGTTCCCGCATCTCACTGTCGAACGTAATTTGCAGTTTGGGTGGCGGCGTTCCGCCGCCCCGGTTCCGCAGGAGGAGTTCTTCCGCGTTGTGAAGCTGCTCGGATTGGAGCCACTCCTAAAGCGCAAGCCGCGCACACTCTCCGGCGGCGAGCAATCCCGTGTCGCGCTCGGCCGGGCGTTGCTTGCGAGCCCAAGCATTCTGTTGATGGATGAACCGCTGGCCGCACTTGATGCGGCACGCCGGAGCGAGATTTTGCCATACCTCGAGCGCCTGCGGGATCACGCCGCTGTTCCGATTGTATACGTCAGTCACTCACTGGGTGAGGTTGCAAGGCTCGCAGACCATCTCGTCATCGTGAAAGAAGGGCGGGTCGCGGCGAGCGGCGCGCTATTCGACCTGATCACGGACCTGCGGATTCCCGAAGCCACTGGAGAACCGCCATATGGGGCAGTGCTGGCAACGACTGTGCGACGCCAACTGAAGGAAGACGGGTTGACCGTACTGAGCTTTGCAGGAGGCGAACTTCGCGTTCCATTCCTGCCCTATCCGGAGGGAACAAGGCTTCGCACCCATATCCACGCAACGGATGTTATCATTGCTTGCGAAGAGCCGCGTGCGATCAGCGCGAATAACGTTCTGCCTGCAACGATATTGGAAGTTCGTGAAAGGACGGATTCGCACGTCGATGTGCGCCTGCTTTGCGGTACCACGAAGTTCGTCGCATGGATCACGCGCGCGTCATGCGCAAGATTGCAACTGGCAGCAGGTGTTCAGGTATTTGCTATCGTGAAATCCGTTTCGATCGTCCCCAGGCCCGCCTAACAAACTAAAGTTTGCCGGCAAACATGTCGCGCATCGCGGTACCGAGCGCCGCAGGATTCAACGATACGCAAATACCGGCCGACTTCATCGCGTCTATCTTGGATTGGGCTCCGCCCTTTCCTCCGGAAATGATTGCGCCAGCATGGCCCATGCGACGGCCCGGCGGAGCCGTCAAACCCGCGATGAAACTTACGGTCGGCTTCTTGGTTCTGCTGTGCCGGAGAAAGTCGGCCGCGTCTTCCTCGGCGCTGCCACCGATTTCGCCGATCATGATCAGGGCCTCAGTTTCCGGATCCGCAAGGAAAAGCTCCAGCACATCGATGAATTCCGTGCCCTTCACCGGATCACCGCCAATTCCGACACAGGTCGTCTGGCCCAGTCCAACCGCGGTCGTCTGCCAGACGGCTTCATAGGTGAGGGTGCCCGAACGGGAGACGATCCCGACTTTGCCGCGCCGATGAATGTGCCCCGGCATGATGCCAATCTTGCATTCGCCGGGCGTGATGACACCGGGACAATTCGGTCCGATCAGCCGTGAACGGGAGCCGCAAAGCGCGCGCCTTACCTTCACCATGTCCAGAACCGGAATGCCTTCGGTAATACACACGACCAGCGGAATTTGCGCGTCGATTGCTTCGAGAATGGCATCCGCTGCGAAGGCCGGCGGGACATAAATTACTGTTGCGTTGCAGTCGGTATTGGCCTTGGCTTCGCGCACTGTGTCGAACACCGGCAGCCCAAGATGCGTTTCACCACCTTTGCCAGGCGAGGTGCCGCCAACCACCTTTGTGCCGTACGCGATCGCCGCCTCAGAATGGAATGTGCCTTGCCGGCCCGTGAATCCTTGGCAAAGCACTCTTGTGTTCTTATCAACCAAAATGGACATGCGCGCGCGTTCCGGCAATTAGCTCTTCGGTTTCGCTGCCTGCGTTTCTTTGATCAGCTTCAGAATGTCGGGGGCGCGCAGCTTCTGCAGATCGGCGTACGCCGCATCCGTATATTTTCGATCGCCCTTGCCCTTGCCATCGAGATCATAGCCGTTGCCAGTGTAGGTCAGATCGAATTCGAAGGGTGCGGCAGGGCCAGCCTCAGCAGTGAATACAAGGCTTTTCCCGTCCGTGCAGCTGTGCACGAGCCATTTGGTGCCACCATAAGTCCTTTCAATGGGCCCTGTAATGCAGTGCAGTTCGGTCTTGCCGGCTGCGTGTGAAATCTGTGTCGAGGTAGCAAGTATCATCATCACGCCACCCATTATGACAGCCAAACGTTCAACGGAGATCATGCGGGCCCTCTCACGGCAGCCACGATCTTCTCGGCCGCATCGGCAAGATCGGAACCGGAGACAATCGGCAAACCGGATTTGGCGAGAATATCTTTTCCCAAATCGACGTTTGTCCCTTCCAGTCGGACGACTAGCGGAACGGCAAGCCTCACTTCATGGGCCGCAGCGATGATGCCTTCCGCGATGATGTCGCAACGCATGATGCCGCCGAAGATGTTGACCAGTATGCCCTTCACGTTTGGATCGGAAAGAATAATCTTGAATGCCGCCGTAACCTTCTGCTTCGACGCGCCGCCGCCGACATCAAGGAAGTTCGCCGGCTCTTCGCCGTACAGCTTGATGATGTCCATCGTGGCCATGGCAAGTCCCGCACCGTTCACCATGCAGCCGATCGAGCCGTCGAGCTTTACATAGGAAAGGTCGTGTTTCGCCGCTTCGCGCTCCATCGGGTCTTCCTCCTCAGGATCACGAAGCGCCCTTATGTCGGAATGGCGAAACAGGGCGTTGTCATCGAAATTGATTTTTGCATCAAGGCAGACAACGCTACCGTCTTTCGTCACCACCAGTGGATTGATTTCGAGGAGGCTCATGTCCTTTGCGACAAATGCCTCGTAGAGCGTTTTGATCAGCGTGCCACACTGCTTGGCCTGCTCGCCACGCAGATCAAGAGCCGTAGCAATCTCCAAGCCCACATACGGAGAGAAACCGGCCGCCGGATCCACCGTGAATGTGTGGATCTTCTCCGGCGTTTCCCTCGCCACCGCTTCGATGTCCATTCCCCCCGCTGTTGAGGCGATGAACGAGATGCGCGAGCTGCCCCGGTCCACCAGCGCTGAGAGATAGAGCTCGCGCGCGATGGCCGAACCGTCTTCGATGTAGAGCCGTTGTACCGTGCGCCCATGTGGGCCCGTCTGGTGCGTGACAAGAGTCATGCCCAGCATGCGCTGGGCTTCCTTTCGCACCTCATCAAGGGAGCGAACGACCTTCACGCCGCCGCCTTTGCCCCGTCCACCCGCGTGAATCTGGGCTTTGACCACCCACACCGGCCCGCCAAGCTGCTCGGCCGCACAAACGCCTTCATCGACGCTGAAGGCGGCGATGCCGCGCGGAACCGGTGCGCCGAAGGCGCCCAAAATTTCCTTGGCCTGGTATTCGTGTATGTTCATGCCGGGCCGACGGTTGAAGGCCGCGCACAATACCAGCCAGACTTGTCGCCGCAAGCGTCGGTTGGTTCAGCTGCTTGTTAGGAAACGGTGCGGCTGGCCAAAAGCTCGGGAGTCATCGGCTCATGTGTATCCGGGTGCTTCGCGGTATATGCAACCCGGAGCGGATTGAACGCGAGTATCGCAAGACCGACAAGCATCAACGCCGCGCCCAGGGGTATTCCTGTGTATTGGGCAACGCTGCGCGCGACGAGCGGCATGCCCCAAAGCGCGGCGATGAGCACGCGCTCGTAAAGGCGGAAGCCGTCGGCCAGCCCCTCAGCTGCGAGCAGCGCAATAGCCGGCGCGAGCGCCATCATGTCATAGTCGAAGCAATAGGGTGTGGCGATTACAGAAGCGAGGCACAGCGCCGCGCCTTTGCGCGCGGGCGAGGCGTGCGAACACCAGAGGCGATACAACACGGTGCCGCTGCCGACAGTGACGAGCGCTTGCGCCGTATAGGCGAGCGGGATTGGGCCACCCCACATGCGTACTGCAGCGAAGACACTCTGAATTTTGAAGAATCCGGCGCCCCCCTGTTCCAGGACGGCCGTGCGTGTAAACGCCAAAGATCCGACAAAGGCGTGCCACACCTCAGCACCGAAAACGAACGTCGTCAGGGCAGCCAATACACCTACTGTAACAGTTGCGGCAACGATAGTTGCCCAGTGCCTCCCGGCAAGAAGCGCCACCGGAATCAGTATGCCGAACTGCGGCTTGTAGACCATCAATCCAAATAGAACGCCGGCTAGAACCGGGCGTTTGTTCAGGGTTGCCAACGCCCCGGCCAGCAGGGCAGCCGTGAGAAAGCCGTTGTGGCCATGCGTGACATTCATGAACACGGCCGGGAAGGCGAGGGCTAGCACGATCCAAATTTTGTCGCGTGCAATCTCCGGGTTCGGTCCGGTTCGCAAGAGCCACCAAAGACTGACTAGGTAAAGCGCAAGAGTCCCGAGTTGCCACACAATCAACGACGGAACGTAGGCGAGAGCCGCCAGCGGTGCAGCCACAAGCAGGAAGAACGGCGGATAATGCCAGCCAAAGAATGGGACTGTTCTTCCAAAGATTTCCTGTTCATGTCGGTACTGCTGCGCTGGATCGAAGGGCGAGAGTGCGTCGCCGTGCAGCGCCGCGCGGCCTGCCGTGTAGATATCGGAAAAATCCGTCCCAAGCGGCCGACCTTGATAATCGTTCAAGCCATGCGCAGTCGCGAACAGGTAGCCAATGGCGAAGGCATAGCCGATGAGCAGGGCAACAGCCCAAAGCCGCAGGCGCTCGCGTGTGAGGAATTCTCCGCTTCGCAGCGTCTCGACCAAAGACATGGGTCCAGTGTCCGCATGAATCGGCGGGAACACTATGCCCTGCAGCCTTAATGGAACGTTCTAATCGCTGCTGCTGAGGCGGCCATCCCCGGCTGGTGCTGGAGCTGCTGGATTGCAAACGCGATTTGCGCATAGCTTGTCGCGATCAGGAAAAAGGAATTGATTCGCGGTTAACACCATGGGGTTAACGCGCTGAAACCACGGCAGGCATGATCCCCCTCTCGGACGAGAACCCCGCCAGGACGCCCGCGATTGTTACGTGGGTACTGATTTTCCTTTGCGTGATTGTCTACCTATGGGAGCGCTCGTTGCGCGGCGAAATGAACGCCGCGATTCTGGTGCTCGGTTTCACGCCTGCGGAGTATTTCGCGGGCGGGACCAGGCGGGCGGGCACTGTGGTGTTTTCACCGGTTTGGGCCATTTTCACGTCGATGTTCCTGCATGGCGGCATTCTGCATCTGGCCGGCAACATGCTTTACCTTTGGATTTTCGGTAACAACGTCGAAGACGCCTTCGGCCACATTCGCTTCCTGTTCTTCTACTTCCTTTGCGGCGTCGCGGCTGCGTTAACCATGGCCTATATCGACCCCACCTCGCTTGTTCCAATGATCGGAGCATCGGGCGCGATTTCAGGCGTGCTTGCCGCATATCTTCTTCTCTTCCCCTGGGCTCGAGTCACGGTGATCGTGCCGCTCGGGATTATTCCTTACCCACTTGCTATCGCGGCGATGTGGGTCATCGGTTTCTGGTTTCTGTTGCAATTGATAAGCGCGGGCCTCGCCAATCCCGGCCAGCCCGGCACAGCGTGGTGGGCCCATGTCGGAGGCTTTGCCGCAGGACTTCTCCTGACTCCGCTCTTAAAACCCCGGCAGAAAAAGCTTTTCGGTGATGTACGACGAGGCCCTTGGGACCGATGAGCGCCCGGCACGGGGCCGTGGCACGGCCCCTGCTTTTCCTTATCCGAGCCAGGTGGAATCATGCCCCCTCTGGTTCGCGTCGGGACAATCGGGGGATTGGCAGGCCGTCATGAAGCATCGCAGTAGCCATCTACTCGTCGGGTATTGGAGCCGCTTGCGCAGGGGCCGCGCGGTACCGGATCAGACCGATATCGATCCCCGCGCCATCAAACGCATTCTTTCGCATGTGTTCATCCTCGATGCGGCTGACCGGAGCCGACCGCTTTACCGACTCGCCGGCACCTCACATTGCGATCGTTACGGCGCGGAATTGAAAGGCACCGGGTTCTTCGCACCGTGGGAAGCCCAGAGCCGAAATACCGTCGGGCAGTTGCTAGAGCATGCCATGGTGAGCCGTCAGCCAATCTGTATCTGGTCCTTGGCGGCCAGCGACGAGGGCGGCACGATTGAAATCGAAACAGTGTTTGCGCCGGTGACGTTCGGCGGCAGTACGCCTACGCGTTTCATTGGTGTCTCGCAGGTATTGGGCGATGCCAGCCAATTGCGTGGCAAACCCATCACCTTCGAACGCTACGTCGGATCGGAGATTGCGCGGGAGTTTGAGCCAATCGCGCCGGCGAATGATGGCCCGCCGCCCCCGCCGCCTGTCGCACCATCGCGCACCTTTGAGAAAGCGCCGCACCTCAAGCTCGTGGTCAGCCGTGACAAGCCGGTACCTGTGCAGTGCGAGATGGACGGTATGATGAAGCGCTTGATCGAAGCGCTCGAACTGGCGCCGCCGTCAAAGCTTCGACAGGTATCCTGATTATTTCGGCGGTGAGGTCGGCACCGGCTGTATCGGCGGCTCCGCCGGCCGGTTTGGATGGTCGACCGGATCGTTGTGTAGGATGTCGCGGTTCAGTTGCTGCCGGCGTTGCTGTTCCCGAAGGTAAGGGATCTCGAAGCGTTCGATTTTTGACCGGTACGTATTGAACGCCGCATCATCCGCCGGCAGACGCTTATCGCAGCGTGCGGCCGGAAGATGCTGCTGCTCCTGGCACCACATGTCGAAATTCATCTGCTGGACGTCATAGCGCGTCGCTTGCGACTGTGGATCGCTGGGCACAATGGGGTTGTCCTGCGCCGCTGCGACGGTCGCGAACAGCGCGAACACTGCTCCTGTTGCGGTAGCTCGCATCCACATTCTCTTTCGATGATAGCCGCAGAACCAACGCGCAGGAAGGTTGCAGGTTCGACTTCTTCTGAGAGGCAATCGTCTGCGGCGAAAATGCAACGGCGTAGCCTTTGCCAAATTGTCATCTTCGGCCACGGCGCATGCCGTTGCCAGAAATGATTGAGGACGCGCAATCCGTCCGCGCCGTTAACCCTGAATCAGGGAAACCTCGCGCAACGCGACGCATCTTCGCTAATGCGGTGAGGGCGGTGCGCTCTCAGACGGAGCTGTATGAGACACGTCGGGCGTTGTGGAACTGGTGCTTGGTAACTCAGAACCCGAAGGCGCTGAAGACGTATCGACCGGAGTTGTCGGTGCCGCCTGCGGCGCGGCAGTCGCCGGTGGCGGCGCGGCGGGCGGAGTGGATGCCGCCAAATTACTTTCCAAACTTGCCAGCGTGACATCCAAAGAGCGCCGGCATTGCTGGGACGCACGCCGCAGGTCGTCGGCACGCGCATTGATCACCCAGCAATCGTAATCGGCCTGGGCGCGCGCGGCTTGATCAGGAGCTTTGTCTCGTCCCCGGTCGAGAGCAGCGAGCAGCTTGAGGTGCATACCTTCCGAGTCCGGCGCCGCCACTTCGGGAGCCTCAGGCAAAATCTCGTCGCCTTGCGCGGTGGCGATGGCCTTCTGGGCGTAGGTGTTGGCGATATCCGCCACGTCGGAGCTCATGCTGCCCATCTGAAGCGACTGATCGGCATCGAACGGCGTGCCGCTGGTCGGTGTCCCGACCGTCCCGAAGGAGTGCGCCAGCGCCGCGTAATTCTTGAACAGGGCCTGCGAAAAAGGCCCGCCGATGGGCCGTGCCTGCTCGAGTTCACTCAGTGCCGTCGTGCCGATGCAGCCGGCCAGTGTGAAACCGGCGGCAGCTGTTATCAGCGGCGGCAGAAGACGAAAGGGCGGCATGGTGATTCTCCTTTACCAATCAATTCTATAGCCCGCCTGTCGCGGTGCGGAAAAGCACGACCGGGTTAACCGCCGAACCGCCGCCGTAAACCTTCTGTTGATCGACTGGGCTTACAACAACGGCGGAGCAGCAGGAATCCCGGAAATACCGGGCTGGCCAGCATGACAGTCGACACCGACGCAGCCATCGCCAAGACGCGGCAGGAACGCCGCCGCTTTCGGCGCGTGCCGGTCGATCTCAAGGGCCGAATGTTCGTGCCCGGCGAAGAGCGCGAAGCCGCCTGCATCATCACCGATATGTCGCCGGCCGGCGCGCAAGTGATCTGCGGTATTGTCCCGCCGGTGCAGGCCGCCGTGGTTCTTTACGTCGACGGCTTCGGCCGACTGGAAGGCACCGTGACCCGCGCCATCAAAGGCGAGGTCGACGCAACCTGCTTCGGCGTGCGATTTCACTGCTCGGCGCACAAACGTGACCGTCTGGCCGAGCAGCTCGCGGTGTATGCGAGCGATGGCACTGTCGATCAGACGGCGCTCCGGCGTCACGACCGCAAGCCGACGCGCGGGCTGGCGCACTTCACCCGCGCCAGCGGCGAGATCGTGAACTGCGAAGTGCTCGACCTCTCGCTGGGCGGGGTGTCGCTCGTCACCGACGTGCGGCCGCAGATCGGCGAAATCGTGCTGATCGGACAAATGGCGGGCCGCGTGGCGCGCTTCCACGAGAACGGCATCGCGATCGAATTCGTGACACCGCCGCCCGAGAAATCGGCGACCGGCGAGCCGTTGCCGCCCAAACTCAGCGCGCTTCGCTAATCTGCTCCGATCGTTCCGGCAGGCCGAGCGTGGCTCGCGCCCGCGCATAATGATGCGGCTTCAGATGCTTGGCCACGAGGCCAAACGCCATCGCGAGCACCGCCGCGTCATCGGTAAAGCCAATGCCGGCCAATATGTCGGGAATGGCATCGAACGGGCTGACAAAATAGGCGAGGGCGGCCATCAGCACGCCTCTCACCCGGCCCGGCGTCACCGGATCGGTGGCGCAGTAATACGCCGCGGCCAGATCTTCGGCGAAAGGAATCTGCGCCGCGAATTTCAGCAGCTTCTGCCAGAAATCCCGCTGGACGATGCGGCTGAGTTTGGCCGCCTCCGCCAACAGGGCGGGAACCTTGAACATTTCTGGACGCATCGCTCGCACTGTTATCCTAATTGGCGATGAGTCGCCAAAAACGAGATTTGGGATCGCCGCGGACGGAATCCAACCTGCAACTGAATCCCATCCATTTCCCTCTCCCCACCTGCGAGGGGCGAGAGAAAGCGAAGGCGGAGTCCGCGCTTCAAGCGGCAAAAGATCGTTCTAGATTTTCATCCCGTTTGACTGTTCCGCGCTCGGACGGGAATCGCACATTCGCAAGGGAGCCGGGGCATACGCCTTTGGCGCTCGCGTTTCTTCGCGATCGAGAGGGGTTGTCTCTTCGCCGCCGAAACCGGTTTCGGAGTTTGCTCCGACGGGGCAACAGCAGGCGCGAGGACGCGCGGACACGGCACGGGTCAGGGACCCGCGCGGATGGATGCGGACATGGCAGTTTTCCTTGAAAAGGTTGGGCGCGCGGAATCAGCTGCGCGGTGGCCGTTTCCAGGCACCGGACCGTCCGGGCGCACTTCGGGAGATGGTGAGAATATGCAGAACCAGCGTCACGCTGTCAAGGCTTATGATCCAGAATCTTGAAAAAATGTGGCTCAGTCGAAAATTCCAAGGAATGCAAGAGCTTGGCAATTACCCATGCAGCGCGCTGCCAAAGACCGTCTGCTCTGCGACCCTCGTGCCCGGCCAAGCGACCGCACGATCTGTTAAGCCACCAGCGGTAGACAGAAAAAAAGCCGTCTGATATGAGCCCACGCTTCCCGTAACTGCCAGGAGCAGCCTTTGCAGATCATCGTTCGCGACAACAACATCGACCAGGCGCTGAAGGCGCTGAAGAAGAAGATGCAGCGGGAAGGCATCTTCCGCGAGATGAAGCTGAGAGGCCATTACGAGAAGCCGAGCGAGAAGCGGGCCCGCGAGCGCGCGGAGGCCATCCGCCGCTATCGCAAGCTGCAGCGCAAGCGCCTGCAGCGCGAGGGCGTGCTGCCGCGGTAGACGTTCGGCAAACAGTTGCGAACACAGAAGAGGCCGCCGCTGACGGCCTTTTTTGTTTGATATTTACCGGCAGTGTTCCAGGGCCTTACTGTGGCGGGTTGGCGCGCAAATAGGGATAGCCGTTGTTGATATTCGGCGACTGATCCCAGATTTTCGGATCGAAGCCTACGGGCAATCTGGATGTGAGTTGTGCATCCGTCAGGCCAGTGATCCCCGGTGTGTCGTCCACATTGCACGCGCCGCGGTTCGGATCGGCAATCCCGCTGGTATCCGTGTCCCAGAAAGCGGCTATGAGATTCCCGCTGAAGTAAAAGCCAGCGAATCCGCCAGCGCAATCACTTGTAACTGCCCCAAGTGAGAACGAAGAATTCAACTCCCCACTGATATCGCCGGCAAATCCCCCGGCTGCCAAACCTCCAGAAACCGCGCGATTGCATAGGAATTTGATACTTGGCCACCGTGGTAACCGACTAGACCCCCAGCTGTTCCTGCTGCGTCGACGATGCCGGAGGCATAAGACTGGGTAATTGCCCCGCCGTTTTCGCCCACCACGCCACCAGCAGTATTATGGCTCGTTACAGTAGCCGCTGAGTAGGAACGCTCAATTGACCCATCGTTACGCCCAACAAGTCCGCCCACTTTCGCACCTTCAGAAGCGCCGCTAACCTTGCCATCGCTTGACGCATTTATGATTTGCCCGCGACTCCAGCCCACAAGCGCGCCGACCAGCGGCCTGCCCTCACTGTGGATATCGGCCTCTGTGAGATAGAGGTCGCGGATCACACCAGCAGCTGTTTCGCCAAACATGCTAGCGCATCGTGCTTACCGCCTCGCAGCTTGAGGCTTCGGATGCTGTGCCCGAGCCCCTCGAAATGTCCCTTGAAAACGGGAATCGGTGAGCCCTTGAATTTGTCCTGCTGCGCGTCGTAGTCGCTGGTGAGGGCGAAAAAACCATTTTGATTAACGTTCATTTTGCTAGCCAAGATCGGCAGATCGGCAGCGAGGGTGTAGGTTTGGCCATTGATGACAAGGCTGCTGGCAACGTCGAAAAATGTCACCGCGCCTTTGCTGAAGAAGTAGAGATCCCCATCACTCGCGCCGTCGTTGTAGATAATTGCAACAGCACCAGAGCCGGCGACCGCGACGGGTTTCTTGATCGTCACCGAACGTTGCGCATCCAGCGTGAGTCGGCTGGTGCTGGCCCAGCTCAGTGGCCGATCAAGATCTATGTCTCTTGCCACGCTGCCGGTTTCGACCACCACATCGCCGGTCGCCAGCATCGCCTCCAACTCGCCGACGTTGAGGACCGCCTTCTGAGCGGTCGCCGTACATACGCCAGTATCACAACTCATGTTCTGCGTCGGCTTGTTGGAAATCGTGACGTCGGCGTGCGCAGCTATAAAGCTCGAACAAAGACCAAGAACCCCTGCCGCGCCTGCCAGCACACGACGTTTCAAGCAGACCATGCGGACCTCTCTGGCCGTGTGTACTTCGGCGCAATACGGTCGATTTAGACCGGCACAGTAAATCATATTATCCACAAACATGATCCTGCAACAAAACAGTAAGCCAGCCGTCGCGCGTCCGTCGCGCAGCTGTCACACGCTTTAACTACCCAGCCCCTCGCGAGCTCAGGGGCAACCAACGCATGTGCAGATCACAAGGCCCCTGCTGCGAAGGGCTCAAAAGCGTGCGCAGGCGCTCGTCACTTCATCCATTCAAGGGAGACAAACGATGCAGGCCAAATCCAATCTGTTGATTGCCTTGCTGCTGTGCGCGGCGCCGGTGACCGCGTGGGCGGCGGACGGCATTGGGCCGTTCACCAATGGCGTGCCCACGGCCAATCCGGCGGAAGGTTCGCCGCCGAATGTGCTCAGTTCCGATTTCAGCGCCGACGTTCTCGTTCAGGGCAGCAATGTGCTGGAGAATCCATCCGGCCCGATCACCCAGTTCGGCTTCCTTGCCGATGGCACGCGCACCGAGCCCGACCAGAACCTTTACCTCCAGATCGACGGCAAGGTGAAAGGGCCAACGGCCAAATACAATTACGGCCATCACTTCCTGTATCAGGGGCACGAGAACAGCGGCAATCTGGCTTACGTCACGCGCGTGAATCTCGACGTGACCGACGCCGGCCATCGCGTGACCTTGCTGACGCCGGTCGGCGGTGACGGCCTCACGCATTTCAACAGCATGGACGGCTCGGCCTATGATCCGTTCACCAAGTCCCTACTCTTTACGCAGGAGAGCGGCGGCAGCGCCGGCGGTGTGGTGGAAGTGTCGACGGATTTTCCTGCCACCGTCATCACGCGCTACGGTTTGATGGGCCGCTGCGGGGTTGAAGGCATTCACACCGACAACAAGGGCCGCATCTATCTGGTGGAAGACACCGGCGGCAAGCTGGTGAGCACGGACCCGAACGACATCAATGGGCCCAAATACGCCAAGCAGCCCAACTCCTACGTCTACCGGTTCGTTCCTTACAACCGCAATCACCTCGATGCCGGCGGCAAGCTGCAGGCGCTGCAGGTTTGGGTGGATGGCGCGCCGCTGGTGTTCGGCGGCGACGACGATCAAAGCGCATTCAACGACACCTGGTCGTCGAAGCAAGTGGAGCTGCACAGCGGCACGTCTTTCCCGACGCAATGGGTGACGGTGCATGACACTGCGACCGACGGCTCGGCGGACTTCAACTGCAATCTGGCGGCGCGCGCAGCCGGCGCCACACCGTTCAAGCGGCCAGAAAATGGCGTGTTCACGCCGGATGGCAGCTTCCGCACCTTCGTGTTCGCCACCACCGGCGATACCGACAACCGTTCGGGTTCGGTTGTCGGCCTCGCGCAGCGCGGGGCCTGGGGTGGACTCTTCCAGTTCACGCTCGACAAGAAGCAGGAGAACGGCACGATCAAGAACATCGTGCTGGGCGATGCCACGCACAACTCGTATGACAATGTCACCTTCGGCGACAGCAATACGATCGTAACAGCCGAAGACCGCGGCGACACGCTGCACGATAAGCTCGATACGCTGGATTCGGTGTGGGCCTATCCGCTCACCAATCTTGCAAATCCGCTGCGTGTGGTGGCGCTCGGCCGCGAAGCCAGCGCGTCGGGCGACGGGCAGGAGGATAACGAGCCGACCGGCGTGTATGTGTCGAACGGCGAGCGCATCAAGCCCGACCAGTATGGCAATCCCACCAACCTGATCGGCGCCCGCGGCTTCTTCACCGAGCAGCACGGCGACAACAAGGTGTACGAGCTGCACCACAACTAGGCGCGTATCTGCCTGGCATTCAGGCGTTCCTTCAGCGCTGCCGGTCCCCACAGGACCGGCAGCGTTTTTTCGCCTGCGCAGCCAAATGATTGCCCGAAACGTTGTTGATCGGGGCGGAGAAAGGCACGGATGGCCCGAATCGTTGCGATCGGGGCCTCGCAAGGCGGGGTCGAGGCCCTTCACGCGCTGATCTCGGGATTGCCCGCTGATTTCCCGGCAACAATTCTCATTGCCGTCCACATCGGAGCGGGTCCAAGCCTGCTACCCTCTATCCTGAGCGACGTCAGCACGCTTCCCGTCAGTCACGCGCGGGATGGAGAAGAGATGGAGCCGGGGCACATCTATGTTGCGCCAGCGGACCGCCACCTGCTGGTGAACGACGGCCGGCTGGAGCTTTCTCGCGGCCCGCGCGAGAACTGGACACGGCCCGCCATCGATCCGCTTTTCCGCAGCGCAGCGGAAGCCCATCGCAAGGATGCCATCGGCGTGGTCCTCACCGGCCGGCTGAACGACGGCACCGCCGGCCTGTATGAAATCAAGCGGCGCGGTGGCGTTGCCATCGTGCAGGATCTGGCAGATGCGGAAGCGCCATCGATGCCGGAAAGCGCGCTGGCGAATGTGGAGGTCGATTTCTGCGTTCTCTTGCGCGACATTCCCGGATTGCTGGTGCGGCTGACGCGGGATGTTGCCGATACCCGCGCATGAAACTGGAGTGACTGCCATGGAGCATTCCGATCGCAGCATGCAGCATCCCGTGGCGCAAACTTGCCCCGAATGCGGCGGCGCCATGCGCGAGGAAATGCTCGGTACCCTCACGCAATTCCGGTGCCACATCGGGCATGTGATGACGGCGCAGGTTCTCGCCGCCGCACAACTCGAGATTCTGGAATATGACTTGTCGGCGGTTCTGCGGATGCTGAACGAGCGCGCGGAACTATGCAGCGATATCGCCGACAAACATGCCGCCCATGGAGAAAGCGATGCCAAGGCCCAGTGGCGACGCGCCTCAGACGAGGCGAGCGATCGCGAAGATGCGATCAAACGCATGACGCAGGCGGAATGGCAACGGCCGGAAGCTGTGGCGCCCGCCGAATAGCGCAGGGGCAAAATTCAGGTCCGGCTTAATTTACTGCCGGGCCGGCTCATGACCGCCCGCCGAGTCCTGACGATCTCTCCGGGAGAGGCAATTCCACGCTGCAGCGCACGCCATCCGGAAGGAACTCGTGCCTGACCGTCGCCCCCGGCAGACCTCTCTGGATGAGCTTGCTGCCGAAGCCCCCGCCGGTGGGCGTCTTAACCTGCGGCCCGTCCCTCTCTTGCCAGTGAAAGAGAAGTCGCGCGCGACTGCCGTTGCCTCGATCAACTTTCCAATTGACCTCGATGACGCCGCCATCATTCGAAAGCGCGCCATACTTCAGTCCGTTGGTGGCCAGTTCGTGCAGCACCAGGCCGAATGGCGTCGCCACTTCCGCCGGAAGCATGACGGTTTCGCCGCTGATCCGCAGCCGCGCGGGATCGGAGGTATAGGCGTCCAGTTCCGACCGGATCAGCTTGCGCAGATCGGCGCCGCCCCATTCCGAATCAACCAGCAGTGTGTGGGAAGCCGCCAGCGCGGTAATGCGGCCGTCCAGCCGCGCCACAAAATCTTCTTTGGAGGAACTGGTACGTGCCGTCTGATGCACCATGCCCTGCACCACCGCGAGGATGTTCTTGACCCGGTGCGTGAGTTCGTCCAGCAGCAGCCGCAGACGTCCCTCCCAAAGCCTGCGCTGCGTGATGTCGACGAATGTGGCGACCACGCCGTCAATCTTGTCCTCCACCGTGCGGTACGGACGGAAGCGCGCGAGATACCAGCGGCCATCGCGGCTCGCCGCCTCCCGCTCCACCGGCGCAAGGTCCTTCAATACCTTGCGCGCATCCGCGGCGAGATCCTCGTAGGCGAGCTGGTGCGTGAAATCGGTCAAGGGCCGCCCGACATCGTTCTGCGTGATGTTGAAGAGCTCGGTGGTCCGCTGGGTGAACCGCTTGATGCGCAAATCCGGATCCAGGAACAAGGTGCCAAAATCGGTGGCCGACATCAGGTTCTGCAAATCGCTGTTGGCGCGCGAGACGGAATCGAGCTTCAGCTTCAGCTCGCTGTTGACGGTCTGCAGCTCCTCGTTCATCGACTGCAGTTCTTCCTTGCTGGTTTCCAGCTCCTCCGCCGTCGAGCGATATTCCTCGTTGATGGATTGCAGTTCCTCGTTGGCCGCGCGCAGCTCCTCGTTGGCGGCTTCGGATTCCTCGCCCATGGTCCGCAGCCGACCATGCGAGATCTCAAGCTCCTGCTGCAGCCGTTGGATAGAATTCCCGGCCGCCGTTCTGACATCATCGAAAGCTTCCAGAGCGGCAGGAGCGGCTTCGCCTTCGATGAAGAAGATCAACGCACGCTCCGCACCGGGCGCCCCGTCCTGCGCCGCAATGGGCTTCACCTGGACATAGAGCCGGTGCGCAGCGCCGTTGAATTTCACCAACAGCAGCGGACTAAGTGTCCCTTCCTTGTGCTCGAAGGCGCGGTGTAACGCGGTGCGGAGATCGAAACGGATCTCCTCGCGCACAAGTTCGGTGACATCGGGGGTTAAGGCACCGCCCGGCGGTAGTAGGTATCGGCCGGCGTTCTCCGAGAGATGAAGAACGCGGTAGCTGCTGTCCACCAGAATGCTGGGAGGTGCATTGGTTTCCAGCATTTCCCGGTGCTGAACGCGCGCACCGCGCAGGAGCGGCGCAGCCGGCGGTGTTTCCCGCGCACGTCCCGACAATGGTGTCATACCGAGCAGGCGCGGCAGCAGCGGCGGGTTATCCGAGCGCCCGGCCATCTGGTACAGGCGCGCCTCGCGATCAATCGCGCGGAAGAGATGGTCCGGATGCTCGGCGGTCTCAGACGAACCGAGGAATAGGTAGCCGTTCCGGTTTAGCGCGTAGTTCAGTGTCATCAGCACCTGCTGCTGCAAATCGCGGCTCAGGTAGATCAGCAGGTTGCGGCAGGAGATAAGATCGATGCGGGAAAAGGGTGGATCCTTCAGCAGGCTGTGATTGGCGAACAGCACGACATCGCGCAGCTCGCGCTTCACCAAGTAATCGTCGCCGTCACGCTGGAAGAAGCGGTGCAGGCGCTCCTCGCTGACATCCGCTTCGATCGCGGCGGGATACCGGCCTTCCCGCGCAATCGCGAGCGCGCGCACGTCCATATCGGTCGCAAAGATCTGGATTTCCGGCCGCAGGTCCTGCCTGCCCGCTTCCTCGAGAAGCAGCATCGCAATGCTGTAGGCTTCCTCGCCCGTCGCGCAGCCTGCGACCCACACCCGGATCAGCCCTGTTGAATCCCTGTTCTCAAACAGGTGCGGGACGGCATTCTTGGCCAGACTTTCGAATGACTGGCTGTCGCGGAAAAAGGTGGTCACCGAAATCAGCAGGTCGGCGAGCAGCAGCTGGGCTTCGTCTGCGCTCTCGCGCAGATGCGTGAAGTAGTGTTCGAAATTGTCCTTTCGTGTGACCTGCATTCGCCGCGCGATCCGACGCAGGACGGTGGAGCGCTTGTAGTGCGAGAAATCATGGCCGGTGCGCACGCGCAGATGCGCGAGAATGCGACGCAGCGCGTCCTCTCCGCCAATGGCGATGGAGCCAGTCTGGCGTTTGGCGCGCACAAGCTCCGCGAGACGCTCCGCCAGTTCTTTGACCGGAAGCATTACATCGGCAGCGTCGGTGGCAATGGCGGCACGCGGCATCGACGGGTATTCCGCTTCCTCGGGATCTTGGACGAGAATGATGCCGCCGCGTTCCTTGATCGCCTTCACGCCGACAGCGCCGTCTGACCCGGCGCCGGTCAGGACGATGGCAAAACCGTCGCCGTGCTGCTCTGCCAGTGACCGGAAGAAGAAGTCGATCGGCATGCGGCGGCCGCGTGGCTCCTCGAACGGAATGGCGGCGATCTCGTCATCCGAAATGCGCAGCTGCCGGTCCGGTGGGATCACGTAGATGCAATCGGGCTTCAGCTCCGACGTGCCCGTTACCTGTGTCGCCGGCATTTTGCTGTGCGACGCCAGAATTTGCGGTAGCTCGCTGCGGCTTTGGGGATCGAGGTGGGCAATAACGACAAACGCCGCGCCCACCTCTTCGGGAAGTGCTTCAAAAAAATTCGAGAGCGCCTTGACGCCGCCGGCTGATGCACCGATGCCGACGACAATGGTCTGCGCCTCTTGCTCGTCGCTGCTTTCCGCGCCATTCAGCGCGTGGCTTGCATCGGACATGTCCAGCCCTGCCAGTCTTGTTCATCATCTTAACAGCGTGGCCAGCACTGCATACACATATCGTAGCATTAGATGCCCACGCAGGCGCATCTTACGGGTTGCGAGTTAGACTGCGCTCGGCGCTCGCGCGACGATCTCCGCCTGAGCCGCCATCTGATCGTACGTATGGGCCAAGCGCATGAGTGTGTGGTGACAATCGTCGCTCAGAAGGTCCTGTGCGATGGCCCGTAGTTCTTCGGCGCGCTCGCGATATCGCTTGACCCGATAAGTCGTGCTGCCCCTTTCAAAAGGCACAATGACATAAGGACGTGGATTCATTGGCCTCTCCAGAGGCCCCAGCAACGTCAGCGCAACACAGGTGCGGCACGATTGCAATAACATATGTGTGTTTCAGAGCGTGCGGGTGACTTTGCTGAGGTGCGGTGGGTTGTCGGGATCGAGGCCGCGGGCGCGGGCGGCGGTTTCGATGGCGCGGTAAGCAGGCAGCAGCATCGCGATGGCGTCGCAGACGGGATGATCATTGCCGATCCACGGCAAGGTGCATTGCGGCCCGCCGGCGCAAAACACCCGCTCCCCGGCTTCCGTCAAATCGCGTGCGAGCGCATCGCTGGAGGCAGCCGTCTGATCATCCTGCCGAAATATGAGAACGGGCGTGGAGGGAGTGACCGCGGCGCGGGGACCGTGGCGCAGTTCCGCCGTGCTGAATCCCAGCGCCGGGATGCGCAAGGTCTCCGTCAGCTTGAGCGCGATCTCGCGCGCCGGGCCGAAGCTGTAACCGCGGCCGGCGGTGAATGCAGCCGGCGCGGTGACAAGCGCCGCCCGCCAATTCTCCCAGTCGCAACCGAGCGCCTCACGGAAGCGCGACGGCAGTCGCTGCAGGGCAGCCGACAACTCCTCGTCGCGCGCCAGCTCTGCGACAAGCTGCGCGCCTGCCACCATCGACAGCACGACAGTTTTCGTTGCCGCAACAGCGTGCTCGACGCCGGCATGAATGGGCAGCACCAGATCGGCGGCCGCCGCTGCCGGGGAGTGCGGATCGTTGACGATTGCGAGCGCCAGCGCGCCGTGCTCGCGTGCAACCTTGGTCGCCAAGACCAAATCCGGGCTGCGACCGGACTGCGAAATGACGATGAACAGCACGCCGCGCATATCGGGTTTTGCGCCATAGGCACTGAAAACCGATGGTGCAGCCGCCGAGGTCAGGAGCCCCAGCTTGGTTTCGAACAGATAACGCAGATAAACGCCGACATGGCCGGAGCTGCCGCGTCCGCAAAGGACAACCAGGCGCGGCGCATATGCCGCAATCCATTTTGCAATCGCCGCAAGCGTGTTGGCATCGGCGAGAAGCCGCTCGGCGCAAGCGGGAACATCCGCGATCTCCTGCGCCATCGCGCTTCGATTGTCAGCCATGGCGAGGTGCGATCTCCGCAATGGCGAGCCGCAGGTTTCCGTTATGGCGCGCCAAGGCCGTGGAAGCTTTGCCAACATCCGCACCCAGGCCGAGCAACACGGCCAGCTTCAGATCGCCGTCCGCATGCTCCACGCAGCGGGCTGCTTCCGCCTCGCTGCATCCGACAATCTCCCGCACGATGGCTTCGGCACGCCGGCGCAGCTTTGCGTTGGTGGCGCGCATGTGCACCATCAGGCCGCGGTAGACGCGCCCGAGCTGGACCATCAGGGCAGTGGAAAAAAGGTTGAGTACGATCTTTTGCGCGGTTCCCGCTTTCATGCGCGTGGAACCAGCGATCGCCTCCGCACCGGTTTTGACGAGAATGGGATGCTTCGCCACGGCAAGCAGCGGCGCGCCGGGATTGCTGGCGATCGCAATCGTCACGGCGCCCGCTTCACGCGCGGTGCGCAACGCGCCGATCGTATACGGCGTGGTGCCGCTTGCTGCGACGCCGATGACCACGTCGTCCGCGCCAACATTCGCTGCTGCGATGGCGCGGGCACCGTCCTCTTCACTGTCTTCTGCGCCTTCCACGCTGTGCACCAGCGCGTCGAACCCGCCCGCCATCAGGAACAGCAGGCGCTCTGCCGGCCAGTCGAAGGTGGGCGGCAGCTCGGTTCCATCCTGTACACCGATGCGTCCCGACGTGCCGGCGCCGACGTAAACAAGCCGCCCGCTTTGCCCCAGCACACGCATGGCATCTTCTACTGCTGCCGCGATGTCGCTGAGCGCGGGGCGAACAGCGGCCACCGCCGCCAACTGGCCCTCATACATCGCGGCCAGCATGTCTTTGATGGGCCAGCTGTCGAGATCGACATAGCGGGAGCTGACCCGCTCTGTCAGCATCCGCACATCGTCTTCAGGTTTCGTCATGGGAACGCCCATTGGGCCGCTTCGGTCGTTCAACTAGAGTAATCCTCTTTCATGCCTCTGCGGAATGCGCCGATGGTTCACAAGGATAACGTCCGGCAGGCCATTCTCGCCGAGCGGATTTTCGACGGGCAGCGCTGGCATGATAACGCCGCTGTCCTGATAGCAGATGGCCGGATCCAGCAGATTTGCGACAGCGGCACGGTACCGTCCGGTTGCGAGCGGCACCAGCTTCCGGCCGGCGCCATCCTCGCGCCGGGATTCATCGATCTGCAGGTGAACGGCGGCGGGGGTGTGCTGCTCAACGACGATCCGACTCCGGCGGCGATGCGCGCCATTGCGCGCGCCCACCGTCCATTCGGCACCACGGCGCTGTTGCCGACCCTGATCACCGACACCCGAGAGAAGACCGTTGCGACGATTGCCGCAGCAAAGGAGGCGGCCGGCAGTCATGGCGTGCTCGGCTTGCATCTGGAAGGCCCCTTCCTCAATCCCAAGCGCGCCGGCGTACATCGCCAGCAATACATCGCACAGGCCGAGACGCGCGATCTCGATTGGCTGCTCGCGCTGGCTGATGCGGGACACTCGATGGTAACCTTGGCGCCGGAATGCGTGCCGGTCGGTTTTATTCGCGCGCTAGCTTCCCGCGGCATTCGGGTGTGCGCCGGTCACAGCGAGGCTAGCGCCGACGTCATGCAGAATGCCATGGCGGAAGGGCTGTCCGGAGTCACGCATCTGTTCAATGCGATGCCGCCGTTCGCCGGCCGCACCCCCGGGATTATCGGCACCGCGTTGTCGGACCCACGGGTCATGGCCGGCATCATTTTCGATGGGCTGCATGTCGATCCGGTATCGGTGCGCGCCGCGTTCGCCGCCAAAGGCCCCGAAAGAATCGCGCTCGTCACCGACGCCATGCCGACGGTGGGGGCAAGCACGAAGAAGTTCGATCTGCTCGGAACGAACATCGCGCTCGAAAACGGGCGCCTCGTTACCAGCGATGGAACTCTTGCCGGCGCCCATCTCGATATGGCGACTGCGGTACGGAACGCCGTTCGACTGGCGAGTGTCCCGCTTGAACAGGCGCTCGTCTCGGCATCGCTGACACCGGCCCGTTTTCTGGGAGGGGCACATGAGCGCGGTGCAATCATGCCTGGCGTCCGGGCGGATCTGGTGGCGCTGTCGGCCGAACTCAACGTCCTTTCGACGTGGATTGCAGGCGAACGCGGAGAATCGCCGCAGAGCTGATCAGGCGGTTTCCTGCGCCTCGAGAATGGCGACAGTGGCGGTGCGATCGAGCTTGCCCCATCCCACGACCGCGCCCTTCAACGCACTGAAGATCGAGCGTACCACGACGTAATACATCAGCTGCCGGTACCCGAAGCGCTGCAGCGGCAGGCTGATGAGCAGCCGCTTCTGCTCGCGCCCTTCCACCAGAAAACCAAACCCGGCAGCCGCCATGTCGAGCAGCACGAACAGACCGTAATACAGCCCCACCTTGATCAAGCTGTCATTGTTGAATTCCGCGCCGTGCTCCAGATAAGCCGCGCCCTGCCATGTCAGCTGCCACAGCAGCATGAGATCGGCGACCGGCGCCAGCGCCGTCAGGATGATCTGGAACAGCCACACTTGCGGCAGCGCCACCAACCCGAGCGCGCCATAGCGCCGGCTGAAGGTGATGCTGCGGTACTTCCACAGGCACTGCAACGTGCCATACGCCCATCGGAAACGCTGCCGGGCAAGCCCGCGGAAGGTCGTCGGCGCCTCGGTCCACGCGACGGCGGAACTGTCGAACAACACGCGATAGCCGCTGCGTTGCAACGCGATGGTGAGGTCCTGATCCTCCGCCACCGTATCGTTCGAGAATCCGCCCAACTGCTCCACAGCTTGGCGCCGCCACGCACCGATTGCGCCCGGCACAACCGTCAGCGTGCCCAGTGCAGCCAACGCGCGCCGCTCGAGGTTCTGCGCACCGATGTACTCCAGCGCCTGCCAGCGGGTGATCATGTTGATGCGGTTGCCGACCTTGGCGTTGCCTGCCACTGCGCCCACTTCCGGATCAGTGAACCAGCGCGCCAGCCGCGCGATGGCGTCGCGCCGGAAGATCGTGTCGGCATCGAGCGCGACGACCACAGCACCCTGCGCGCGGGAGAGGCCGGCATTCAACGCACCAGCCTTGCCCCCATTCGGGACGCTGACCAGCGCCACTCGCGGATCGTTCGCGAAATTCGCCGTCAGGACCGCAAGCGTGTCGTCTTTCGACCCGTCGTCCACGACGATGACTTCCAGATTGCGGTGCGTGCTCTCGAGAATACGGCGTACCGATTGCGCAATCACCCGCTCTTCGTTGTAGGCGGGAATCACCACCGAAACGCGCAAGCCATCCAGCGCTGGTGGTGGCCTTGCCTGGCGGCTTTCGTTGTGAAGGTTGCGCAGCGCGAGAATGACGAGGAACAGCACCCGGCCGATGCCGAGCCAGATCGCCAGCAGAAACGCCCAGTGCAGCAGTCGCCCGAACTTGGACAAGGCGTAGAACACCACGCGGTCTGCAAACAATGACATGTTATCAGCGAGCGGAGGCATGGCCTGATCGCGGCTGAAACCAACCAGCGCCGAAGTGGTCACAAAGCGATAGCCCTGTGCCTTCAGCTTCTCGATCAGAATCGGCAGGGCAGCGACGGTTTGGGAGCGGTCTCCCCCTGCATCGTGGAACAGAATGATGTTGCGCGGCGAGTTCGGCTTTGCCTCATGCACCAGCTTGACGGCGCGCTCGACGATCTTGTCGACGCCCGGCAATTCCCAATCCACCGGGTCGACGTGTTCGCCGACCGTGATGTAGCCCAAGTCCTGCGCCACCTGCACCGGCGCGATCTGGTCTTCATCGGTCGGCTCGGCATCGCCAAGATAGGGCGGCCGGAAGAGCCGCATCGAGCGGCCGGTCAACGCCTGAAACAGACGCTGCGTCGCGTTCAGTTCAAGCTCGACAACGCGATCCGGTGTTTCCGAAAGGTTGGGATGGGTGAAGGTGTGGTTACCCACTTCGTGCCCTTCATCCACCATCTGTTGCACGAGCTCCGGATAAGCCTCCGCATTGCTGCCGATGACGAAGAAGGTGGCAGGCACATGTTCGGCACGAAGGACATCCAAAATCTGCGGCGTCCATTCGGGATCGGGGCCGTCATCGAATGTCAGCGCAACCGTCTTCTTCGCCGCTCCGAACTGCCTGATCACATAGCCGGTCGGCAGCTTCGTGTAGGTTTCATCGTCGATGTCGCCGGTCGCCTTTTCAACTTCGAAATTGCGTGCGCCCGATTGCGGTTGCGCCTCCACACGCAGGAATTCTCCGGAACCCTCGAAGTCGATATCCTCAATGGTCGGAATGTCACGCAGCGTGGGCGGCGCCGAGGCGCCGTACGGTCGGCCAAACACCGACCAGATAGATGGGTCCTCGCTGCCAAGGCGCCATACTGCGTAGCCTGCGGGGCGGTAAAGATCGGCGGCATGGATCTGGTTATAGGCGGTGACACCGTCGAGCAGCCACACATCGTGGCGCGTGTTGTCTTCCTCCACATAGGAGAAATGCGGGTTGTTGGTTTGTGGATCGAATTCCACCTTCGCGTCGGAGTCGTTGGCTGCGATCACCGCTTCCTCGAACGACAGATTGTCCACGTCGTCCGAATTCCAGTCATAGGCATAACTGCCGAGCGCTACGATGGTGCGTTCCGGCGCCAACACTTCCATGCGCTTGTCGAGCAGGTCCTCGAACCAGGACTGGCCAGCGATGCTGCCCGGCGCGCCGTGCGAGGCGTGCTCATCGTAGGCCATGAGCAGGGTGTAATCGACGTCGCGCGCAAAATCGGCGAACGGCCATTTGTCGTTGGCAAATGGCGCGGCCACCGCCACCGTCCAGCCATGCGGTGCGAAAGCGGCGCGTGTCTCCTTCAAGAATAGTCCCAGATTGGGGAGTGCCGCATCCGGCAGGGATTCGAAGTCGACCACGATGCCCTGCAGTTTACGCACCGCGATGTAAGAGGAGAGTTGCCTGACAAGGTGCGTGCGGCGCTCCGGATCGGCCAGCAGCGCTGCCATGCCGGGTCCGTCCCATTTGCCGAGTGTCGAGTTCTGGATCACCGGCAGAATGGCCACTTTCGGCCGCTGGCGGATCAGCAGATCGACTTTTTTGCTGTAGGCGTCCTTCAGCTTGAGATCCGGACCTTGGAGACTGAGCCAGGTGGGCACCACCCAATCGAGTGTCGGCAACGCAACGCGCAGGGAGTCGTAAGCAGACAGTTCCCAGTTCGGATAGAAGGCGATCGAGAGCGGACGTCCCGCGTGCTTCAGCTTGGCGGTGGCGTGGACGTTGGAGTTGCGCTCACGCGCCGCAATTTTCTTCAGCAGAACCTTTAGGCGCTTGGCGCGCGCTTCTGCCGCGAGCTGCATGGCTGAGCGCACCAGTGCCGGATCCGCCGCCGTCTTTTCCAGTTTTTGTACCCGAAGCGCGCTGATCTGGCCGGGCAGCTTCGCCGCTTCCATGCGCGAGGGCGCCCACAAGGTGACGGCGAAGGCGCCACCAAGTAGAATCGTCAGGACCGCGATGAGCCAGCCAATCGATGTCACGCGCGACGCGCGCCGCCCGGTGCGGTCCTGAAAAATGGGTTTTGTCACGGTGGTCCCTTCGGCGCTCTAAATACCGCATGCCCCACGCACGAAGCAATTTGCTGAAACACCGCAAGCCTGAATGGCGATTGCGAGCGCCGGCCTATGCCACAGCCGCGGTTATGGGCATTGGATTTGTCTTTTCAATGGCAGCAAGCCTGCCGGGGCATCTCTCTTACGATTCTGTAATCCAGCTGCTGGAAGGGCGGACGGCGATCTACAGCGGCTGGCATCCACCGGTGATGTCATGGCTCCTGGGACTTGGAGACTGGCTGCTGCCAGGCGCCGCGCTGTTCGTGATGGCGATGGCGCTCCTGTTCTTCGGCAGCCTGCTGTCGCTCCTCTGGCTGATGCCGCGAATTTCCTGGGCTGCACCCGTGGTGGCCGGGCTCTGCATACTTACGCCACAGGTGCTGCTGTATCAGGGAATCGTCTGGAAGGACGTGCTGTTTGCCGACAGCGCCGTGGCCGGATTTGTCGCGTTGGCACATGTGCCACTTAACTGGAATTTGCCGCTCCGGCGCCGCCTGCTGATTGCAGTTGCAGTTCTGTGCTTCAGCGTCGCCGCGCTCACGCGCCAAAACGGACTCGTGTTGCTTCCGTTCAGCGCATTTGCGCTCGGCTGGATTGCGCGTCGGAATGGCGCAGGCGCACGCGAGTCCTGGTTTGCTGCTGGAAGGTTTTTTGTCTGTGTGGTCGGGCTGACCGTTGTCGCCAGTATCTTGTTTGCAGAGCGCACCGCGCCGGACCGGGGCGTCTCCAAGGAAATACGCATTCTCGAATTCTACGATCTAATTGGCGGCCTGTCGCTCGATTCCGCTCTACGAGTGCCGGAACTTGCACGCAGCGATCCTGCGCTCCTTGCGCTCATGCGGAGCGACGGACGGAAGCTTTATTCGCCCGTCCGAAGTGACACCCTGGTCCGCTCGCAGCGATTGCAGGCAGCGTTGGCGCAAGCGCCGGATGACATCCTGCACCGGCCGTGGCTCGGTTTCGTGCTGCAAAACCCGGTGCTGTACCTGCGCGAACGCAGCGAGGTGTTCAGCTGGGTTTTCCTCACACCGGATATTTCCCTCTGTGTGCCCTATGTCGTTGGACTTCGCGGGCCGCCGCAGGCCATGAGCGAACTCGGCTTTCAGACCCGTGTCTCGACACGCGACAAACTGATGGACAATTACGGCGAGGCGGTCATGGGAACGCCGCTGTTCTCGCACCTCACCTTCCTATTGCTCGCCCTGTGGGAAATCGCTTTCCTGCTATTGCGCCGCCGCGGGCCCGACATGGCGTTCACAAGCATGCTGCTTGGCGCCGTTGCATTTTGCGCGAGCTTCTTTTTCATCTCGATTGCCTGCGACTATCGTTATTTCTACGTTCTTGACCTCGCTGCTTTGTCGACGCTCTTCTACCTCTTCCTGGATCCGCGGCTTTGTGCATCCGATGAAATCCACGATGCCGGCACTGCTGCCGAGCCGGCATCGCGGATGAGACCACCTTTAACGTGAAGGAACCGCCGTGCTCGCCGGCTGAATATAGCCGACGAGGCCATCGGCTTCATCGTTCGGACCGGCGGCGAAGGTCACCCGATTCCCTGGCCCGGTATCGAGCGCCCATAGACCATCGATGCGGATCGGCGCGCCATTGCGTGTGGTGAGCATGCCGAGGAATTCGCCGGTATCGCGGTTGAAGGCATTGATCCTGCCATTCCCGAAATTGCCCACCAGCAACGCACCCGAGAACGCGCCGAAGTCTTGGGGAGCCAGCGCCATGCCCCAAGGGGCATTCAGCGGACCGTTCGCGATCAGACGCTTTTTCAGGTGTCCTGAGAAGTCAAATACGTCAACGTAGCCGAGGCCGGGGCCAGCGACTTCGTCGTCGCCGTCCTTTTCGCGCTTGGCGAAGGCGACATAGAACTCACCGTTCAGATGCGCCACATTGAATGGCGCAAAGCGATTGGGCAGGTCCGGATCAGTGAACGCGCCGATCTGTTGAAACCGGTCGTTGAAGATTTCTACCTGATTGTTGGCGAAATCCGCAGCGTAGAGTCTCTCCTTGTTACGCGCGATCGCAACTCCCTTGTAAGCTGCGCCTTGCGCAGAATGGTCCGCGCCCAGCAGTGCGTGGTCCGGATCGACATCGGGATTCCACCCTTCGATGGTTCCCTCCTCGGTGACGAATATGAACAGGCTCGGTCCTTTCATGCCATTTTTTCGAATTGGAAAGTCGAGTTCGCCGTCCTCGTCTTGAGGCACATACACTTGCCCGGTGGGCGCACCGCCATGGGTAATCCTGACGGTGAGCGGCACCTTCGCTCCGCTGCTCCTGTCATAGATCGTGGATGCGTTTCTACCGTTGGACGAGACCCATAATGGCCCGCCGGGAGCATGGGAAACACCCCACGCGTTCTTCAGCTCTGGATCGTAATTGGCAGCAAGTCCGGCCTGATTTGAAACCAAGTAGACCGCTTCATAAGCCGAATCCGCCGGCTTCGGATTTGCCGCGGCCGAAAGCGCACCGGCCACAGCCAGTGCTGCCGCGAAGGCGACGCCGATTTTCGGAAACATGGGGGTTCCTCCTGCGCATACGCGCTACTCGGGAAGCCCCTCTGTAGTCGGACGGAGATGTACCGCAGATTATTCCGCGACCACTTCGCTTTGGGAAAATTAATCGCGGCGAATGCAGGACGAGATCATGAATTGTGAGAACCCCCGCTTCCCGGAGCGATCGGGAAGCGGGGAGAGCTGATCTCAGTTGGCTGTAATTAGGCCCAGGAGTCCGTGACTTTCGTCGTCAGGACCGGCGGTGAAGGTGATCTGGTTGTTGGCAGGGCCTGAATCCACCGCCCACAGTCCGTCGATCTTGAGTGCTTTGCCGTCTGCACCTTTCAATGCGCCAAGATAATCGCCGGTATTCGCGTCATAGGCGTTGATCTTTCCATCGCCGAAATTGCCGACCAGCAGTGCGCCGGCGAGGCTGCCGAAGCTGGCGGGCGCGATTGTCATGCCCCATGGCGCGTTCAGCTTTCCATTGGCGACAAGATGCGTGAGCAGATTTCCGCTCGTGTCGAACACGTCGACGTAGCCGAGCCCTTTGCCCGCAACCTCATCGGAACCGCCGCGCTCGCGCTTGGCAAATGCGACATACAGCTTGCCGCCCAGCATCTGCACGTTGAACGGCGCGAACCGCTTCGGGAGAGACTTGTCAGTGAATGACTTTGTCAGACTGAAATTGGTGTCGTAGATCTGGACCTTATTGTTTGTGAAATCAGCCGTATAGAGCTGCTTGTTCGTACTATCGAGTGCAAGGCCCTTGTAGACGGATCCCTTTGCCGAATTGTCGACCGCCAAAACCGCGTTATTCGCATCGACGGTTGAATTCCAGCCTAGGATTGTGCCGGATTCCGTGTCGAACATGAAAGCAGCGGAGCCGTCACGCCCATTCTCGGAAATCACGAAGCCGCCAGAGGTATTGGCGACCGTGCCGGTCGGAGCGCCCACGACGTTGACAGACAGCTGTTTCGACCCAGTCGCTCGGACGTACACTGTCGACTTGTCTGTACCATTATCCGAAACCCAATTTGAGCCTCCCGCAATGTGCGAAATGCCCCAAGGATTCACGAGTTCGGGATCAGTGTTTTGAGCCACGCCCTCCTGGTCTGAAACGAGGTTCTTGATTGTGAAGCTTCCGGCGGGGGTCTTTCCCCCGGCTGCCAGCGCGGGTGATGCGAGCAGCAGCAGACCGATGGCAAACGAGATTTTTGGCGTCATGTCTTACCCCTGTGGTTGGCACCGCATGAACGGCGTTCGGCGGAAACCCGCCCCTTTGTGTGAGACGAACGGGCGTAAAGCCCTATTCCTCAGCATAACATGAACTTTTTGTTCACGCTCCTGCGAGGTAGCAGCCGGAATAAAGAGGGCAAGGGCGGCGTCTATTTGGTGTGGTCGGAAAAGGGGCAGTGCGGTGGCATCGAGAAAGCGCGCCGCGCTTTACCAGCCCGACGCAGACCCTCAGAGTAGAGCGAATGCGCTCGATGCGGGGCTGTACTGAGAACTGATACGCATTCGCAGTTCAAAAGCGCTTTGGTCGCGCAGTTGCCTTCACTGCGACGCTACGCGGCGGCGCTGGCCGGCAGCATGTCGGCAGGAGATGATTTGGTGCAGGACTGCCTGGAACGTGCCCTACGGCAGTCAGACCGGCTCCGGGACCAGCAGAAGCTGGGTGGCTGGCTTCGATCGATCCTGCACAACCTTTACATCGACGAGCTGCGCCGAAAACGCAGCAGAGGAATAGAGGAGGACATCACAGAATTGGCAGATGATTTTGCGATCAGCGTTCCGCCATCAGGTCGCGCCCCGTTTCATGAATTCACGGCGGCCATGGCAACCTTGAGCGCAGAACATCGCCAGATTCTGTTGCTGGTCGGGCTGGAAGGTTTGAACTATCGCGAGATTGCCCGCGAGCTGGCAATTCCGATCGGAACCGTGATGTCACGGCTGGCACGCGCAAGAGAGCGCCTGCGCAATGCGTTGGAAAATGGATCGGAGCGGGAAAGCGCAACCGTCGAGTCGCTCGAGATGCGCCGGAAAATGAGACAATGAGCGAGCGTTCTTACATTCCCGATGAGCGGCTGCACGCTCTCATCGATGGCGAACTGACGACGTGCGATAGCGCAGACGTGGAAAGTGCCATCGCGGCGGATCCTGTTCTCAGCCAGCGCGTGGCGCTTTTCCGTGCAGACAAGGCGCGTCTCGCGCAGATGTACGGATCGATTTCGGAGCAGCCACTTCCTCGCGAATGGATCGCGATGATTGATCGCGAGGCGCGAAAGCCGCGGGTGTTTTCGATCGAGGCAATCGCGGGCATTGCTGCCGCCTTCATGCTCGTGGTTGGTGGCACCCTGGTGTACAGGCAGGAGCTGCCGCACGAAGAGCCGATTGTCGAAGAGGCGTTGGCGGCCCGCAACGACGCGATACCGGCGCGGCAAACTGTTACTTTGAATGCCACGCAGGCCGCCGTCGCGACACGGACCTTGGCTTCCGCTCTTGGCATGCATGTTTCTGCGCCGGACCTGCAGCGGATGGGCTACAACCTCGTGGGATTGCGGGTCTATGCCAATGCGCCTGCCGGAAAGGGCGTGGAGCTTCTCTATCGCCATAAAGACAACCGCGTGTTCGCACTCTATCTGCGGCGCCCTTCAGGCGCGCCGCGCTTCGATCAGTACAAGCAGGGCAAGCTGCGGGTCTGCATCTGGCAGGACGACGTGCTGGGCGCCGTCATGACAGGTGAGATGTCGGCGGCGGAGATGCAGCGGCTGGCGAGCCTCGCCTACACCGGGCTGGAGTCCTAGCGCACTGCCTGTCCTGCCAATGCTTCCGGCGAAAACGTGCTGGCGGAATGGGGAGACGTGATCCGGTATCCTTGTGGATCGCCATTGAAGGCAAAGCCGAGCACATAACCCCCGAGCTCGAAGTCATAGACAAACTGGCTGCCCAAAATGAGTGCGGGAATTTCAGGCATCAAATACGTGGTGCCATGAGCAAACTTCCATAATTTTCCGTTTTCATCCCAGGAATCGCTGTAGAGAGCGAGCCAGGTATCTTCATCGATATACAACCGGCGCCGCGGGACGATGTGATGCTTACCCGGGGCAAGCGTGCCTTCCACCACCCAAACCCGATGCAGCTCATACCGCAGATCGTCGGGGTTGGCGTGTTTGGGACCGAGCACCTCGGAGACCGGCCGCTGATAGAATCGGTTGTTGTTGTAAGGGATGTACATCTCCCGCTTGCCCAGCAGCTTGAAATCGTAGCGGTCCGGGCCGCCGAAGAAGATGTAGTACTCATCGAGATTCTCGAACCCAGATGCTTCCGGATCGGGGACATCATAGGACAATGAGGGGCCGCGGCGGATGCGCCGTTCACCCGGAAGCAGCCGCCAGGCGGCGAAGCGATACCGCGCAGTGTTGATCGGCTGCCAGTCGAGATAGCCCTGTCCGACATCGGCAGGCGGTGCGTCCTGGATATGCTTCGTCTTAAAGTAGTAGCCGCCATAGGAGCTGGGTGTGGCGCCGGGATAGTAATACGGAAAGTCCGCGACCTCATTGTATCCCGCGGAGAGCTGCGCGTGGCCGTCGGGCGATACGACGTAGGTGTTCACATGCAACTGTCGCGCTGGCCCCCAAAACGCAAGCAGGTGATTCCAGACGACTTCTGTGCCGTTTTTCGGAATGGGGAATGGAATTCCGCCCGCCGCACCTTCCACGCCGTAGGCAATACCCTCTGGAGCCGCGTGCGCCCGCGTGGCGTTCCGGAAGACGTTCTCGTAGACAGCAGCTGGGAATGCTGCGGTCCGGTGTGATGGATAGATGATCATCCGGTAGCCGACATTCTTTCGGAAAAGAACCTTGGGGCCTTCCGGCAGCTTGTCACCGTACTTTTCGAAATTCGCCGATGTGATCGAAAAGAGCGGCTTCTCGCCGGCGAAAGGATCGGGCCGAGATCCAGTGCGGTTGCCGGAACTGGCGGTGTAGTCGCCGGTCCAGGCGGGAATAGTGCCGTCGCGGTTGCCCGGCCGCTCCGCACCCATCGGCGTGAGGGTGCTCTTTAGCTGTTGTGCTTCGCCCGGCGAAACGGCATTAGCGGGGGCGGCGAGCAGGAGCGCTGCCAGTCCAAAACTTCCAGCGACCAGCCCGAGCGAACAATGGTACGGGTTGTTCAGATGCGGTTCATGGGCTGCTGTGGCTCTATTCGCAGGGGACAAGCGCCGGCTCCAACACGCGATGAGACCCAGACCACCCATATCGTGGCCTACCGTGGCACGTTGGAACGGCTGGCCGCCACCGGTCGGCTTTGCCCTTCTCGCATGGCTGGGTTCTCCGCTCGGCGCCTTTGCAGCTGAGCTTTACCACGATGATGCCCTGGATGTGAGGTGGGACAACACTCTCAGTTACACCGCCGCCTTTCGGCTGTTCCCGCGCGACGCGGCGTTGGTGGTCAACCCGAATTGGGACGATGGCGATAGGAACTTCGATCCGGGGGTGATTTCGAACCGGATCGACCTCCTTTCGGAGCTTGAGGTTACCGCCGGAGACTTCGGCGTGCGCCTCAGCGGCGCGGCCTGGAACGACACCGTATTCAACCAGCGGAATGACAACGATTCGCCCGCCACCTTTAACCCATTCTCCGTGCCACACGATCAATTCACCTCCGACGTACGCGATCTGCAGGGACGGGACGCACGGCTCGATGACGCTTTCGTCCACGGCAATTTAGATATAGGCAACATGCCTCTGTCATTTCGGATTGGCCGATATGCACTGCTGTGGGGTGAGAGCGTGTTCTTCGCGGAGAACAGCATCGCCGCCGGCCAGGCACCGACGGACGTCAATCGCGAGCTCTCGGAGCCCGCCTCTTACACCAAGGAAAATTTCCTGCCGGTATGGCAGTCCTCCGTCTCGCTGCAGCCATGGGAGGATATATCGATCAGCGGCTATTACCAATTCGCGTGGCGGAAGGACGAGCTACCCGGCTCAGGCAGCTATTTCAGCTATGCCGACTACAAGGACGTGGGCGGCGAACGCATCATCCTTTTTCCCGGGCACTATCTTTATCGCGCGCGCAATTTGTTGCCGCCGGATGATGGGCAGTTCGGCGTTTCACTGCAGGTCAGCGGCAGTGAGTTCAATTACGGCTTCTATGCCATGCGCTTCAATGCCAAGGAACCGAAAGGCTACGCCTATCTCGGCGTCGGCTCGCGCGGTGACGGCATCTATCGACTTGTTTATCCGACCGGCATCGAACTCTACGGCGCCAGCTTCAGCACCTATGTCGGCGACAGCGATGTTGCAGGTGAGATTTCGTATCGGCGCAACATGCCGCTGATCAGCGATCCGCAGCTTGTTCCGGCAGGCGTGCAGGCGGATAACAGCAACCATCCGCTTTATCCGGTCGGCAACACCTTGCACGCGCAGGTCTCGAGCGACACGACCTTTTCCTCGTCCAGCCTGTGGCAGCGTGCCGAACTGAATGTTGAGGTTGCGGCGAACGAAAGGCTGTCCGTAACCAAGAACCGCGTCGCGATGGATTCCTATGCGGATCGCTATGCGCTCGCCTTTCACGCGAACTTCACGCCGCAGTATTTCCAGGTGCTGCCGGGGCTGGATGTAAGTCTGCCGTTGGGGCTCGGGTATGGGCTGGTTGGCAACTCGAGCACGGACGACACGCAGTGCGTGCGCTGCGGCAATTTCGAGATCGGCGTGGCCGCGACTTATCGCACGGTGTGGCGGGGAAGTTTGAGTTTCACGCATTTCATCGGTCCGGCCGACCGCCAGCTGCTTGCCGACCGCGATTTCATCCAGCTCAATGTGCAGCGAACGTTCTGATCCCGCGCTGTTTAGCAGCTGCGCTTAACTGCTGTTAATCGACACCACATGCGCAGATTGACCGAAACTTCAGACTCACAGAGGCTGCTTTCTGCCAGCGGCAAGCCGTGGAGGGGTTTCATGAAGTCGTGTTTCGCGATCTGCATTGCAGCGGCAGTGCTTTCCGCTACGCCTGTGTCGGCCACCACATATGGTGATGTTCGTGGTGCCGACCTCGGCATGGGTGCGAGCCTGAATGGCGCGGTGCCGTTCCCGCAGGACAATGCGTGGAATACCGATATCTCCAAGGAGCCTGTCGATCCCAATTCCGACAATCTGATTGCATCTATCGGGTTGGGCACCGGGCTGCATCCAGATTTTGGCGCAGGTTACTACCAGCATGCGATTATCGGCATTCCCTATGTCGTGGTACCGGACTCGCAGATGTACGTGCCGATCCATCTGAAAGCTTACAAGGACGAGAGCGACAAAGGCCCATATCCCGTGCCGATGGACGCGCCGATTGAAGGCATGCGGGACGACGGCAAGAGCTTTGGCGGCGACCGGCACGTGTTGGTGATCGATCGCGATATCAACCGCCTGTACGAAATGGGGCGGGCTTTTCCACGCGACGACATTAGCTGGCGTGCCGACGTCGGCGCCATTTTTCATCTCGATTCCAACAAGGTACGGCCCACCGCAAAGCCCGGTTGGACCAGCGCCGATGCTGCGGGGCTGCCCATCTTCCCCGGTCTGGCGCGCTACGACGAGGTCTCGGCCGGGCTGATCCCACATGCGTTGCGTTTCACCGTCGCACACTCAAGGCGCGCTTATGTGAAGCCCGCCAACCATTGGGCTTCGAGCGACGACAACCCCGATCTGCCACCGATGGGCATGCGCGTGCGGTTAAAGGCAACGTATCACATCCCGGACAATTTCAGCCCGGAGACCAAGGTCATCCTCCAGGCGCTGAAGACTTACGGCATGTTCGTCGCCGACAACGGCAGCAACTGGTATATCTCGGGTGCGCCGGATGACCGCTGGAACAACGACCATCTGGTGAGCGAATTGCGCCAGGTTGTGGGCTCGGACTTCGAGGTGGTGAAGATGGGAAAGCTTCACACGCCCTAATCACAGTCCGAACGGATAGGTCTCTGGCATGGCATTGGCGTGCTCGGGACCGAGCGGCGTAACGGCGCGCGTTTCCTCGAACCAGACGAAGGCATCGAACTGCTCCGCCAGCACAGCCTTGAAGTAGTGGCTGAGGAATTCGGTATCCGGGCGGTACACCACACCAATGGCGCGCGCGAGCCGCGGTCCGGTCAGTGCGTCGCGCAGGTCACCGCGCGCATACGGCCGCCAATCGGTGAGCGAGCGCGGCATGCCGGTGTCGCGGAACAGCCGCTCCCAACTGTCCTCGCGGGCGGGCAAAACGTTCTTGACGTGCATAGGCTCATCCCAGTCATCCGCCGCTGCCACAGTGCCGCGATCGGTGCCAAAGCCGATGGCCACCCCCCCGTCGCCGTAAGCGGTCCGGCACAATTCGCCGAGGTTGAATTCGCCCTCCCAACCCATGCTGGTGGCAGCGGCGTTGCCGATGTGCGAATTGTGCGCCCAGACGATGGCCTTGGCGTCAGCACGCGCATTCCGAAGCCGCTGCAGCGTGTCGAACATGTGGCGGTCACGTAGATTCCAGGATTCGCGTGAGCCTTCGTACATGATGCGGTAGTACTGCTCGGCCGAACGCACAATGCGCGCATTTTGCGCCGCATCGAAGAACGCTTCGCCGCCGCGCTTGAGAAGATCGAGACGCGCGTTCAGCAAGGCCTGCAGCTGTGCCGTAACTTCCGGTTCGCAGGTTTCGCGGCCGTACAGCACGGCGCGGCCATAGTGGGCGGGCTCATCCTGCCAAGGCGTGAGACAGCCATAGCGTCGCCGCGCCTCTTTCGCGCCTTCCGGGTCGTTCTTATCGAGATAAGCCAGCACCGCTGCCATCGAGCTGCCGAGACTGTAGATGTCCAGGCCGCGGAATTCGACGCAGCTGTCTGGTGCGTGCCGCTCGTTGTACGCGCGCAGCCAGAGCACGAAATCGTGCACCTCCACATTGCGCCACATCCAGGTGGGGAACCGCGCGAACGCCTGTTGCTCTGATGGCTCGGGTATTCTGTGCCGCACAAAGCGATCGATGCGCGCGGCATCCGGCCAATCCGCCTCAACGGCAACAATGTTGAAGCCGTGGCGCCCGATCAGCGCGCGGGAGATGGCAGCGCGGGCGCGATAGAATTCGCTGGTGCCATGCGTGGCCTCGCCGAGGAGCACCACTTTTGCATGACCAAACCGTTCGAAAACACGGCCGAATTCATCACTGTCCAATCCGGGCAGCTTCTCGCCATGATGTGTGAGAAGATCCAGAACTTCTCTGTCGTCCGCTCGGACCTTTTCCAGGAGTGCCATACAGAAGGAACGCGGGCAGGAAAGGGGCAGTTCCGGCTTGGACAAGGCCGCTAGGGAGTGCCCCTTTGATCCAGCGCAGACAGCAGCTCCGAGGCGAAGGTGGCGAGCGTGTCGTCGCGCGCGCCCATGATCACGATTCGATCACCGGCGCGTGCCAGTTCCAGCAGCTTTTCCCCGCATTCCATGCGCGTCCCGAAGGCCTGTGCATTGTGACCAGCCTCGCGCACACCGCGAACGATATCCTCACTGGTTACGCTGCGATCTGTCGTGCCGCCGTAATAGACCGGTTCGGGCATGATGAGAACGTCGTCCGCGCCAAGCTCCCGCCCAAATACCTCGATGAACTCCGCCTTCATCTTCTTTAGTGGCCCGAAGCCGTGCGGCTGGAACAGGATGAGCAGCCGGCCGGGAAAGGCATGCAAGGTCGCCAGCGTGGCGGCGATCTTGTCGGGGTTGTGCGCGAAGTCGTCGATGACCGTGATGCCGTTGGCCGTGCCGACAATCTCCAGGCGTCGCCGGATGCCGGTGAAGCGCGACAACGCCTGCGCGGCATTCTCCAGAGGAATCTCGAGAGTACGGGCAATTCCGAGGGCGGCCATCGCATTCGCAACATTGTGGCGCCCCGGCACCTGCAGTTGCACGGCGATAGGTCGGCTGCTCTCGGGCGAGCGAACCTCGAAGCCAATGCCATCTGGTTTTGGAGTTATATTCGAGGCCAGAAGATCGGCGGCGGGATCCGACAGGCTGTAAGTGATAGTACGTGTTGCTCGCGGAATCAGCGCTGCACATTCGGGATTGTCGAGATTGAGGATCGCCACGCGCGCCTTGGCAACGAAGTCCTGAAACAATGTGCGCAGTTCGTCCATGGTCTTGTGGTCAAGAGAGATGTTGTTCACCACTGCGATCTGCGGCGTGTAGCGCGCGATCGAGCCGTCGCTTTCGTCAACCTCGCTGACGAAGATATCGCTCTTGCCCACGCGGGCACTGGCGAATGGTGCCTGGGCGCTGACGAAATTCTTCATCACCGCCCCGTTCATAATGGTGGGATCGCGGCCCAAATCGGTCAGCATCCAGCCGGTCATGCCGGTGACAGTGGATTTGCCGCTGGTGCCGGCTATGCCGACGCTGGTCGCCGCATCATTGAACAGTTGCGCCAGCAGTTCGGCCCGGGTCAGCAGGGTCGCGCCAAGCTTCCGTGCGGCCACAACGTCCGGCACCGTGTCTTCCACCGCGCCCGAGATGACGACAATCTGCTCTGCGCTGGTCACGCCCGAACCATGCTGCGGGTAGAGCGCGATGCCGCGACTCTTCAGGAATTCAAATTTCGCTGACGTACGGCCCTGATCCAGCGCGCGATCCGAGCCAGACACAGCCGCGCCATGCCCGCGCAAGATCAACGCCAGCGGCAGCATCCCGCTGCCCCCAACGCCGCAGAAGAAGTAAGATTTGTCGAGAATCATGGCGCAGCTATAGGCAGATTGGCACTGAGAGGCGAGGGCGATGAGCAAATCACGAATCGGCGTGGTCGCGCCGGCCTCGCGCATCGACGAGGCGTTGGCGGAGCGTGTACAGAATGTTGCGCGCAACCTTGGCGGCGGTCCCGTTGAACTCTTCTTTCATCCGCAATGCTTTCTGTCGTGGGGGCATTTCGCGGGCGAAGATGCCGCGCGCGCCGATGCATTTGTCGAAGTCGCCAATGACAATCGTTTCCAAGCGCTGTGGTGGGCGCGCGGCGGCTACGGCGCCAACCGTATTGCGGAAGCCGTGCTGCCCCGGTTGAGCGAAGCAGCGCGGAAAAAGCTTTATCTCGGCTATAGCGACGCCGGTTTCCTGCTCGCCGGCCTTTACAAGGCTGGATTTCGGGTGGCGCATGGGCCAGTCGCGCGCGACATCGCGCATGCGGGTGGTGAAGCGGCCGTTGGGCGGGCGCTGCGGTTTCTGACCGGCTCCCCTCGAATGGATGATCTCGAGCCCTCGGTGAACGAAGACAAGCCGCTGGCCGCCTTCAATCTTACGATTCTGTCGCACCTCATTGGTACGCCGATCGAGCCCGATCTCTCCGGTCACATTCTGCTGCTCGAAGATGTGTCTGAGCCGATGTACGCGGTGGACCGCGCGATGTTTCATATCGCATCCAGTCCGAACATCCGCAAAGTTGCGGGCCTCAAACTCGGCCGCGTCAGCGATGTGCCGCCGAACGATCCAGATTTTGCGCAAACCGAAGAGCAGGTGGTGCGTCACTGGTGCGAAGTAAGCGGCATTCCCTATCTCGGCCACGCCGATATTGGCCATGATGCGGACAATAAAATCGTGCCATTCGGCCGGCGCGGCTGACCGATTATCTGTTCTCCAGATTGCTGGCCCGGCGGATGAAATCCGCAGCGTGATCGTGAATCTGTTTCAGCGAATCCTCGTGGGCATACACCATGTGGCCGGAGTTATAGTAGTGGTATTCGATGTTCCGCTGCAGCTTCTTCGGAATCTGCAGGTGCCGCATCTCGTACACGCCTTCGTAATACGGCGTCGCCAGATCGAAGTAACCGCCCGTCAGCATGATGTGCAGGTTGGGGTTGTACTTCATCGCTGTGGAGATATCTGGAATGACGTTGGTCGCCTGCGGCAGAGGAATCGGAACGCCCGCCACCTTGTGCTGAAAATTCCAGCTCCGGAACACATCTGCGAACAGCTTGTACTGCTTGCCGAAGCCGTAATTCAGCTGCTTGCGCACATAATCGTTGAACGCGCTGACATAGGCCGAGCTTATGGACGCCGACTGCGGATCGTAATCGGCTTCCTTGTTCAGCGGATCCATCGCCGGGCCGGAAAAGCGCGTGTCCAGACGGCCGGTGGTGATGTCCGAATTGCCTTGCAGGTTCTGCTCGAACATGCCGCCGTCGATGCGCAGGTCCGCCTTCTGGATGTACCAGACGGGAAGGCCGGTGTACTGGTGCAGCCGGTTGGCGACCACCAGGCGCTGCTTGTTGTTGAGAGCCGCCCCGGCCTGCAGCGCCTGCGAGTAGTCGCCCATCGCAAAGTGCTGAACCTCTCCGAGAAATCTGTGCAGGTCCGGCGGCCGCTTGCCGGGCAAGCGATTGTGATACCAGGCGGAAGCCGCATAGGTGGGCAGGGCAAGCATGTACGGCAGATCGACGCCGGGATTGTACTGGGGCGAATCCGCGCTCATGTCGAAATTGAAGATCTGCGACAGCAGCATGATGCCGTTCAGATCGATTGACCGGTCGGTTTCCAGCATGTTTGCAAGCACGGCGGCGCGCGTGGTGCCGTAGCTTTCGCCGAAGAGAAATTTCGGTGAGTTCCAGCGCCCGTATTTGGTGAGGAATTGCGTGATGAATTCGGAGAAGGCCCAGCCATCCTGGTCTACGCCCCAAAACGCCTTCTCTTTTTCTTTGCCTGTTATTCGGGAAAATCCGGTGCCGGGCGCATCGATGAAAACGAGATCGCTGGCATCCAGCAGGCTGTAGTCGTTATTGACGAGCTTGTAAGGTGCCGCTGGGGTGTGTGTGTCATCCGCAGTGATGACGCGGCGCGGACCGAAGGCTCCCATGTGAAGCCACACGGTCGAAGAGCCTGGGCCCCCGTTGAAGAGGAAGGTTACCGGCCGCTCGTCAGACCGCCCGCCGCCCTTGGCGTAATAGACGTAGAACATCGCCGCGCGGGCGCCGCTCTCTTTCTGCGGTGACGGCCCCTTATCGGCGGCTTCGGTCGTCGATGCGCCCGGCGTTACCGTTTCGGCTTCCGTGGATTGCGTAACATCATCCCAATCCTTGGGATGAACGATGATGGTTCCGGCAATGGCGTGGTATCCAACCGAGCTTCCCTCGACCGTCACGTTGCTGTCGGTGGCGGTGTCGTCGTTCTTGAAATACTGCGCAACGGCGGGCTCGACCTTGTTACGGTCCTTGTCTTGATTTTTGTTTCCGTTGTTGTCGGCGCAAGCGATCGTCGCCACGACCGAAAGCGTGGCAATCAGCAGCCATCCACGTTGCATTGAGATTCCCCTTAGCCCTTACCATCAGCCGGCTTGGCGGCGGGGCGGGACGATAACGGGGGGTGATTGCGGCCGCAACGCCCGCGCCCTCCGACAAAATCACAACGCCGTGGCTGCTTTTCGCAACAGATCTCTAATGCCGAAGTCGCAACGCTGTCTCGCGCGACGCGCTTGCCAAGGCCGTTTCAAGCGCGGTTTCCAGAGCGTCCCGCTCAATGGGCTTCCGCAGGATCGGGATCCCGTTGAAGCGCTCGTCCAGGCTGTCTTGCGCGTAACCTGTGAGAAAGACGAAAGGGACGCCTTGGGCCTGAAGCTCGTCGGCGAGCGGATAAGCGTAGGTCCCGCCGAGATTGACATCGAGCACTGCCGCGTCGAAGGCGCCCGATTTGGCGCTCTGCAGGGCCTCGCTCAAATCGGAAACGGGCCCTGTCACCGAACAGCCAATTTCTTCAAGGAAATCGCGCACCAGCATTCCCACCAGCGCTTCGTCTTCCGCGAGGAAGATCCGTGGCCGGGGTGACACCGGAGGCACCAGCTTCAGATGGTCGGGCATTACCTTCGGAGGTTCTTTCGCGCCTGTCGTTTCGCCGTAGGCAAGCGAAATGGTGCAGATAAGGCCACCCGGCTGCCAGTCGAAGCGCACCTCGCCGCCACTCTGCTGGGCCACGCTCGCGGTGATGATCTTCATCCCGAAGCCCCGATGCTTCGGCTCAGTGATCTTGGGGCCGTTCAGCTCGGTCCATCGGAGGCTGAGCCGGCCATTGTGAATTTCCCAACGGATACTGACCTCGCCATCCGCGTTCGAGAGCGCCCCGTACTTGGCCGCATTGGTGGCAAGCTCATGCAAGGCCAGCGCGATCGTCTGCGACTTGTCCGGCGGGAGGATGACAGACGGTCCGGCGACGGCAATGCGAGTGGCCCCGCGCGTGCGGTAGGGTGAAATCTCCTCGTTCACGAGCCGCAAGATGTCGGCCCCCTGCCAGCGCGACTGCGACAGCAGTTCGTGCGTCTGTGCCAGTGCGCGGATGCGGCCCTCGACGCCGGCGATGTAGTCGCGCGTGTTGTCGGCGCGACCGAGCCGCACGATGGCCTGCACGATGGCGAGGGCGTTGCGGGCCCGGTGGTCCACCTCGCGCGCGAGCAGTGTCTGCCGATTGGCGGCCTCCTTCCGCTCGGTGATGTCCAAGGTCACGCCATCCACCCGGATGATTTTACCGGTGGAATCGAAGCTTGCAGCGGCAGATACGATGCACGACCGCAGGTGTCCGTCCGGTCGTACGACGCTCACTTCCCGCTGAAACGTGCTGTCCTGCGGCGTTAGTTCGGCAGCCGCATCGTTGAGTGTCTTCCAGTCGTTCTCGTCGAAGAAGGAGCGGATGAGCTCAACGCTCGGTGCAAACGAGTGAGGCTTCGCGGCGTCGGCTTCGATGCCAAAAATGCGGCAATGTCCCTCATCCCAGAACCAGCAGTTGCCGATCACGTCATATTCCCAGGAGCCCATATGACCGGCCGCAAGCGCGAGGCTGCGCCCCCGCTCGCTTTGCAAAAGGCGTTGCGTCGACGCTTCAAGCGCCGACGTGCGCTCCCGGATGCGCTGTTCGAGATCGCGATTCCATTGTTCCAGTTCTCGCGTCTTGCGATACAGCTCGGCAAACACCCGCACTTTGGCGCGCAGAACATCCGCGATCACGGGGACGGGAACATAATCGACTGCGCCGGCGCTGTAGCCCCGCATGTAATCCATCTCCGACAGGTTAATGGCGGAGATGAAGATAATGGCCGTCTTCTGGAACCGCGGATGCTCGCGAATCATGGCGGCGAGCTCGAAACCATCGAGCTCGGGCATGCAGACATCGACGAGCACCACCGCAATATCAGTTTTGAGGAGGTATTCGAGAGCTTCCTTGGCCGACGACGCTTTGATCAAGTTCTCGCCCAGCGGCTCTAGCATCACCTCGTAAGACAGAAGTTTGGCCGGCTGATCGTCGACCAGGAGAACATTGACCTTGCCGTCTTCGCTCATGCGCAAACCCTCTAGCGGTGCAGCCACATGCGTAGCGCGAACAGAAGCTGCTCGGTGTTTACCGGCTTCGCCAGATAATCCGACGCGCCGGCTTCGAGGCACTTCTCGCGGTCGCCTTTCATGGCTTTCGCGGTCAGCGCGATGATCGGCAGGCGCCGGAATTTGGGATTGGCTCGGATGTGGCCAATCGTCTGATAACCGTCCATCTCCGGCATCATGATATCCGTCAGCACGATCGCCAGCTCCGGTGTCGAATCCACCAGCTTGATGGCCTCCTCGCCAGTCGTCGCAGTCAGCACATGCATGCCGCGCCGCTCAAGCACGCTCGACAGCGCGAAGATATTGCGGGCGTCGTCGTCCACCAGCAGCACCGTGCGGCCGACAAGATCCTCATCCGAGCTGTTCAGGCGTTCGAGCATCCGCTGCTTTTCGGCCGGAAGATCGGTAATCACCCGGTGCAGGAACAACCCGGTTTCATCCAGCAGCCGTTCCGGCGACTCCACACCTTTGACGACGATGCTGCGGGCCATGGTGTGAAGCTGTGCGTCTTCTTCCGCGGAAAGCTCGCGGCCGGTGAACACCACAACGGGGATATCGCTGAGCTCCGGCTCGGCCTTGAGCTTTTCCAACACCTCAAAGCCTGTCATGTCGGGCAGTCGTAGATCGAGAACGATACAATCGGCTGGCTTCTCGCGTAGCTTGTCCAGTGCTTCCGCTCCGGTGCCGGCGGTCTCGATTTCGATATCGTCGTAGCCGAGCAGTTCCGAGATGCTCATTTGCTCGGCCGGATTGTCCTCGATCACCAGCAGCCGCTTTTTGCGCGGCTCGGCATATTCCTTAATCCGGGAGATTGCCGCGCGCACCCCTTCTGTGCTCGTCGGTTTCGTGACGAAGGAGAAGGCGCCGCGTGCCAGACCATGCTGGCGGTCCTCGTCCAGCGTGACGATCTGCACCGGAATGTGCCGCGTCTGCGGATTCTGCTTAAGCTGACTCAAGACTGTCCAGCCGAGCATGTCGGGCAGGAACACATCCAGCGACACGGCGGTCGGGCGATATTCGTAAGCGAGCTCCAGGGCGTCTTCACCCCGCATTGCGACAAGCACCTTGAATCCTTCATCATGCGCGAGATCCATCAGGATGCGCGCATAGTGGGGATCGTCTTCGACAACCAGCAACACTGTGTCGTTCGGCTCGATAGTGCTCCGGTCATCCGGGATCTGCTCAACCGGCCGTTCCGGCAAAGCAGAAATAATCGCCGCGCGGGTCGGCGCCGCTGCTGCCGCGGCTGTGGGCGACCGGTTGCTGCCGGCCGGTCCGACATAACGTGATGGGAGATAGAAGGTGAAGGTGCTACCCACGCCGGGTGTACTCCGGAGGTGGATTTCGCCACCAAGCAGACTGGCAAGTTCGCGGCTGATGGCCAGGCCAAGGCCCGTGCCTCCGTATTTGCGGCTGGTGGAAGCGTCCGCCTGCTGGAATGCCTCAAAGATGATTTTCTGCTTCTCCACCGGAATGCCGATGCCGGTGTCGGAGACTTCAAAAGCCACCACCGACTGCGCCTGATTGAGCACCGGGTGATTGGCCGTCCACCCGCCGGTCGCGCGGGATGCGCTAAGCCGCACGCCGCCGCTCTCGGTAAACTTGAATGCATTGGACAGCAGGTTCTTGAGCACCTGCTGCAGGCGCTTGGAGTCGGTGACGAGGGTGCGATCCAGCTGTGAGTCGACGCTGACGTCGAACGACAACTGCCGGTTTTCTGCCTCGTGACGGAACGGCCGCGCCGTCGCTTCCACAACGCTGTTGAAGGCGATCTCCTCGGCGTCGACCGTGACGGTGCCGGACTCGATCTTCGAGAGATCGAGAATGTCGCTGATCAAATTGAGCAAGTCGGTACCCGCGCCATGAATGGTGCGGGCGAATTCAACCTGCTTCGGCGACAGATTGGCGTCCGGATTGTCGGCAAGTTGCTGGCCAAGGATGAGGATGGAGTTCAGCGGTGTGCGAAGTTCGTGGCTCATATTGGCCAGGAACTCAGATTTGTACTTGGATGTCAGCGCAAGCTCCGTCGCCTTTTCTTCCAGTGCGCGACGGGCTTGCTCGATTTCCTGGTTCTTACGCTCCACTTCGACATTCTGTTCCGCCAGCTGCTGCGCTTTCTGCTCGAGCTGCTCATTGGTCTGCTGCAGTTCCCGCTGCTGTGCCTGCAGTTCGGCAGCCAACTGCTGCGACTGCTTCAGCAGGCCCTCGGTCTGCATGGTCGCTTCGATCGAGTTGAGCACGATGCCGATGTTGGCCGTGAGCTGCTCGAGGAACGCGATCTGCAAGTCCGTAAACGTGCTGAGCGACGACAGCTCGATGACCGCCTTCACCTGATTTTCGAACAGCACCGGCAGCACAATGATGCTCTTCGGCGCCATGCTGGTGAGGGCCGAGCTAATCGGCGTCGTCGTCTCTTGCAAGCCGGTGATCAGCAGGCGGCGCTTGTCGCACGCGCACTGGCCGACAAGGCCCTCTCCCAACAGGAATGATCGGGGATGGCCGTCTACCGGGTGGTCGGCATAGCTCGCCACCAGATTGAGGCTGGGCGTTTCCGCGTTCTCCATCTGATAGATAACGCCGAGATGGGCATCGACCAGCGGAGTCAATTCCGACAACAGGATACGGCCCACCGTCGTGAGGTCTCGCTGGCCCTGCAGCATGTTGGTGAACTTCGCGAGGTTGGTCTTCAGCCAGTCCTGCTCGGTGTTGCGATCGGTGGTAAGGCGCAGGTTGTCGATCATCGTGTTGATGTTGTCTTTGAGCTCCGCCACTTCGCCACGCGCCTCAACCTGGATGGAGCGCGTGAGGTCGCCCTTTGTCACCGCCGTCGCCACCTCGGCGATAGCGCGCACCTGTGTGGTGAGGTTCGCAGCCAAAAGGTTCACGTTGCCGGTCAAGTCCTTCCACGTGCCGGCGGCACCGGGCACATTGGCTTGGCCGCCGAGGCGGCCTTCCACGCCGACTTCGCGCGCCACGCTGGTCACCTGATCGGCAAAGATCGCCAGGGTGTCAGTCATGTTGTTGATGGTTTCGGCCAGTGCCGCCACCTCGCCCTTGGACTTCACCGTGAGGTTTTGCTTGAGGTCGCCGTCGGCCACGGCAGTCACCACCTTCACGATGCCGCGCACCTGCTCGGTCAGATTAGCGGCCATGACGTTCACCGTGTCGGTGAGGTCCTTCCAAGTGCCTGCCACGCCGGGCACGGTTGCCTGACCGCCGAGCTTGCCTTCGGTGCCCACTTCGCGCGCCACCCGTGTCACTTCCGAAGCGAAACCGTTCAGCTGGTCCACCATGGTGTTGATGGTGTTCTTCAGCTCGAGAATCTCGCCGCGGGCATCTACCGTGATCTTTC
>JBJMVL010000011.1:0-23102 GCA_045810735.1 Alphaproteobacteria bacterium
CTGCAAGGTGGTGGAGTGGCCCTTGATCAGCTGCGCGATGGCGGTGAAGCCGAAGCCGGTGACGCTGGCATACACCGCGTCGGCCAGCACCGCGCCGATGCCCGACATGAAGCCGTGCAGCGGGTCGTAGGCGAGCGTGCGGCGCACGACGAGCAGGTTCACCGGGCCGATCGGGATCGCCGCCACCAGGCCGATGAAGAAGCCGAGAAAGACGATGACGAAATAGGTCAGAAGGGCGCCCCTTCCCGTCCTGCATCTCCCGTCATCCTGATCTCCCCGGTGAATGCGAAACGCGCCAAGGTTTGGCACTTTCGCATGCGCAGTGCTGCCAGTCCCGCACCAGCCGCGGCATGGAAACCACAAGAAAACGGCAAAGCCGTCAAGGCGGCCCGCGAATCACGGTTCGAGCCTGCGTCAAGCCTCGACAGGTGGGAACTCTCCCGCCACGCTTTTTCTTAAGACTCGTGGAGGACGATGAAAAAGCAAATCGAGGGGCGTTATTGAAGAGCGGAGAGACATGAGCGAGTTGGAACGTGCGTTGCTCGGCTATCGCCTGATGACCGCCGAGATCCTGTATCACATGCCCGATCATCCCGGCCTCCTGCAAAGTTTTCTCTGGCAGGAGTTCGACCTGGCGCCGAAATTCCCTGTACTGAACAAGTTCCTCAAATTCTGGGAAGATACGATCGAGGGGCGCCTGCACACTGTGCGGGTGGCGGCGCGCGGGCTGATCGCGCCGACCGAACTGAAAATGGCCGGCGGCGAATTCATGCTGAACTGACGCGCAACGCGCTCTCCTTTCCGCGCACACTAGGGTGGTGAAGTGCGAACGTCTGTTCGCTTGTGCCGTTGCGAAGAACGGCCACGACATCTGGCGTGGTTGTTTTTCGAAAAATCGCGTACCCCCCCCTCGAACCAGATCTCCAGAGTTCCCATTCGAACCTTCGCAAATTGAGTGGGGGTACCCTCTCTCTGGCGCCGACGCGCAACGGAATTGTTCGTTTTGTTTGCAGAAAAAACGGGAGGGGGGTTCCCCTCCTCCATTCCCCACGACGCAACATGTTGCGATTCGCAGCCCCGATGCGCATTTGAAGTCCCCGATTCCGCGCGTTGTTCGCACGTCGTTATGGTCGGCCGCCGGGGCGGCCATGACGGATTGAACACGTAATGAGGTAGGCTCATACGGCAAGCGTAAGGCTGGTTTGCCGCTGGCGAACGGAAATATTTTCGCGGTTGATTCCACACGGCTTTCGCCGCGCGCCGTGGCGAACGAAACCGTCCGTAACGAGGTACCATGCAGCCGCATTGAGAGAACGTTGTGCTCATGCGCGCCAGTGTAAGGCCGATTAGGCGCCGGGGACGGATTTATTTTTTGCGTTTGAATCGAAACGGCTTTTGCTTCGTGAGGTGGGGAATCGCAGTCGATACGAACGTTACTGTGGCGGGTTGGCCCGCAGATACGGATAGCCGTTGTTGATGTTGGGATCTTCCGCCCAGTCCTTTTTGCTGAAACCGAGCGGCAGGCTCGACCGCAGCTGCTTGGTGCGCAGGCCAGTAATACCGGGATCGTATTTTGGAAAACCGGCGCCATCGGCCGGATTGGAAATGCCGCTTGTGTCCACATCCCAGTAAGCGGTGTCGATGGCCTCATTAGCATCGTAGCCGGCAAAGCCGCCTGTGTACTTCTTGCCGCCGCTCGTGGCGCCGACGCTGTAGGCGTACTGCACCGAACCAACATTGTAGCCTACGAAGCCGCCCGCCGCGCCCGCCGCGCCGTTGACGCTTCCCATGGCATAGCTGTTTTGGATCTGGCCGCGGTTAGACCCCGCCAAGCCTCCCGTATTGTTCTTGTTTCCGGAAACGCTGCCCGTCGCAAAGGAGTGATCAATATACTGGCTATTGTTGCCGACCAGCCCTCCACTGTCGATCACGCCATTGACTGGGCCGCTGGCGGACGCATAGCTAACGCCACTGTTGTTTTGCCCTGCAATGCCGCCCGCCTGGCCACCTGTCACCATTGCCGATGACCGTGCCGTACGGATGGAAGAGTAGTTGATTCCGGCAATGCCGCCCGCATCGGAATCGCTGGTGCCGGTGATTTGTCCGGAGACAGTCACGTCGTAGAGGCTGCTGCGATTGCAGCCGGCAAGTCCTCCGACATATTGACTCTTCTTATCGAGCACGACGGAAACACTGCTGAGGTTCAAATGGTATATCGCCCCCTCGTTCTCAGCGACCATTCCCTCGCAGAACTTGTGACCTTTCGGAATACTGAGATTGCTAATTGTGTGACCGAGACCCAGCAGAGTGCCGGAGAGCGTTTCAATCGGCGCACTGATGAACTGGTCGTTGGCCGCATCGTAGTCGTTAGCGAGCGCGAAGAAACCCTTGGCGTTGGCAGCGATGTCACTGGCGAGCGTGGGGAAATCTACGACTAGCGTGTATGTATGGCCACCGAGGGATAACACGCTTGCAACGCTTGCGAATGTTACTGTCACGTCATTCGCAAAACTTGCGCTCCCCGGCGCGATGAGTCCCCCTTCACCAAGGACAGATATGGAAGAGTCGAACTGCACATACGCGCTGTAGTCGGTCCCTAATGTCAGCTTGCTGGAGGTGGACCAGTTCAGCGACGCGATGACATCGATCTCTTGCACGATTTTGACGTGTTTCCCATAAAACTTATTGTTGATGGTCACGTCCGACGAGGCCAGCAGGTTTTCCAGATCGGTGACGTTCAGCACGGCGTTGTAGTCGGTCGGAGAGCACGCACCGGCCGAGCAATTCATATTCTGCGTGGGATCATTGGAAATTACGATGGCACTGTGTCTCGCCAACGCTGGAGACGAGCCGTGGAAAGCAACCAGAGTGGCTACAAACAAGACTAGGCGAGTTTTCATATTTTCCCTCGGAATCATTGCGGCGGGTTGGCGCGCAGATACGGATAGCCGTTGTTGATGTTCGGGGATTGACCCCAGACTGGGATCGAAGCCCGGCGGTAATCCCGATTTCAACTGCGCATCGGTGAGGCCCGTCACGCCAAGACAATCCTTCTGGTTGCCACAGCCCTGGGCCGGATCGCTAACGCCACTTGTCTCCAAATCCCAATAATTATGGTCCAGATCTGCATCTGATGCGCCAATTAGACCGCCTACGAAAGAACCGGCTAAATTCTGTACCGAAACCCTGCCCATCGAGTAGGTATTTGAAACCGAAACGCCCACCGTAGTTACTCCGGCAAGACCGCCAGCGTATCCATGGTCTAGCGATACCGTTCCAGCGGCATAAGATTCGGTAACTAGAGTACCCCTAACCGCAATTCCCATCAGGCCACCTCCCCACAGCGAACCTGTAACAGAACCACTTGCCCACGAGCCGCGAATTGTTTGGCCGCCAGCCTGCCCAACGAGCCCACCGGCGGCTATGGGTGAAGAAACCGCGCCGGTTGCGGATGAATTAAGAATTGTGCCCTCGTTCACCCCTACCAAGCCACCTGCACCCGAGTTCTCGGTCGCCACGTTCTTCACACTTCCGCTTGCATACTCTCGGTAATCGGTCCTACCGCCTGGCCTACCAATCCACCGGCGCCGGTCACTTGATTGTTTCCGTCCGGATACGCGGTGACTTTTGCCGAGGAGTAGGAAGCGTCGATTGATCCAAATGGTACGCCGACAAGGCCGCCAGCATTTGTTCCGACAACGGAGCCGCCAGACTTGCATCGCATGATCGTTCCGGAGTTTCGTCCGGCGAGAGCGCCCGCATTGGTTACGCTCCTGCGAGTAAGGGTTGCTTCGACCGTAACGCCGATGATTGTTCCTCCGTTGTTACCGACCAGCCCACCACCATCGCCGTGTCCTTCAACTGACTCGCTCACGAAATTGATGTCGCGAATTGTACCCGATGAATACCCAATAAACCCGGAACCGTGAATCGCCAGATTACAGATCGTGTGCCCAAATCCCTCCAAGTTACCATTGAAACTGCGAAGCGCATATTTCTGATAAGTGCCATCGACCGAAGCGTCATAGTCTGCGGTCATGGCGTACGACCCGTAATGACCATGCTTTGTGTTACGCACCAACAATTGAAGCGACTTGATATCGGCAACAAGACGATATCCTCCCCCGTTGATGATGACGCTGCTGCTCACGTCCCAGAAATTAATCTTGCCTTTTTTCTCGAACAGCAGGTCGCTCTTGGGATTGCCAACACCATAAGTGATGGTGAGTGCGCCGTTACCCGCGACAGTGATCGGGGCTTTGACGACGATGTTGTGCTTGGCGGTCAGCGTAAGGCGGCTCGCTCCTGTCCAGCTGAAACTATTGAGGATGTCGATTCCAGCTGCCGTGCGATCGCCATTGCCGGTCTGCACGGTCAGGTCGCCGTTCGCCAGGAAATTGGTCACATCGTAGACATTGAGCACTGCTTTCGGAGCCGTGGGTGTGCAAACGCCGGCATTGCAGGTCATGTTCTGCGTGGGCATGTTAGAAATTGAAACATCAGCTTGTGCGGCGCTGCTCAGCGCCAGTGCCAGAATGGCGGCAAGCGAGGCCGAAACTCGGATGGTCATCTGTACCCTCTCCCCGTCGGACGTGTACCCTACTCTCTTTTTCCGTACCCGCCCAAAAGGGCCTTGGCCGCCTTGCCGGAGCCCCACCTACCCGCTCATTTGACAATTATGCTCTAGCGCAGCATAACGCCGCGGCCGGCCTTGATGGCCGGCGTTTTCGACCCATATATATACTCAAATTGAGTATAAACGGGGCCGCCATGCACCTCGCCGAAGCCCGCCATTCCGCCCCCCCCTTCACGCCGGATATCGCGCGCGCCACGCGCAATCTCTACCAGCGCGTCAGCCACGTGGTGCCGGAGATCGAGTGGCCGGTCTATGCGCCCTACATCGACGCCATCAACCGCCTGAAGCGGCAGAAGAACGCGGTGATCCTGGGCCACAACTACATGACGCCGGAGATCTTCCACTGCGTCGCCGATTTCGTGGGCGACTCGCTGCAGCTGGCGCGCGAGGCCGCGAAGATCGATGCCAGGGTGATCGTGCAGGCGGGCGTGCACTTCATGGCCGAGACGTCGAAGATTCTGTCGCCCGACAAGACGGTGCTGATCCCCGATCTGCGCGCCGGCTGCTCGCTCGCCGCTTCCATCACCGGCGCCGACGTTCGTCTGCTGCGGCAGAAATATCCCGGCCTGCCGGTCGTCACCTATGTGAACACCTCCGCCGACGTGAAGGCGGAAAGCGATGTGTGCTGCACGTCGTCCAACGCCGTGGCCGTGGTGGAAGACATCGCCCGCGAGCGCGGCGTCGACACCGTCATCATGATCCCCGACGAATACCTTGCCGCCAATGTGGCGACGCAGAGGCCGGTGAAGATCATCGCCTGGAAGGGCCGCTGCGAAGTGCATGAGCGGTTTTCCGCCGCCGACATTCGCGGCTACCGCGAGGCCAACCCGGGCGTGGTGGTGCTGGCGCATCCCGAATGCCCGCCCGAGGTGGTGGCGGAAGCCGATTTCGCCGGCTCGACATCGGCGATGATCAACTATGTCGGCACGCGGCGTCCGGCGCGTGTCGTGATGGTCACCGAATGCTCGATGAGCGACAACGTGGCGGTGGAATTCCCCGACGTCGATTTCGTGCGGCCCTGCAATCTCTGCCCACACATGAAGCGCATCACGCTACCTGGCATTCTGCATTCGCTGGAGACGATGACGCATGAAGTGACGGTCGATCCGGCGATTGCCGGGCGCGCCCGCGCCGCGGTCGAGCGGATGCTGGCCGTTGGAAAGCCGGCGCAGCGCGCCGCCGCCTGACATGCGCACCGACAACATCGTCGAATGCCAGGGCGCGCTCATTCTGGGCGCCGGCCTTGCCGGACTCTTCACGGCGCTGAAGCTCGCGCCCTTTCCGGTGACAGTGATCGCCGGGGCACGGCCAGGCCACTCCGGCTCCAGCGCCTGGGCGCAGGGCGGCATCGCCGCGGCGGTTGGCGAAGGCGACAGCTGGCAGGCGCACGCCGCCGATACCATCCGGGCGGGTGCCGGCGCGTGCGATCCCACGGTCGTGGAGCTGGTGACCCGCGAAGCGGCCGCGCGCATCGACGATCTCATTGCGCTCGGCGCGCCGTTCGACCGCAAGCCGGACGGATCGCTGGCGCTGGGCCGCGAGGCCGCGCATTCCGCCGCGCGCATTGTGCATGTCACCGGTGATCGCGCCGGCGCCGAAGTTTCGCGCGTACTCGCGGAGCGGGCCCTGGAAACACCCTCGATCACCTTGTGCGAAGGCTTCCACGCCATCGAGCTGGCGGTGGAAGAGGGCCGCGTCGCCGGCGTGTTCGCGCGCACCGGAACAGGCATCGACACGCGGCTGGTGCTGTTCCGCAGCCATGCGGTGATCTTCGCCACCGGCGGCATCGGCGCGCTCTACGCGGCGACGACCAATCCGCTGGAGTCGCGCGGCGAAGGTTTTGGCATGGCGGCGCGCGCCGGCGCGCTGATCGCCGATGCCGAGTTCGTGCAGTTCCATCCGACCGCCATCGCCATCGGCCGCGATCCCGCGCCGCTTGCCACCGAAGCGCTGCGCGGCGAAGGCGCGGTGCTGATCGACGAGACCGGCCGCCGCTTCATGCCGGCGGTGCATGCCGATGCCGAGCTGGCGCCGCGCGATGTGGTGGCCCGCGCCATCCATCGCGAGATCGCGCACGGCCACCGCGTATTTCTCGATTGCCGCGCGGCGATCGGCGCGAAATTCCCGCGGGCCTTTCCCACCGTCTATGGCGCGTGCATGGCGGCCGGCATCGATCCCGCCGTGCAGCCGATGCCGGTCGCTCCGGCGGCGCACTACCACATGGGCGGTATCGCGACGGACGCGAACGGCCGCTCGTCGCTCGAAGGGCTGTGGGCAGTCGGCGAGTGCACCTCGACCGGCCTGCACGGCGCCAACCGGCTAGCCTCCAACTCGCTGCTGGAGGCGCTGGTGTTCGGCGCCCGCGCCGCCGACGACGTGGGCGGCCGCATTGCCGCTCGCCGTTCCGCCGGATCGCTTCCTGCTCCGCTTCATCTCACGACCGCGCCGCCGCCGAAGCAATTGCGCGCCACCATGACCCGTCATCTGGGGCTTGAGCGGGACGAGACCGGCATCCGCACCGCACTGGCGCATATCGGCGCTGTGGAGCGGGCCGCCAACGGCGAGCCGTCGCTGCTCAACATCACCGCCGCCGCCAGGCTGGTCGGCGTCGCAGCATTGGCGCGGCGCGAAAGCCGCGGCGCCCACTTCCGCAGCGATTATCCGCAGGCGGACAAATCCTTCACCCGCACCCTACTGACCTTGACGGATGCGGACAAATTGGCGGCTGACGCTGGCTTGCACGGCCGCATTCGCGCCAACTCATGACTCTGGCCCTGCCCTTCACCCGGCCGCCGCAGGCGATGCTGGTTGAGCCCATTGTCCGCCGCGCGCTGCAGGAAGATCTCGGCCATACCGGCGACATCACCAGCGAACTCGTCATTCCCGCCGACAAGAAAATCACCGCCCGGCTGGTGGCGCGAAAGCCCGGCACCATTGCCGGACTGATCGCCGCCGAATGCGCCTTCCGCCTCGTGGATGAATCCGTCGCTTTCGTCTGTGAACTGCCCGACGGATCACAGTCCGGCGACGGGAGCGTACTGGCGACCGTCGAAGGGCCGGCTCGCGCCGTCCTCACCGCAGAACGCACGGCGCTGAATTTCCTCGGTCATCTGTCGGGCATTGCCACCGCCACGCGCGCCCTTGTGGACGCCGTGACGGGCACAAAGGCGAAGATCGTCGACACCCGCAAAACCACGCCTGGCCTGCGGCTGCTGGAGAAATATGCCGTGCGCTGTGGCGGCGGCTTCAATCACCGCCTCGGGCTCGATGATGCCGTGCTGATCAAGGACAACCACATCGCGGCCGCCGGCTCTATCGCGGAAGCGCTGCGCCGTGCCCGCGCCGGCATGGCACACATGACGAAGATCGAAATCGAGGTGGATACGCTACAGCAGCTTGAGGAAGCGCTGTCACTTGGCGCTAACACCATCCTGCTGGACAACATGGGCCTGGATGACCTGCGCCGTGCTGTCGCCCTGACCAACGGCCGCGCCCTGCTGGAGGCTTCCGGCGGGGTGACTCACCGCAGCGTTCGCGCCATTGCCGAGACCGGCGTTGATTACATCTCCTCGGGCGCCATCACCCACTCCGCTCCCAGCCTGGACGTTGGCCTTGACCTCTGAGGCTGGCGGCAACAGCTGCGCCTGTTGCGGTACAGCGGCCTGCAAAGGCTGTGGCGCCGCTGCCTGGAGCTGTTGCGATACCGCAGGTTGCACTTGTTGCGGCACTGAAGGCTGCGGTTGCGAGACGGCCAACGGCTGCAGTTGCTGAGCGGTCGCGGGCTGCGCTTCCGGCACCGCCAACAGCTGCGCCTGAAGCGAAGGTGAACTCGGCGTCTGGACGGAGCCGCGGCCGACGCGGCGGTAGAACACGTTATTCCCGATAATGGCGGTGCGCACCATGCCCGGCCAGTTCGCCGCGATGCGCGCGGCATGGAAGGAAATGGCGCCTTGGGTGATGTCGGTCAGCGGCATGGCGCCGGTGATGATCTGGGTGGCCAGCTGGATCGCATGGTTCCATTCGCCCATGGCCTTGGGCCGGTTCATCGTGCCGTCGCAAACGAAGGAAAATTGGCACGCCGAACCATTGCCCTGATGGACGACGCCGCAAATCGAATGCGGATAATTGCCTTGATGGGTCCTTCGGACGACGACCTCGGCGATCGCCTTCTGGCCATCCAGGCCCTGACCGCGGGCTTCGTAGTACAGCGCCTCGGCGAGACATCCTGCTTCGCCCGCAAAGCTCTGCAAGGCGACCCCAATCTTCATGCGGCTGAAGATAGACGGCACCGGACGCGGGGCCGGCGCCACGTCGGGCGCGCCAAGCACTGCGATATCCGTCGAGGTCGGCGCCAGCGTCGCCGTGTTGGCTTCCGCGACGCTCACGGATTCGAGAATGGCGGGCCGGAACTTCGGCTCGGGGGGCGCGTTGGAAACTGTGGTCGGGGTGTACGCAGCCATTGCGGCCGCCGTTGCGAGGCTTAGGAAAACTGCGCCTGCGAGGCTGCAATCGGCGCGACGGAACGCGTCTCTCAGTCTGTAGTTCATGAGGGCTTACACTCTCTTCGGATATTGGCGGTTTCAAAATCGTTGGTCCGAACGGCCGCCCTCCCCGACAGCACCCCAAGGCTGCCAACCTACATCCAACCCGTCAAATGAATATTGAGCGGAACCTGACGGAGCCGTCACGACAGATTCACAAGTCAGAACCGGGACTTACAATCATCCTTCTGGCCTTTTACCCGCAGAAATCCGACCAAAACAGGCTTAACCGAAAGGGCTAATCGGAGTCGCGAGGGCTGGAGAGGGCAGCTTGCGCCGCGGCCAATCTGGCCACCGGCACCCGGAACGGCGAGCAGGATACATAGTCCAACCCCGCCTGATGACAAAAGCGGATGGAGTCGGGATCGCCGCCGTGCTCGCCGCAGATGCCCAGCTTGAGGTCGCTTCGGCGCGCTCTTCCCCGCTCGACAGCGATCCGCACCAATTCGCCGACAGCCTCGGTATCGATCGACACAAAGGGATCGCGCGCGATCAGGTTCTTCGCCAGATATTCCGTGAGGAATGTCCCGGCGTCGTCACGGCTCAGGCCCAGCGTCGTCTGGGTAAGATCATTCGTGCCAAAGGAAAAGAACTCCGCCGTCCCGGCGATCTCGCCCGCCCGGAGCGCCGCGGACGGTAGCTCGATCATCGTGCCGATCATATAAGTCGGGCATCGTCCGTATTCCTCACGGATGGCGCGCGCCACGCCTTCGATGCGGGCGTTCAGGAAATCGAGCTCGCTTCTGAAGCCGACGAGCGGGATCATGATCTCGAGCTTCACCGGCGCCGTTCCGCCCTTTTCCACCTCCAGCGCGGCTTCGAAAATGGCGCGCGCCTGCATCTCGTAGATTTCCGGATAGGTGATACCGAGACGGCAGCCGCGATGGCCGAGCATCGGGTTAGTTTCATGCAAGGCGATGGCCCGGGCCCGCAGTTTGGCCGGGCTGGTCCCCGCCGCACGTGCCACATCCGCGATCTCGTCCTCTTGCTGCGGCAGGAACTCGTGCAGCGGCGGATCGAGCAGCCGGATGGTGACGGGCAGCCCCTGCATGGCGCGGAAGATTTCTACGAAATCGCTTCGCTGCATGGGCAACAGCCTGGCCAGCGCCGCTCTGCGCTGTTCCACATCATCCGCCAAAATCATCTGACGCACCGCCACGATGCGGTCGGCATCGAAGTACATGTGCTCGGTGCGGCAGAGACCGATGCCTTCGGCGCCGAAGCGCCGCGCCGTTGTCGCATCTGTTGGCGTATCGGCGTTGGTGCGCACCTTGAGCGCCCGGATGGAGTCGGCCCAGCCCATCAGTGTTCCGAAGTCGCCAGTCAGTTCTGGCTGCCGCATGGGCACCGCACCTTTGAAAATTTCTCCGGTGCTCCCGTCGATGGTAATGATTTCGCCCCGGCGGATGGTCACCGAGCCAGTCGTCATCACTCCCTGTGCGGCATCGATTTTCAGGGCACCGGCGCCAGACACACAAGGCCGTCCCATGCCGCGGGCAACAACGGCCGCATGACTGGTCATGCCTCCCCGCGCAGTGAGGATTCCTTTCGCAGCGTGCATGCCGTGGATGTCCTCGGGGCTGGTTTCCGCTCTCACCAAAATGACAGCGTTACCATCGCGCGCGAGCTTCTCCGCTTCGTCGGCAGTGAACACAGCTTCGCCCGTGGCGGCTCCCGGCGACGCGGCAAGTCCGGTGGCAATCAACTCCTTGGCCGCGTTTGGGTCGAGCGTCGGATGCAGGAGCTGGTCGAGTGAATTGGGATCCACCCGCCCGATCGCCATATTCCGATCAATCAGCCCCTCCTGGACCATGTCCACGGCGATCTTCAGCGCAGCTTCTGCGGTGCGCTTGCCAGAGCGTGTCTGCAGCATGAACAGACGGCCATCCTGAATCGTGAATTCGACATCCTGCATGTCGCGGTAATGCGCCTCGAGCCTGTCGCAGATCGCTTCCAATTCTGCATATGCGGTCGGAAGCGCCTCTTCCATGGAGAGCCGCCGGCCGTTCTGCCGCTCGCGGACCAGTTTTGAGACCGGCTGCGGTGTGCGAATACCGGCAACGACGTCTTCGCCCTGGGCATTGAGCAGAAACTCGCCGTAAAGGATCTTCTCGCCGGTCGACGGATCGCGGGTGAATGCAACGCCGGTTGCGCTCGTGTCGCCGCGATTTCCAAATACCATCGCCTGCACATTGACGGCCGTGCCCCAGTCGTCGGGAATGTTGTGAAGCTTGCGGTACGTCTTTGCCCGCGGTGATTGCCACGAGCCGAATACCGCACCGATTGCGCCCCACAGCTGCTCGTTCACATCTTCGGGGAACGGTTTTCCTGTGTCCTTCTCCACTCGCTGCCGGAACAGCATCGCGACCCGCTTGAGATCGCCGGCATCGAGTTCCGTGTCGAGCTCAACACCTTTCGTTTCTTTCTCCGTCTCCAGTATTTCCTCGAAGGTGCCGTGTTCCAGGCCGAGAACCACATTGGCGTACATCTGCACAAATCGGCGGCAGGAGTCGTAGGCGAAGCGCGCATCCCCGGTGAGCGCCGCCAGCCCTTCGACGGTTTCTGTGTTCAACCCGAGATTCAGCACCGTATCCATCATGCCGGGCATGGAAGCACGCGCACCGGAACGCACCGAGACGAGAAGCGGATTGGAGGGATCGCCGAAGCGCGTCCCCATCAATCGGCCGATCTCCGCGACAGCGGTATTGACGGCGGACTTGAGGTCCTCGGGATACTGCTGCTTGTGCTGATAATAGTGAGTGCAAACCTCAGTCGTGATGGTGAACCCCGGCGGCACCGGCAAGCCCAGGCTGCTCATTTCCGCGAGATTGGCGCCTTTGCCACCAAGCAGCGCCCGCATGCCGGCTTTACCATCGGCTACGCCGTTGCCAAACGAATACACCCACCGCGCCATGTGTTGTCCTGAGCTGCTGTTCTTCGAAACTGTCACAGACATAGCGCTAGCGCCATGCGGAAACGCTTGAGACCAGTTACTGCGCGGCAGACTTGTTTGCGAACACCGGGTTATGCACGATTTCCCCCGGACGAATGTCCAAGGCGGCGGCGCGCCCGCCATTGATCTCAAGCACCGCCCGGACGCGCTCTTGCGACGAGATCACCTTTTCGGACATCGGCGTGGCGTTCGCCGCGATCGATGAAATCGTGCCGTCGGCGCGGATGAAGAGCATATCCAGCGGCACCATCGTGTTCTTCATCCAGAAAGTGCGAATATCGTCGTTCTGAAAATCGAACAGCATGCCGGCATTCGCATCGAGATGCGTCCGATACATCAAGCCGCGCATGCGCGAAGCCTCATCACGTGCCAGTTCCACCATTAGCCGGACAGGACCGCGGGGAGTATCCACGACGAGGGTAGAGTGAGGGAGTGCAGCAGCCGCGCCCATCCCTACGGCTGCGGTGAAAAGCCCGACAAGAAGTCCGAGCAGGCGCATGTTGCACGCTCACGAGATTGCCAACCGACCAATAGCAAACGCGGGAGCGCATTCAAGCTCCGTCCGGACGGGAGGGGACGGCTAGGTTTCGAGGATCGTGACCTCGGCGGCGAGTTGCCCCTTGGGGCCGTCGCCGGCGCGAATTCGCACGCGCTGCCCTTGCCGTAATTCCCGGATGCCGTGGTGGCGCAGCGTTTCCATATGAATGAAGACATCCGGCGTGTTAGGCCCGCGTGATGCGAACCCATATCCCTTGCCCCGGTTGAACCATTTAACCGTCGCCTCAAAAGCCGGGCCCGTGGGTTCGGCTCCCTCGCGCAGGTATCTGGAATTCCCCGGTGGCGTTCCTGTCGAATTATCCAGCAAGAGAAGACGCCGGGCCTGCAGCCCCTTCGGGCCCTGCACCGCTTCGCAGACGACGCGCGCGCCTTCGTACGCCGCCTTGAATCCCGACTGGCGGACGCAGGTCTGGTGCAGAAGAATGTCCCCGGGCGCGCCGCTCGACGGCTTTATGAATCCATAGCCCTTGGTTGAATCAAACCACTTCACCAAGCCCGTGATTTCGAGCCCGGGCTGGCTCGCACCAAGTGCGGCCATCGTCCCCCCGTCGGCGCTCACCAAGCCCCCACCATTATTGTGAACCGTATTATGCGACCATTTTACACAAATGTTACTTGCGGGGGAAGGGGCGAATTGGGTCGCGGGCGTCATTGTAGCGCGCGACATGACCAATTAAGCCCCGCGATCTGGGTGTCCCGGAGTGCCCGATGCAGTTCACTGGCCGCTATGTCATTCCCGCGCCGCAGGAGGCTGTGTGGAATGCGCTTAACGATCCGGATGTGCTGCGCACCTGTGTCCCCGGTTGCGAGCGGCTGGAAAAAACCGACCCGAGCACATTCAGAGGCGCCGCCAAGCTGAAAATCGGGCCCGTCAGCGCGACCTTTAAAGGCAAGGTGCAGTTGAGCGAACTGGACCCACCCAACCGCTGCGTGATCAAGGGCGAAGGACAGGGGGGCGTTGCGGGCTTCGCCAAAGGTGAAGCCGAAGTGATCCTGTCTCCCGACGAGGCCGGCACGGCGCTCACCTACACCGCGAAAGCGACGGTCGGCGGCAAGCTGGCGCAGGTCGGGCAACGCCTGCTGGACGGCGCTGTCCGCCAGATTGCCGACGATTTTTTCGGACGCTTCCGCCGCGAAGTCACGACGATGCAAACGGTGCCAACCGAACAGCCTGAGACCTTGCTGGTGGTCCCGCCGCAGGTTCTTCCGGACCCATCGGCAGAAGTCGTGCGGCGCGAAGGGCTGGCGCCAGAAATCTGGGTGGTCTCACTGATCGCCATTATCGTGATATTGCTCGTTCTGTTCGGCCTCGTTCTTTAACTGCCGGGGGTTGTGCGTTGGTTTCTGTCAGCATCACGGTAAACGGCAAGGTGCATCGGGCAGAAATCGAGGATCGCACCCTGCTCGTCTATTTCCTTCGCGACACGCTCCGCCTTACCGGCACCCATATCGGCTGCGACACCAGTCAGTGCGGCGCCTGCGTCGTGCTGCTGAACGGACGCGCGGTGAAATCTTGCACGATGTTTGCGGCGCAGGCTGACGGAGCAGAGATCGTGACCATTGAGGGGCTGGGGAAAGCGGACGCGCTGCACCCGGTGCAGGAAGCGTTTCGCGAGCACCACGGATTGCAATGCGGATTCTGCACGCCGGGCATGATCATGACGGCCGTGGATATGATCCGCCGCAAGCCGCAACTCGACCGCACCACCATTCGCGAAGAACTGGAAGGCAATCTTTGCCGCTGCACCGGATACCAAAACATCGTCAGCGCCATTGAAGCGGCAGCGAAACAGATGGCGGAGCCGGGCGCGTGATTCCGTATCCGTTCACCTATCATCGTGCGAAATCTTTGGCCGACGCGCAGGCGATGTTGGCGCGCGAGCCCGACGCCAAGTTGCTCGCAGGTGGCCACACGCTGATCCCAGCGATGAAGCTGCGCCTGGCCAATCCCGCAGCGCTGATCGACATCTCGGGGTTGGCAGAGCTCTCGTTCGTGCGCGAAAGCGGCGAGCAGATCGCCATCGGCGCCGCAACGACACACTTCGATGTCATGACGTCGGATATTGTGCGCGCGCGGATCCCCGCTTTGGCGGATCTGGTTGAGGAAATCGGCGATCCCGCGGTCCGTTACATGGGCACCATCGGCGGCTCGATCGCCAACAACGATCCGGCGGCGGACTACCCGGCCGCAGTATTGGGGCTCGGCGGCACCGTCCAGACCACACAGGGTGCGATTGCGGCGGATGACTTCTTCACCGGCATGTTCTCGACCGCTCTCGAGGAAGGCGAGATCATCACCGAGATCCGTTTTCCCATTCCACGTCGTGCGGCATACGCCAAATTCGCCAATCCGGCGTCCCGCTACGCCATGGTGGCTGTGTTCATTGCCGAGTTCGGCAAGAACATCCGCGTCGCTGTGACCGGTGCGGCGCCTTGCGTGTTCCGCGCGCAGGAAATGGAAACGGCGCTTGCAAAGGATTTCCGCCCCCAAGCGCTGGCCGCCATTTCAATATCACCGGACGGATTGAACTCCGACATACACGGCTCGGCGGAATACCGCGCACATCTCGTGCCGGTGATGGCGCGACGCGCCGTTGCTGCGGCGCTCGCACGCCGGCCATGAGCGCCCCGGCTGAGCCCGCCGATGTTCTCGAAGCCGCAGAGCGATGGCTCAATGATGGACACAAGGTCGCAATCGCAACCGTGGTGAAGACGTGGGGCTCGGCGCCACGCCCTGCCGGAAGCCAGATTGCCGTGCGCGACGACGGCGCTTTCACCGGTTCGGTCTCGGGCGGCTGCGTCGAGAGCGCCGTGATCGCGGAAGCGCGGATTGTGATGCGCGAGGGCAGCGTCCGCAAATTGGAATTCGGCGTCAGCAACGAGCAAGCGTGGGCCGTTGGGCTCGCCTGCGGCGGCCGCATCGAAATTCTGGTCGAGCCGGTCTCGGCATGAAGCGCGACGTGCTGCGGGGGCTGAACCACGCACGGCGCAACGGCCGTGCCGTGGTCCGTGCGGTGGCGCTCGATAACGGTGACGAGCAAATGATCTGCGTGCCGGACGACTCTTCCATGCTGGCCGCAGAAGCGACGCGTGCCGCACGCGCGGACCAAAGCGTGAGCGTCGATGTTGCCGGCCAGACGTGGTTTCTGACCGTCTACAATCCGCCGCTCGATCTGGCGATTGTCGGCGCCGTCCATATCGCCCAGCCACTGTCGGCGATGGCGGCGCTTGCCGGATACCACGTGCGGATGATCGATCCACGCGGTGCCTTCGCAACAGCGGAGCGCTTTCCCGGCCTCAAGATTTCCCACGACTGGCCGGACGACGCGCTAACAAAAGCGCCGCTGACGCCGCGCAGCGCGCTCGTCGCGCTGTCGCACGATCCCAAGATCGACGATCCAGCCCTGACGGCCGCACTAAAGTCTGACTGCTTCTACATCGGTGCGCTGGGCTCGAAGAAAACACACGCCGCGCGCCGCCTACGCCTGATGCAGCAGAATCTTTCCCACGCCGAACTCGACCGCATTCACGGACCGGTTGGGCTTGCCATCGGCGCGCGCTCTCCCGCCGAAATCGCCATCGCCATTCTCGCCGAAATGACCACGCGGCTGCGGTTGGGCGCGGCCACCTCGAATACTTGATTTGCTTAGGTCCGGCTGCTGGACCGGTTGGCATAGCTCCGCCGCGACGTCAGTTCATCGCGCGTGATGACACCGTCTCCGTTCTTGTCCATTCGCGCGAACGTCTTTGCCTGGGATGCGGAAAACTCCTGAAGGGTCAACTTGCCGTCGTGATTGCTGTCGAGCCGCTGGAAGGATCGGCTGCTGGCGAATTCCGCGCGGCTATGCTGCATCCCCAGGAACTGCTCCTTGTTTAGCGCATTGCCTTTGGCTGCGGCCGCGAACTGCTGGTGCAAGCCCTGATCGAGCTCGGCGCGCGTGACCTGCCGTCGTGGTTCAGATCGTCCCGCGAGCAGAAGTTGCCTGCGCCGCGCGAGCCGCGGCGACCGTGGTGCGCCTGACCTGAGCCGGCTGAATTTGCCCCCTGCGCCCTGCAGTAAATGACGCCAGCGGATTGTTTGTCGGCGCGCTCGAAGCTGGCGCGAATGGGATTGGCGAACTCGTCGAAGCTGAGCTTGCCGTCGCCGTTCCAGTCGGCACGGCGAAACGTCTGGTCGGCGTGCTGGTGCAGACCACGTGTGCGATAGGATTCGAATTGCTGCTCGTTCATCAGCTTGCCGCCGCCCGTTGCCTCAGCAAAGCGCTGTGCTGTGGCCTTGTTGAACTCGTCCCGTGTGACCTTGGCATCATGGTTGAGGTCGTATTCTGACAGGAACCGCTGGCCGCCCCGGCCGTGGCTATGCGGTGCCGGAGAATGAGCGTTTGGTGCCGCCGGATGCTGCGCCGGGTATGGCGCGGAGGACTGTTGCATCGCCGCGCCTGTAACCCCGACGCCGGCCACGATGACTGCACCCGCAATCAAGCCATACTGAACAGACGTTTTCATCGGATTTCCCCCACTGCGGTTCTTCGGACCACTCTAGCTAACTCTGCGAGTGTCGCGAACTTTTGTCCAATGCTGCGATAAAGGTCGCAGGAATGCCGAAGCCGGCGTCGGCGCGACGATTTGCGAAGATTGCCGATTGCCACGCGCCGAGGGACGCCGCATCGTATGTGGGGCGGATGACGCGTATGGTCCGGGAAGACTCAAAGCCACATATTCTGATCGTAGAGGACGCGCGAGATATCCGCGAGCCGCTGGCCAGGTATCTGCGCGAGCACGGCTACCGCACCACGACGGCGCCTGATGCGTTGGCCGCCCGAAAGGCCCTGCGCAACTCCGGCATCGACCTGGCCGTGCTCGATATTATGATGCCGGGGGAGGACGGCCTGAGCCTGTGCCGTTCGATCCGGGAGACCTCGCAAATTCCGGTCATCCTGCTGACGGCGCGCGGCGAAGAAGTGGATCGGATCATCGGCTTGGAAATGGGCGCCGATGATTACATCGCCAAGCCTTTCAGCCCGCGCGAGCTGATCGCCCGTATTGCCGCCGTCCTGCGGCGCACCCAGGCGTTGCCGCCGCGCCAGAAGCCGCCCGACGCCGAACGCATCCGGTTCGGTGACTGGCTGCTGGATACCGGCCAGCGCGAGTTGATCGGCAAGGACGGCGTCGCAACGGCACTCTCCAGCGGCGAGTTCAGCCTGCTCCGCGCGCTGATCGAACGCCCGAAGATTTCACTCACGCGCAACCAGCTGCTCGACCTCACCAAGGGGCGCGATGCCGAGCTGTTCGACCGCAGCATCGACAACCATGTGAGCCGCCTTCGCCGCAAGCTCGAGCCTGATCCGAAGAATCCCCGCTATATTAAGACGGTGTGGGGCGGCGGATATATGTTCGCCGCAGATCCGCATTTCGAATGACCTTCCGCCTGTGGCCTCAAACGCTGGCTGCGCAGCTCATCCTCGTGACGGCGGCTGCACTTCTTGTCTCAAACATCGCGGTGGCGTTCTGGTTCGAGAGGGGCCAGCAGCAGCTGACTGAGAGCGCGGTTACCGACCGGCTGATCGATCGCGCGATCTCGGCTTCCACGCTGCTGGCCTCGATCCCGGCAAAGCAGCGCGCAGCGGCCGCGCACGCCCTCAGCTCCGGGCCCTGGGATTTTCAAATCCGCCATGGAACGGCCCCGACGGGAGACATGAACGCGCAGGAGCGCGCACTGGCGCACCGGATCGAAACCTTGCTGCCGAAAGCCAAGACTCACCGCAGTGTTCTTGTCGAGTTTCGCAGCCCGACGCCGGCCGACTTCAAGCGGCGCGAAAATACGAAGGCGGTTTCCCAGATTATTATTCCGCTGGTGCGGGGCACCCAAGTGACGACGATATATTATCGGCCTCCGCCCCCGCCTTGGCCGGTGCAGTCGCTGGTCGCCACAGCTGTCGCAATCTTGCTGACGTCGCTGGCTGCTGGACTGGTGGCGCGGCGGGTCGCACGGCCGCTTTCGAAACTCGCATCGGCTGCGGCCGTCGTGGGCCGCGGAGGTGCCGCCCCCCGCGTGCCGGAAAAAGGGCCGGGAGACGTTCGGCGCGCTGCCGTGGCGTTTAACGCCATGACCGATCAGGTGACGCGCACGTTGGAGAGCCAGCGCCAGCTGCTCTCTGCCGTCGGGCACGATCTCAGAACACCCATCACGGCGATGCGTATCAACACGGAATTCGTCGAAGACCCAGATATCCGCGAGCAGCTGACAAAGAATCTGGAGGAGCTGCAGGAGCTGACCGAGGCCGTGTTATCGGCCGCGAAGGGTGTCGGATGGGAGCAGTTGCGCAAAATCGATATCGCGGCCCTCGCCGAAAGTCTTTGCGCCGATCTCGAAGAGATGGACAAGCCGGTCGCCTGGCAGGCGCACGCGGCGGCACCGCTGTGCTGCCGCCCCAATGAAATCCGCCGCGCGATCCGCAATCTTATCGAGAACGCGATCGCCTATGGGGGCCGGGCAGACGTGCACCTCGACGCCTTTCCAGAGAAATATGAGGTCGTTGTGGAGGATGAAGGTCCGGGTATCGCGGACGCGGACCGCGATCGCGTGTTCGAACCTTTCGTGCGGCTGGAGGCCTCACGCAGCACTGAGACCGGCGGCTCGGGACTTGGGCTCACGCTTGTGAAAGCGATCGCCCAAGGCCACGGCGGCACCGTCCGGCTGGAGAATGGCCAGGAGCGGGGCTTGCGCGCGATCCTGTGTTTGCCGCGCGAGACAGCGCCCGCGTAATCTCTCGTGCCATGAAGTTCGGATCAATTCTCGTCGCGGTTGCGGAGGGCGGTATTCTCGCCCATTCCGTTCGTGCCGGCAGGCAGATGCTCAAGAAAGGCCGTGTGCTCACCGCCGAAGACATTGGTGCATTGCTCAGCGCGGGAATTGCCGAAATCACGATTGCCCGTTTGGAACATGGCGATGTCCACGAGGACGAAGCGGCCGCAGCCATTGCCGCGCAGCTGGGCGGGAAGCAGGTCCGCGTCGGACGCGCATTCACCGGACGCGCCAATCTGCACGCATTGGCTGACGGTCTGGCAGCGGTCGCCGCAAATCGCATCGAGAAGCTCAATTCGATCGATGAATCCATCACCGTCGCGACGGTCGCACCGTTTTCGCGGGTACATGCCGGTCAGATGATAGCGACGGTGAAGATCATTCCGTTCGCGGCGCCGCGTACGGCCGTGATGCGCGCTGAAAACCTTCTCTGTGAGCCCGCAATCGTGCTGGCACCGTTTCGCCGACGCAGCGCGGCGCTGATTCTCACAGAGATGGAATCAAGCAGCCCGGCGTCGCTCGACAAAACGCGCGCGACCATTGCGCAACGGGTGAAAAATATCGGCTCGGAGATCGTATTTGAGCGCACGGTTGCTCACACGATCGAAGCTTTGAGCGTTGCTCTCTCGGAAGCGGCCACGGCCGCGGATCTTATACTTGTGTTTGGTGCAAGCGCGATCACCGATCGCCGCGACGTCATTCCCGCCGCTATCGAGAGGAGTGGTGGCACACTTGAGCGGTTTGGCATGCCGGTCGACCCGGGCAACCTGCTGCTGCTCGGCAGGCTTGGACAGGCAGACGTAGTCGGTCTGCCGGGATGCGCGCGCTCACCCAAGGTCAACGGCTTCGACTTCGTTCTCTGGCGGCTGGCCGCTGACCTTCCGGTGACTTCCGCAGATATCGCGAGGATGGGCATCGGAGGCCTACTGAAGGAGATTCCGGCGCGGCCGCAGCCACGGGAAGGCGCTACTTCATCGGTCGCGCGGAAGATCGGCGCTGTTGTGCTAGCCGCGGGTACGTCGTCGCGGATGGCCGACAACAAATTACTTGTGCCTCTGAACGGCAAACCGCTGGTCCGGCGCGCGGTCGAGGCAGTGCTCGAAAGCGAAGCATCGCCTGTTGTTGTCGTCACCGGTAAGGACGCCAAGGCAGTGCGCCTGGCGCTGGCGGGTTGTGCCGTAGCGTTCGCCGATAATCCAAGCTTCTCATATGGTTTGAGCACGTCCCTGAAGCTTGGCTTGAGGCAACTTCCGGAGAATTGCGATGGCGCAGTAATCGTGCTTGGGGATATGCCGGCTACCACGCCTCAGCTGATCAACCGGCTGATCGTGGCCTTCGATCCCGATGAAGACCGTGTTATCTGCGTCGCCACCCACAACGGAAAGCGTGGCAATCCGGTGCTGTTGGCGCGCCGCTTCTTCGAGGAGATCGAGTCCATCGAGGGTGATGTCGGTGCGCGCGGTCTGATCGGCACGTATCCCGAACTGGTGTGCGAGGTAGAAGCCGGCAGCGACGCGCCGCTGATCGACATCGATACGCCCGAAGACCTCGCCGCCTATCTCAAGGCCCATCAGTGAGCGATCCGCTATATCGCAAAGAGATTTTACGACTGGCCGCGGATGCACATGGCGCCGGCCGCCTGCCCCAACCCGACCTAATCGGCCACGCACACAATCCGACCTGCGGCGACAGGATCAGCATCGGCCTCACGGTCGATGACGCTGGCCGCGTCGCCACTTTTGCGCATGAGACGAAAGCCTGCGTGCTGACCCAGGCTTCCGCCTCCATCCTCGGCGAACGACTTAAAGGTGCGGCGCTCGCGGATATCGAAGCGCTGGCAAATGCTGTCGCCGCGATGCTGGTAAGCAACGCCGAGTCCCCGCCTTCGCCTTTTGACTCTTACGTCGCGTTCCAGGGCGCGGTGACTCACCGCAACCGTCACTGCTGCGTGCTGCTGCCCATCGAGGCGGTGCTCGATGCCTTCGAGCAGGAGCCGAACCAGGCCGCATAAGGCGCCAGCCGTGCCCGGTCCCCGGCCACGGAACACATGCCGCAGCCGATCGGCAAGGCCTTCGTCCGCGTCATGATTTCACCAGTGAATTCAGCCGGTTCTAGCCCCATATTGAACAAACATATCAGCTCATTCGCGCCGTAATTCCGGGTAAAACCCAGCACCGGCGGCGACGCATCGAGGAACGCAATTTCGCCCCAGCGCAGCGCCGGATTCTTCTGCCGGAACGCCAGAAAGTGACGCGTGAAATTCAACGCGGAATGTCCGCTGCGCACCTGCTCCGATACGGCGAGATCCTGATGCTTCGCCGAAACCGGCAGCCAGGGTGAGCCGGTGGTGAAACCAAAATTCCGCGCGCCGGCTTCCCACGGCATCGGCGTGCGGCAACCATCGCGCCCGCCTGTGTAAGGCCAGTAGAGATCGCCGACCGGGTCGCGAATCTGGTCGCGCCGGATGTCCGCCTCCGGCAAGCCGAGTTCCTCGCCCTGGTACAGCAGCACCGTTCCCTTGATCGACAGCAGCAACGCCAGCAGCAGCTTCGCCAGTTCCGGCGGGGGATCGGCGCCGCCAAAGCGGGAGACCGTGCGCATCACGTCGTGATTGGAGAAGGCGACCGATGGCCAGTGCGTGGGGAAGCGCGCCAGCAAATTGTAATGTATATGCACGAACCCAGGGCTGAGTTTGGTCGCGTGCAGCAGCGGGAAGCTATAGCCGGAATGCAGCCCCTCCTCCGGCGCTGCGAAGGCGCCGGCCCGCGCCGGGTCTTCCGAGAACTCGCCCATCACGAAGCGGTCTGGAAAGCGCTCGACCGTGCGGCGGATTTCATCCAGCACGGAAAGGTTCTCCGGCAGGTTGCTGTCGTGCTGGTGCAGCTGGAGATAGGGCGCATGCGCCCAGGTGAAGTCGGTGCGTTCTGCCATCCGCACGGCGGGATTATCGGCCAGCGACGGATCGTGCAGATAGGCATTCGCCACATCGAGGCGGAAACCGTCCACGCCGCGCCCGAGCCAGTGCTCGAGCACCGCGAGCGCCGCCGCTTTCGCGTCCGCGTTGCGCCAGTTCAGCTTCGGCTGCTGGCGCAGGAACTTGTGATGGTAGTGCTCGCGCCGCGCTGGCTGGTAGGACCACGCCGGTCCGCCGAACGCCGACAGCCAGTTGTTTGGCGCCGTGCCATCGACTTTCGGCGGCGCCCACACATACCGGTCCGACTTCTCACCGCGCCCGAGGCTGTCCACGAACCAGGGATGCTCATCCGACGTGTGCGCCAGCACCTCGTCGGTCATCACCTTCAGGCCGCGCGCATGGGCTTCCGTCAGCAGCCGGTCGAAATCGGCCTGGGTGCCGTAATCGGAATGGATGCCGTCGTAATCGGAGACATCGTAACCCCAGTCGCGGTTGGGCGAAGGATGCATCGGCGAGAGCCAGATGGCGTCGACCCCAAGCGCGCGGATGTAAGCGAGCTTGGAGACCAAGCCCGGCAGGTCGCCGTAGCCATCGCCGTTCGAGTCGCAGAAGCTGCGGATATAAATTTGATAGATCGTGGCGCCCCGCCACCAGGGAAAAGTGCTCAATTGTTGGTTCCGAATGCCGTTCGAGCC
>JBJMVL010000012.1:0-19821 GCA_045810735.1 Alphaproteobacteria bacterium
AATGCCCGGCGCGCAAAATTGCGGCGCAGTGCGGCGGTTTTTGCGTTGATCTCGAAGGCTTGGGGTTCGTCGAAATTGGAGTGGTACAGTCGGGTGGGGTCGAACCACCGACCTCCGGATCCACAATCCGGCGCTCTAACCAGCTGAGCTACGACTGCCCGTTTGAAGGGCCGGGAAATTAGGTTTCAGGCCTGGCAAAAGCAAGCACCGAAGCCGCCAGCCGTCAGCTTGATCTTTGCAAGGAAGGACCTCGCCTTTCATGGGTTCGGCATATTGCGCCCGGCCACTTGCGACCGTTCCTCCTACCGGGGAAAACACCTGCGCGGTTCCATTTGGCTGAAATGAGCGACGTGACGATCCTGCCGGGTGAGACTTCGCTGGCCGCCTGGCACGCTGTCGCGCTGGGCGCCCCGGTGACGCTCTCATTCGATGCATGGTCCGGTATCGAGCGCTCGCGCGGTATTGTCGAGAGTGCGCTGGCATCGGGGCGAGCGATCTACGGCGTGAACACCGGGTTCGGGCGCCTGGCGCAAACCCGCATTGCGGACGATCAGTTGAAGCTGCTGCAGCGGAACCTGGTGCTGTCGCACGCGACAGGCGTCGGCGACCTGCTGCCGGATGCAGTGGTGCGGCTAATCCTCGCTCTGAAGATTGCCGGACTGGCGCGCGGCTGCTCCGGTGTGCGGCCGCTGGTGGTAGAGCGGCTGCTCGACTTGTTGAAAAAAAATCTGCTACCGGAAATTCCGGGGCAGGGCTCCGTCGGCGCGTGCGGCGATCTGGCGCCGCTGGCGCATCTTTCTGCCGTGCTGATCGGCGAAGGACGCGCGCGTCTCGGCGGCAGGAGCCTGCCGGCAGCGGAAGCGCTGGCTCACGCAGGCCTCGCACCCATCGAGCTTGAGGCAAAGGAAGGGCTCGCGCTCCTCAATGGGACGCAGGTTTCCACCGCGCTGGCGCTCGTCAATCTCTTCGCTGCGGAAACCAATCTGGGCAGCGCGCTGGTCTGCGGCGCGCTTTCCACCGATGCCGTCAAAGGCAGCGACGTGCCGTTCGATTCAAGAATCCATGACGTGCGCGGCCAGCCCGGCCAGATTACGGTCGCAGCGGCTTTGCGCAACCTGATGGCCGGAAGCGAAATCCGGAAATCGCATCTGGCGTGCGACCGCGTGCAGGATCCCTATTCCATTCGTTGTCAGCCGCAGGTGCTTGGCGCCTGCCTCGACATGATTCAGCACGTCGCCCAGGTGCTCGTCCGCGAAGCCAATGCCGTCACCGACAATCCTCTGGTGTTCGAAGACGGCGAAATTCTCTCCGGCGGCAATTTTCATGCCGAGCCCGTTGCTCTCGCAGCGGATACGCTGGCGCTGGCCATCGCGGAGATCGGCGCACTTTCCGAGCGGCGCATTGCGCTGCTGATCGATTCGTCGCTGAGCGGACTGCCGCCATTCCTCATCGCGCAAAGTGGCGTGAATTCCGGTTTCATGATCGCGCATGTCACCGCGGCCTCGCTTGCCTCGGAGAACAAATCGCTCGCTCATCCGGCTTCCGTGGATTCGCTTCCAACGTCGGCCAATCAGGAAGATCACGTCTCGATGGCAACCTTTGCTGCGCGGCGGCTGACGGCAATGAACGCGAATACCGGCAACATTCTCGCCATCGAATGGTTGGCAGCGGCGGAGGGGATCGAATTTCATCGTCCGTTGAAGAGCTCGCGGCCGCTGGAACAGGCGCATGCGCTTCTGCGCGCCGTCGTGCCGCGGCTCGATCATGACCGCTTTTTCGCGCCGTCCATCCAGGTGGCGCGCGAGCTGGTTGAACGCGGCACACTGGAACGATTGGTCGAAGATGCGCCCCTCCCCTCGCGCGAGCCAACGCTCACTTGATGCGCGTGACCTTGAATATCCTTTCGGAGCCGTTGAGCTTCATATTATAGCTGCCGAACGCGCCGTGAGAGATGGTGACAGTGTTTTCCGCGGGGTTGGATTTGAAGCGTGCGCGATCAGCGTCGCCTTGGAGCTGCCGCCATACCTGTCCGTTCTTCAGGAACACAATGAACTGCCCAAACGGGGTGAACGATACGTCGGTGACCTGAGCGGAAATGCTTTCGATCTCCTCCGTCTCGCGCGCCGTGTGCGCCTCGGCTGTGCGTTCCTTGCCAAACTGCTCCGGCGTGGCCGCATGGCTACTGCCGCCGCCGAACAGATCCCCGATGTTGAATCCAAACCAGGATTCTTGCTCCGCCTTTGTCGGTTCGTGATCGAGCGAAGGCGGGGGGGTGGCGAGCGCATCTCGCAGCCGCGGCGCCAGGCCGTCATAGCAGGCGAGGCGACCCGCATTGTCCGTGATCGCGGCGCAGCGGCCGATCGCCTGCAAAACGTCGTCACGCGGGCTCGCCGCCGCTGCCCCGCCGAAGAATCCCGAGGCAAGCGCTACTGCCAGCAGAATACGACGCGATTTCATGATGTTCACCTCGGATGGGACCAGCCGGGCAGAACCATAGGCTAGCGCGTCCACGGGCGCGAGAGGCCGCGCACCGTCGGTGAAAATGGCGTAAGGTCACCGCATTCAAGGATGCGAGCCGGCCTTTGAACGATCGACAAACCACACAGACACCGAAGCTACCGAAAGGGATAACCAGCGCCGAGGTTCTGCGTAGCCGAAAACCGTACCGTGTTCTTGTCCGCGGACAGGATAGAGGCCGGTGGACAGATTTTTATCACGCGGTGCTGACGGCGCCGTGGTGGCTTTTTCTGGTTGGATTGGCGACAGCCTTCGTCACAATCAACATGACCTTTGCACTCTTCTATCTTACCGATCCGCAGGGGATCGAACATGCGCGGCCTGGGAGCTTCTGGGACCGCTTCCTGTTCAGTGTGCAGACCATCGGCTCCATCAACTACAGCCTAATGGTGCCGAGATCAGAATTCGTGAACGCGGTCGTCGTCGTGGAAGCGTTCGTTGGCTTCGTCTACCTCGCGATGATGGCGTCGCTCATGTTCGCGCGGCTGTCACGTCCGTCGGCACGCGTCGTGTTCAGCAAGGTCGCCATCGTGGCGCCGTTCGACGGCGTCCCGACCCTGATGTTTCGCGCCGCCAACCAGCGTGGGAACCAGATCCTCGATGCCGCCATCACCGTCACCCTCGCGGGTCAAGGTATGACGAGCGAAGGCCTGGCGATGCGCCGCTTCGAAGAGCTCAAGCTGATGCGATCCCGGACATCGCTGTTTGCCCTGTCCTGGACGGTGATGCACCGGATCGACGAGCAGAGTCCCTTATCCGCGGCATCTTGGGACGAATGGTGCGACCGTCAGATGGAACTGATCGTGTTGTTGCGCGGGACTGACGACACCCTGGCCGACACCATCTACGCCCGCCATGCCTATGGGCCCGGCGATATCGTGTGGAATCACCGGTTCGTCGACGTTTTATCAATATCGCCGCAAGGCCGCCGTGTGGTCGACCTCACGCGATTCCACGACACTGTGCCTATCGCTTGATCGGCGAACCGCGGTCCATCGCTTCATGCTCGACTTCGACGATCGGCTTGTCGGTGAAGAGATATTCGCGCAGCTGTGCATCGAACAGCGGCTCATGCCGCCTGATCCACTCAATCAACATGGAAGCATGCTCCATCTCTTCCTTGGCGTTGTGCAACAGCACGGCGCGCAGGTCCGCGTTCTCGGTGTCGTCGGCGCGCTGCCGGTACCAGTCCACCGCCTCGAGCTCCTCCATCAACGAGGTAATCGCATAATGGAGGTGAAGCGTGTGCGTCTTCAGCTTCTCGCGCGGGACGTGAAGGACTTCACTCGACATGCTTCAGGAACTCCGTTGCTGCGATGGCTCCTGCTAGACCGTCCGACAGCCGACTTCAAGCTGAAGTCGATTCATCGTTTGATGCCGCCACAGCCGGCAGAGCACGGACGCCGCCAAGAAATAGCGCGGTAGCGAATTCTGCCGCAGCGTCGCTATCCAATATGTCTCTCCGCAGCATCCGCTCCGCCACCTCGAAGGTGACGCCGACCAGCGATGCCATCAAAAAATCCGCGTCGACTGGGGCGAATAGTCCTTTGGCGATGGCAGCTTCGAGGTCCTCACGCAGTTCGGCAAACCCGGCGATGATCTCCGGCGTGTCCATCCGTACGCGCAAGGTATCCGTATTGCGCCGGATCGCCAGGAAATTGGATTGATCGCCAGCCACGTACTCAAAAAAGGTGCGGAACGTGCCCGCGATGAATTCATCGATCGTCTGAGCCTTTGCGCGCTGCTCGTGCAGGCGCGGCCGGATGCGAAGCGCGCTCTCATCCTGAATGGCCTGGAACACCTCCTCTTTGGATTTGAAGTAGTTATAGAAGGTGCCGGAGGCGAGGGGTGTCGCGCGGATGATATCCCGTACCGTCGCTGCGCCGTAACCCAGTTCTGCAAACACGTTGCGAGCTGCGTCGAGGATCAGCTGCCGGTTCTGCGCCTTCGTCTGTTCGCGCCGTCCTTTGAAGACGTCAGCACGCGGGATGGGCTCGATGAATTCGGTCGGCACGGATGGCCCCGGCTTGTCCCAAGCGATACTAAAGTGACGTGACGAAGCGTCAACTTCGCAAGTCCGCACCAATTGCCTCCCCGATATTCGCAAAACCGTCGGCCAGCAGTAGCGCGAGCAACTCGCGCTTAATTCGGGCAATCAGCCCCGGGCCCTCAAAGGCCAGCGCCGTGTAGAGCTGAACCAGCGAGGCGCCGGCGCGGATCTTTGCATAGGCGTCAGCTCCGGACGCCACACCGCCGACGCCGACCAGCACGAGCTTGTCACCGACGCGCTCACATAACGCGCGCAGCACGTCTGTCGAACGACGAAACAGCGGCGCACCGGAAAGGCCGCCCGACTCGCGCGCATTCCGCTCACGCAAGGTGCCTGGCCGCTCGGTGGTCGTGTTGGTGGCGATGAGTCCCTGCAGGGGGAAAGTGAGCGCAACACTCGCCACGTCATCGATGCCGACTGCATCGAGGTCAGGAGCGATCTTGAGAAGGAGCGGCGTCTTGAGACCAAGCCGCGACCGTTCATCCGTCAGCACACCCAGAAGATGCTCCAAGCCGTCGCGATTCTGGAGAGCCCGAAGCCCCGGTGTATTGGGCGACGACACATTCACTGCGATGTAGTCCGCGAGAGGCGCCAGCCTGGCAAAGGCGCGGCGATAGTCGTCTATGCGATCGGCGCTGTCCTTGTTTGCGCCGATGTTGATTCCGACGATCCCAACCTGTCGGCGGGCAGCAAGGCGGCGCGCTGCCGCTTCCATTCCTTCATTGTTGAATCCCAGGCGGTTGATGACGGCGAGGTCCTCCGGCAGCCGGAAAAGGCGCGGACGAACATTTCCGTCTTGCGGAAGTGGTGTGACGGTGCCGCACTCCACAAAGCCAAAGCCCAGCTTCAATATTACGTCGGGGACTTCGGCATCCTTGTCGAAACCGGCTGCGAGCCCAATCGGATTGGGAAATTTTCGGCCCAGCACATCGATGGCCAATCGCGGATCGCCGGGAGGGGGGGCATTCAGAACCGGTCCAGCCAACCGCAAGATTTTGATCGTGGCCCGATGCGCCGTCTCGGCAGGGAGGCGGCGCAGCAGTTTTACAGCCCAGTCCATTGATCCGGTCATTGCCTTGCCCGAAGGCATGTAGATGATTGGCAGCTTGCACGCACCCATAGAATCGGGTACGAGATAGTTTCTTGGGGATTTCTTCATATGACGCCACAAATGCTCACTCACGCGCAGGTCTGGGCGGGAATCGACTCGCTGGCCTCGCGGCACGACCTTTCGGTGTCTGGGCTTGCGCGGGCAGCCGGGCTCGACCCAACTACCTTCAACAAGAGCAAGCGCATCGGTCCGGACGGCAGACCGCGATGGCCTTCCACCGAAAGCTTGGCCAAGTCCCTCCAGGCGACCAGTGAGACGCTGGAAGAATTCGTCCTGCAAATGAATCGCGCGCTGGGCGGGCGCCCTTTCAGCAAACCTATTCCACTGATCGGCCTCGCGCAGGCGGGCCGCGAAGGTTACTTCGACGATGCCGGCTTTCCGGCCGGCGCCGGCTGGGATGAGATCCCGTTTCCCGAACTCGCTGACGAACATGCCTATGCGCTTGAGATCAGCGGCGACTCGATGCTGCCGATCTATCGCGACGGGGACCGCATCGTTGTCTCGCCATCCGCCAGCCTGCGGCGCGGTGACCGCGTCGTGCTGAAGACCCAGACGGGTGAAGTGATGGCAAAGCAACTCGTCCGGATGAGCGCGCAGCGGCTGGAACTGAAATCCCTCAACGTCGAATACGAGGACCGTCACTTCCTGCTGTCTGACGTCGCTTTCATCCATCGCATCATCTGGGCGAGTCAGTAGGTCGAACGCTCTGCGCTATGCATGTTTTGCTCGCAACGCACGCGTGCATGGAGTGCATTGAATACATCTGTCCGTAAAGTAGAGCGAGACTGCGACCCCGCGACACTTCGCGACAAATATCTCCTGCATCGCGACAAACTCTCACGCCCACGTGACCATTCCTTCGGCTGCATTGCGCGTTACCTTCGCGCCACGCCAGCAGATTCACATTCTCTTTTTGGGGAGCCGATGGCTTCGCAGTTCGGCGACGACCAGCGGATTCGCACGTTGATCGCATCGGCGCGAGAGAACGCCCGCCGCGGGCGGCCGCACGACGCGAAGCGCCTGCTGCAGCAGGCCGAATCGGAGGCGCCGCGCCATCCTCTGGTACTCAATGAGATCGCGCTTCAAATGCTTGGTGCTGGCAATCCAGGCGGTGCGGCAGAGCTGCTTGAGCGGGCCGCCGAAGCGGCACCAGCAAATCCAGAAATCCATTTCCATCTCGCGAAGGCGCTGCGCGCGCTGGGCCGATATGAAGAAGCGCTTGCCGCATAAGACCGGGTGTTGGAGATCGATCCGCGATGCGTTGCTGCTTTGTTGGAAAAAGGTTCTCTGGAAGAACAGCTCAGCCGGCCACGCGCCGCCGCCATAAGTTATCGCACCGCGCTGCAAATGATTCCGGCTGGCATCCAACCGCCGCCCGAACTGGAGCCGTTGGTATGGCAGGCGCACAAGTCGGTGGAGGCAACGAATCGCGCGCTGGAAGCGCATATTGACGGCGCCTTAAAGGATTTGAGGACGCGCTTTCCGGATGAGCCTTTGCATCGCTTCGAGCAGTGCGTCGACATCATGTTACAGAAGCGTCGCATATACCGGCAGCAGCCGACGTTCATGTATTACCCGGAGCTGCCGGCCATCGAATTCTACGATCGCGAACCCTTTCCGTGGATCGAGACGGTCGAAGCTGCAGCAGACGATATTCGCGACGAGCTTCTCGCTGTCCTTGCGGATCGGCCGGAACTGCAACCGTACGTGTCTTTGCCAAGGGGTGCTGCCATGGCGCAGTGGCAGGAGCTCAACAATTCTCGCCGGTGGTCGGTCTATTCCCTGTGGAACGAAGGAAAGGCGTTTCCCGATCATGTCGCGCGATGCCCGAAGACCGCGGCTGCTCTGAAAGCCGTGCCTCTATGGGATATTTCGGACTACGGTCCCACCGTCCTTTTTTCCATCCTCGATGCAAAAACGCGGATCCCGGCGCATACGGGACCGGTCAACACGCGTCTGGTCGTGCACCTGCCCCTTATCGTTCCGCCCGGCTGCGGTTTCCGGGTCGGCGGGCAGACGCGTGCGTGGCAGCCCGGCGAGGCTTTTGTCTTCGACGATTCCATCGATCACGAGGCCTGGAACGACAGCGACGTGCCGCGGGCCGTGCTAATTTTCAGCATCTGGAAGCCGTTTCTGAGCGAGGCCGAGCGCGAGCTTACGCGCGCGCTCACCACATCGATTGGCGAATTCTACGGGACCCCGCAAGGAGCGCAGAATGGCGCGGGGCTTACTGCGCCAGCACTGCTCTGATCATTGCTGCTGTTTCACTGCAGCCGAACAGCACCGCGAATGAGCCAAAGCGCGGGCCCTGAGTTTGGCCGAATAGCACTTCGTAGAGCGCCTTGAACCAGTCGCGTAGCGGCTCGAATTGGTGGCGCTTGCCGATTTCGTACACTTCGTATTGTACTTTCTCCGCATCACATTCTGCGCCGAACCCCTCCAGCACCTGCGCCAAATCTTCCAACGCGGCGCGCTCCTTTTCCGTCGGCGCGCGATAGCGCTTCGCCGGTTTCACGAAATCGTCGTAGTAGCGGATGGCGTAACCCACGAGCCGGTCGAGACCTGGGTTGTCTTTCGGATTGGCACCCGGCGCATAATTGCGGATGAAACCCCATAACAGCTCGCGGTCGTGCGCATTCGAGGCGCTCACCAAGGTCAGCAGCAGCGCGAAGCTGACGGGATACTTTTCTGCAGGCGGACGGCCGTTATGGATGTGCCAGACGGGATTCTCGAGCTTCTCCGCTTCGTTCGGCTCCACGTGATATTTTCGAAGGAATTCGAGGTAATCGTCCACGGCTTTCGGAATCACATCGAAATAGAGCCGCTTGGCCACGCGCGGCTTCTGGAACATGAACAATGCGATGCTTTGTTCAGGTCCGTAGGTCAGCCATTCCTCGATGGTGAGTCCGTTGCCCTTGGATTTGGAAATGCGCTCGCCATTCTCATCGAGAAAGAGTTCGTAATTGAAACCGTCGGGCGGCATGCCGCCCAGCGCGCGCAGAATCTTGGACGAGAGCTCGACGGAGGAAATGAGATCCTTGCCAGACATTTCGTAGTCGATGCCAAGCGCCAGCCAGCGCATCGCCCAATCGGCCTTCCATTGCAGCTTGCAATGCCCACGGGTGACCGGCACTTCAGCCGGCCTGCCATCCTCTTCATACACGATGGTGCCGTGCTCCGGATGCCATTCGAGAATGGGCACCTGCAGTACCCGCCCCGTTTTCGGCGACAGTGGAAGGAACGGCGAATAGGTGGCGCGCCGTTCCGGCCCTAAGGTCGGCAGCACGACGTCGCGAACGCGTTCATAATTGGCGAGTACCGTGAGCAGCGCGGCATCGAAACGGCCGGATTTGTAACACTCGGTCGCGCTCAGGAATTCATATTCAAATCCGAAGCGGTCAAGGAAGGCGCGCAGGCGCGCGTTGTTGTGCACGCCATAACTTTCGTGCGTGCCGAAGGGATCGGGAACGCTGGTGAGCGGCTTGCCGAGATTGGCTGCGAGCATCTCCTGGTTCGGCACGTTGCTCGGCACTTTGCGCAGGCCGTCCATGTCGTCGGAAAAGGCGATGAGCCGCGTTTTCACATTGCTGATTTGCGCGAACGCCTGCCGCACCCAGGTGGTGCGCGCCACTTCGCCGAACGTGCCGATGTGCGGCAGGCCGGACGGGCCGTAGCCGGTTTCGAACAGTACGCATTCCTTCGGCTTGCCCGCGGCCGCAAAGCGCTCCAGACGCGCGAGAACCTTGCGCGCCTCTTCGAACGGCCAAGCACGCGCTTTGAGCGCCAGCTCGCGAAGTGAAGAAGAAGATTCAGCCTCGGTGACGGACATGCGCGCTGCTTAGCCTCAAAACAATACGTTGTGCCAGCGATTCACTGCCGCGTTGCATGGCGACAACAACGCGGGCATGGTAAGCACAAATGACGAACGTACGGGAGGTGCCGGCGCTGGTTCCGGCGGCGGGCGGTGCTGTGCTGGCGCTTTCCTCGGGTGAGACGCGCGACGTCAGAGCTGAGGAGGCGCGAACGCTGTTTCGCTCCGGCGATGTGCTGGTGGCGCATGCGATCTTTGTCGCCGGCCGGCTGAAGGTCACGCCGGGGCGTCCCGCCTTCGATGTGCTGGAGTTGTTCGCGTTCGTGCGACCCGCACAGCCCTGCATTCCGAGCCCGCTCGGCCTTGCGCGCGCGCTGATGCTGGCGCTGCCATCCACAACTGAAGAGTATGCACGTACGCTGCACGGCGCGGCGCAATTGCTCCTCGAGGAACTGCGCATGTTGCGCGAGAGCGAACGAGAGCCCTTGCGCCCGCTTGCATCATCGCTCGAGAAAGCGGGATGGCGCTGGGGAGCGGGTGTGCTCGACGCCATTGGTCAGCCGGAGCGAGTATCCTCCCCGCTTGCCGGCTTCAATGCCTGGCGCGCGCTGCCGGAATGGGAGGACGAAGCGCCACCGCCCAAGCCCGGCTCGCTCCCTGTCGCGCCTCAGGATGCACGCGCGAAATTGCAGCGGCTTGTCGGCAGCAATGGCGAAGCGCGCGCCGAACAATCGGCCTATGCTGAAGAAGCCGCGTATGCCTTTGGTCCGCGGGAGCGCGCGGGTGCGCCGAAGATCGCGCTGATCGAAGCAGGCACCGGCATCGGCAAGACGCTTGGCTATCTCGCGCCCGCCAGCTTGTGGGCGGAGAACAACGGTCCTGGACTGTGGATTTCCACCTACACCCGCAACCTGCAGCGCCAGATCGTGCAGGAGATGGCGCATCTCTTTCCCGATCCCGCAGAGCGCGAAGACAAGGCTGTGGTGCGAAAGGGCCGCGAGAATTACCTCTGCCTGTTGAATTTCGAGGAGGCGGCGAAGCGGCAAGCGCTGGCGCCGGGACAGCGCACCGTGGCGCTCGGCCTTATCGCACGCTGGATTGGCGAGACCCGCGACGGCGACATGTCAGGCGCGGGCTTCCCGGCCTTTCTTACCGCTTCTTTTCCGATGAGCGAGATCACCGACCGCCGTGGCGAATGTGTCTACGCCGCCTGCCCCCATTACCGCCGCTGTTTCATCGAGCGCGTGATCCGTCGCGCGCGGCACGCGCCGATCGTCATTGCCAACCACGCGCTGGTGATCGCGCAGGCAGCGCAGGACTGGCTGTCCGACGATAGCGAGGATGAGGAGGCCGCGCCTGAGCGCCGCGTGCGCTATGTCTTCGACGAAGGCCATCACCTGTTCGACGCGGCGGACAGCGGCTTCTCGGCGTTTCTTTCGGGCCGCGAGATGGCGGATCTGCGGCGCTGGATCCGCGGCCCGGAGGGTCGAGCGCGCACCCGCATGCGGGGACTCGAAGAGCGGCTCAAGGATGTGATCGCAGGCGATGAGGTGGCACAATCCGCCTTGCAGGAGTGCATTGCAGCCTCTGGTGCACTGGCCGGCGAAGGCTGGATGGCGCGGCTGCACGGCGGCAGCCCGCGCGGGCCCGGCGAAGTTTTTCTTGCCCATGCCTACCAGCATGTGCTCGCGCGCAGTGATCAGCTGGACACCGCCTATTCGCTGGAAGCGGACACCGCTCCGCTGCTGGATGAACTGATCGAGGCGGTGCGGCGATTGTCATCGTCTCTGGTTCGCGTAATTGCGCCGTTGTTGGGGCTGGCGCGGAGCCTGCGGAAGCAGTTGGACGAGAAGGTGGGTGAGCTGGAGACTGCGGAGCGCATGCGGCTCGAAGCCGCCGCGCGCGGATTGGAGCGCCGCGCGAAACTGACCCTGCCCGCCTGGTCTGCGATGCTCGATACGCTCGAAACCGGCGAGCGGCACGACGAATTCATCGAATGGTTCGAGATCGTGCGCGAGGATGGCCGCGATCTCGATGTCGGCTTGCGACGGCACTGGATCGACCCAACCATTCCGCTGTCGCAAGACGTGTTGATCCCGTCCCATGGCGCGCTGATAACATCCGCCACCTTGCGCGATGCGCCGAACGATGCCGACGACTGGCAATCGGCGGAAGTCCGCACCGGTGCCGCGCATTTGCCGGAGCCGCCCAAGCGCGCCAGCTTCGGCTCACCCTTCCGCTATGCCGAGCAGTCGCGCATCCTCATCGTCCGCGACGTGAACCGGCGCGATATCGAACAACTCGCCGCCGCATATCGCGAACTGTTTCTGGCGAGCGGCGGCGGCGCCATCGGACTGTTTACCGCAGTGCGCGCGCTTCGCGCGGTCGAGCAACGCATCGCGCCGGCGCTCGCCGAAGCTGGCATCAATCTCTACGCGCAGCATGTGGACCGGCTGGACACCGGCGCGCTGGTTGATCTCTTTCGTGCTGAGGAAAACGCCTGTCTGCTCGGCACCGATGCACTGCGCGACGGCGTAGACGTGCCCGGCCGCAGCTTGCGGCTCGTGGTGTTCGACAAGGTGCCGTGGCCGAAGCCCACCATTCTGCACAAGGCCCGCCGCGCGCGCTTCGGCAAATCCTACGACGATCTGCTCACGCGACTGCGCCTGAAGCAGGCCTTTGGCCGTCTGATCCGCTCCCAGGACGACAAGGGCTGTTTCGTCATTTTGGAACCCGCGACGCCGTCGCGACTGCTTTCCGCTTTTCCCGCTGCCGCCCCCATCCGCCGCTGCGGCCTTGCGGAGGCCATTGGTGAGATTCGACTCTTTCTGAATCATCGGGATGAGGGCAATGACATCAGATAAAGATATGCACATTTCTTTATATGCGGTTGTGAAGCCGCGGACCGGCTGATATATCGCGCGTTCCCGCCATCCAGGAGCGCCACCCGTGAGTCACGATTACGCCGTCAAGGACATTAACCTGGCCGACTGGGGCCGCAAGGAAATCGACATCGCCGAAACCGAGATGCCGGGCCTGATGGCCACCCGGGAGGAATTCGGCTCGAAACAGCCGCTGAAGGGTTCGCGCATTGCCGGCTCCCTGCACATGACCATCCAGACGGCAGTGCTGATTGAAACCCTGAAGGCGCTGGGCGCGGATGTGCGCTGGGCATCGTGCAACATCTATTCGACGCAGGATCATGCCGCAGCGGCGGTCGCGGCCGGCGGCACGCCGGTGTTCGCGATCAAGGGCGAAAGCCTGGACGACTACTGGGACTACACCCATCGCATTTTCGATTGGGCAGACGGCGGCACGCCGAACATGATCCTGGACGACGGCGGCGATGCCACCCTGCTCGTGCACTACGGTCTGCGCGCGGAAAAGGGCGACACCCGGTTTCTCGAAGAGCCCGGCAATGAGGAAGAGGAAGCGTTCTTCGGCGCTATCAAGAGGCGATTGAAAAGCAAGCCGGGCTGGTACGGCGAGCTCGCCCGCAACATCCGCGGCGTGACGGAAGAAACCACAACCGGCGTTCACCGCCTCTACGAGATGGAGAAGAAAGGCACCCTGCTCTTTCCGGCCATCAACGTGAACGACAGCGTCACCAAGTCAAAATTCGACAACCTCTACGGCTGCCGCGAGTCATTGGTGGATGGAATCCGCCGCGGCACGGACACCATGATGGCCGGCAAAGTGGCGATGGTGGCCGGCTTCGGCGATGTTGGCAAAGGCTCGGCAGCCAGCTTGCGCCAGGCCGGCTGCCGCGTGATGGTGAGCGAAGTCGATCCCATCTGCGCCCTGCAGGCGGCGATGGAAGGCTACGAAGTCGTGACCATGGAAGATGCCGCGCCGCGGGCCGACATTTTTGTCACCGCTACCGGCAATGTGGACGTCATCACCATCGATCACCTGCGGGCGATGAAGCACCGCGCCATTGTGGCCAACATCGGCCATTTCGATTCTGAAATTCAGGTGTCGGCGCTCAAGAACTACAAGTGGCACAACGTGAAGCCGCAGGTGGACGAGATCGAATTCCCGGACGGCAAGCGCATCATCCTGTTGTCGCAAGGCCGTCTGGTGAATCTCGGCAACGCCATGGGGCACCCGAGCTTCGTGATGTCGTCATCGTTCACCAACCAGACCCTGGCGCAGATGGAGCTGTTCGGAAATCCCGGGAAGTACGAGAAGAAGGTCTACACCCTGCCGAAGGAGCTGGACGAAAAGGTCGCCCGCCTGCACCTCGACAAGATCGGCGTGAAGCTGACCGCGCTTTCAAAGAAGCAAGCCGGCTACATTGGCGTGCCGGAGCACGGCCCCTTTAAACCGGATAGCTATCGGTACTGATCCTGTCGCGCGTTGGGGCGGGAATAATTCTCGCTCGCGGCGCGTCTGGTAGCCATTGGCTGTTTGTGGACAGCGCCGGATCGGAGATGACATGCGCTATTCTTTTGCCTCGGCACGCAGATTGAAGCGTGCCAAATCCCTCGTGCGGCGAATACGGGGAGGAGGACGGTCCGGCAAATCAGCATGCTTGTGTGCCGCCGCCCTGGCACTCCTCGTCGGATCGGCGGACGCAGCGGAATACACCGTTATTGACGCGCCAGGCGCAAAAAAGACCACTCTGGCGCTCGATGTGAACTCTTCCGGCGCCGCGACCGGGTGGTTCCTGGATAGGAGCGAAAACTACCACGGGTTCCTGCGCGCGCCGGATGGCACGTTTCAAACCTTCACTGTCGACGGTGAGCAAACCGAAGGCAATTCGATCAACGACAAAGGGGCCGTCGCCGGCGGCTATTTCTCCTCCAATCTGAGTTTCCTGTTCGGCTATCTGCGCACGCCGAAGGGCAAGCTCCGGCCGTTCGATTCGCAACCCTCCAACACCGTTTTCATAGGCGGCATCAACAATGCGGGACAGATTGCCGGCACCTATTGGGATTCTGACATCCACCCGCACGGCTATCTGCGCGCGAAGGATGGAACGCTCACCACCTTCGATGCGCCGGGGAAACCAAATACCGAAGCCAACGGAATCAATGCCGAGGGAGACATCGCCGGCAATTCCTTCGATGACGGTAACACAGCACATGGTTTCGTGCGCACCGCGGACGGGAGCTTCGCGCAATTCGATGCGCCGGGCGCAGGCCAGGGCGGAAGCGCCGGCACCTATGTGCTTGCCATCAACAAGAGCGGCACGGCGGCGGGTTACCTCAAGACCTCCTCGTTCAATGAGCAGGCGTTTATGCGCGCGCCCGACGGCACCATTATCGTGTTTGACGCACCGGGTGCGGGGCACAACAGCGGACAGGGCACGCGCAGCACGGACATTAACGCGCATGGCGTGATCGCCGGTTCGGTTGTCAATGCCGCGGGCCGCTCGGAGGGTTTCCTACGCAGGCCGAACGGCAAGATTAGCGTCTTCGATGTACCGAATGGCGGGTCCACATTCCCCCTGAGCATCAACGACGATGGCGTGATCGCCGGGTACTTCACGGATTCAAACGGCACGCACGGCTTCCTGCGCACGCCTTGAGCGACAAGGTTCAGCGTCGATCGAGAGTAACGAAGCTGAACCCCGGCGACCCGCCTGTGGCAGAATGGTCTTCACGGACGACTTCATGCCACACCGCAGAATCGAGGACGGGCATATGCACATCACCTTCCACATCGGCGTGAACTTCCGTGAGATGGATGCGCGCAGCGCATGGCAGCGCAGCGCGATATATTTCCGCCCCGCCGATGACGGCGATTTCCTCCGGCGATTCTGCTTCTGCGCGTTCCAGCGCCTCTTCGAAAGTATGAACAACCACTGCACCTTCCGCGTGAAAGGTTCGATCTCGTGTCACGACGATGTTGGTGCGGCCGGGCAGCGGCTTTCTCGGCAGGCTGTCCCATGTCTTGCGGCCCATGATGCAGGGCTTGCCCATGGTGATCGCCTTGAAATGCCGCATGTCCTCCGGGATGCACCAGGGAATGGCTCTTTTATTCCCGATCACGCCATTTGCAGCGCGGGCCACCACAAGAGAAACGATTGCGGTCATGAGTGGGCCAGAGCTGTGAGCGCCTGCCCGTCCAGACGATAGCGGGTCCAGCCGGCGACTGCCTTCGCACCGAGCGTCTCATAGAACGCGATGGAAGGCGCGTTCCAATCGAGCACCGACCATTCGAAGCGTCCGCAATCCTCGGTCGCAGCCCGCTTCGCGAGATGAACCAGCAGCGCCTTGCCAATCCCAACGCCGCGAAACCCCGGCCGGACATAAAGGTCCTCCAGATAAATTCCATGTTTCGCCTGAAAGGTGGAGTAGCTGTAGAACCACAATGCGAAACCCGCCGGTGAACCGGCCACGTCTGCGATGTCACAAAACACACGCGGCGCGGGCGCGAACAGCGTGGCCCTCAGCGCCTCCGGCGTTGCGACACACTCCTGCTCAAGGCGTTCGTATTCAGCCAGTTCGCGAATGAATGCGCAGACAATCTGCGTATCGTCTGCAGCCGCTGCGCGAATGCTGATCTCCACGTCTCTCTCCCGAAATCCCGAGTCCCACAATTAGCGCTGCGCCCGCTGCAAGGAGCGCGGGGGTTTTCTCCCGGAACCAATTCTGTCACATGACAGTTTAGCGAGGAGCGGGAAAGGAGAACGTTATGCAAAGATTGCTGATTGGCGCCTTGGCACTGGCGCTTGCAGCCGCCGTTCCGGCTGCGGCGGAAAATCGCGGGCATCCGGCGACCCATACCAACCATCCTGCCGCACACCACCACACAGCATCACATCGGCCCGCAACCGCGCATCGCAAGGTGCGAACGACAACACACCGGGCCCATCACGGAAGCAAGAAACATACGGTCCGCCGCACAACCAAGAAGCACACGGTCCATGGAACCGTGCGGCATACGACGAAGAAGACTGTGGTGCGTCACGGCAAGAAGCGCACGGTTATACGCGAGACGAAAAAAGGTACCGCAGCCCATGTGACGGTCCGCTTCTCTAAACAGCGCCGTGCGATCCAGGCGACCAAACGCTTCCACGCCGGAGGCTATCGCCGGCCGGGCGGCTGGTACGCCCACCATTGGGTGATCGGCGAACGTCTGCCGCGTCCATGGTTCGGGCGCGATTACTGGATTACGGACTGGGCGATCTATGGCTTGTGGGCACCGATCGACGGCCTTGCCTGGGTTCGCGTCGGACCAGACGCCGTGCTGATCGATCCTGTGACCGGCGAGGTGATCGGTATCGAGTACGGCATTTTCTGGTGATCACGAAGGCGTGAAAATGTTTGGCGCGCGGCGCAATCCCGCGGCCCACGACAGACCGATACACCTGCCTTCAAAATGCCGCGCAACATCTTTCGCACCGCACATATTTGAATCTCGTAGCCGCAACAATGGAGCTGCCAATGAAAAGAGGATTTGTCACCGCAATGGGATTAGGATTTGCGCTACTCGCCACGCAGGCGGTGGCGCAGGACCGCAACGACGTCGATAAGCGCGTCGTCGTGCACAAGGGAAATGAGACCGTGCGCCGCACGGTGGACCAGCGTCCGAACGGGAGCGTCGAACGCCGCACTGTCACGCAACGCCCGAACGGAAGTGTCGAACGCCGCACCGTCACGGAGCGACGGAATGGCAACGTCGTACGGCGCGACGTGATGGAACGGCCCAACGGCAACAAGGTCGTCCGGAAAGTTGTCCGTGCCCCGCGCCGCTATCATGCGCGTCCGTGGATTGCGCCGCGCGGCTTCACGTATCGCCGTTTCCGTCTGGGCGAACGGGTACCCGCGGTGCTGCTGGCGTCCAACTATTTCCTGCTCGACTTCATGCTGTATGGCCTGTCGCCACCGCCTCCGGGCTACGTCTGGGTACGCGAAGGCTCAGATGCGCTGCTGGTGGATCGCTATACCGGCGAAGTCGCCCAGGTTGTGTACGACGCATTCTATTGATCGAAGCGACACCTGAAACAAAAGCCCCGGTGATTTCACCGGGGCTTTTTTTACACCGCCACCGCCGCTTTGATGTGTGGGTGCGCCTGATAGTTCTCCAGGCGGAAATCATCATAGCGAAAGGCGAAAATATCCTTCACCTTCGGATTGATGTGCATCGCCGGCAACGGCAGCGGCTGGCGCGATAACTGCTCGCGCGCCTGCTCCAGATGATTCAGGTACAGATGCGCATCGCCAAAGGTGTGAATGAATTCGCCGGGCCGAAGCCCCGTCACCTGCGCCACCATCAGCGTCAGCAGTGCGTAGGAGGCGATATTGAACGGCACACCAAGGAAAACATCGGCGGAGCGCTGATACAACTGGCAGCTCAGTCGTCCGTTCGTCACATAGAACTGGAACAGGCAGTGGCAGGGCGGCAGCGCCATCTTCGGTACGTCGGCCGGATTCCAGGCGGTGACGATCAGCCGCCGCGAATCCGGACTGCGCCGAATATCAGCGATCAGATTCGAAATCTGATCAATCGTGGCGCCGTCCGGATTGGGCCATGAGCGCCACTGATGGCCGTACACCGGCCCCAGCTCGCCGTTTTCGTCGGCCCACTCGTCCCAGATGCGGACGCCATGCTCCTGCAGCCAGCGCACATTGGTATCGCCGCGCAAGAACCACAGCAGCTCGTAGATGATCGCCTTGGTGAACAGCTTCTTGGTGGTGACCAGCGGAAAGCCGTCCTCCAGGTCGAAGCGCATCTGATGTCCGAAAATCGAAAGCGTGCCGGTGCCGGTGCGGTCGTGTTTCTCCACGCCGGATTTCAGCACCCGCTCCATCAAGCCCAGATACTGACGCATGGACAAATTATAGAGCGATTCCGCGGCCAGATCAGCGAATCAACTGCCGGAACCTGTGAGCTTCCGCCCACGGGCAGAGAGGTAATCGTAAAGCGCGTTCAGCTCGGCATCGGTGAGGCGACTGATCCGCACGCGCGCCACCGCCGACATCATGGGCAACTCGCGATTTCCCGCGGCCTTTCCGCTGCGCATGAATTTCAGGAAAGCGGCACGGTTGTATGACGCGACAATACTCAGGTTCGGAGGGGTATGCGGCGGGCCGCCCTGCCCCTCCAGCGAGGTGCCATGGCATTCGCCGCAAGCGGTCATCGCCATGATGCGCGCGCGGGCGTAGCGCGGTCCCAACTCTAGCGCCGGCTTTTGCAGACGGAACCAGTCCCGCGTGGTCTTCCTCATGCCACGCAGGAAGCCCCAACGGTCTTTCAAGCCATAACTGGGCTCTGGAATGTCGGCACCAGCAGGCTTCAGAGAGCGGATGTACGAAACGATGGCGGTGGCATCGCTATCCGGCATGTATTGGAACGCATCAGACGGCATGGTTTCCGCGGTGCTGGTGCCGTCCCGCCGCAAGCCCTTTCGGATGGCACGGTCGAAATCAGCATCAGAGAAAGTGGTGGCCAGTCGCGTCAGGTTGCGCGACGACATGCCGAAATCAGCAATGTAGGTGCCCTGCAAATTCGGCCTGTGGCAATCGGCGCAGCCATAGGGCCGCACCAGATGCTGGCCCAGCGCTATGACCTTTGGGGCCGTCGAAGCGTGGATATGTGACGGCGGCAGCGGATATGTGCGCCCAATGATTTGCTGCGATGCGAGGTACACATAAGCTACCGCGACAATGGCAAAAACCGCCACCGAAGCGGCCGCTACAGCCGCCCATTTCCAGAATCCGCACATGGCTCCCCCCACCTTCAAATCTTCACCGACGAGGGCTATATTAGCAGGGTTCGGGTTCGCCCGGACTATGACGATAAACGGCTGCGTAATAAGCGGACTGGACCCGGGGGCGGTACCCGGCGGCTCCACCAAAATCCCGAGAGAGCGGCATCAGCGGCGGGATTTTATGGGGCCGAAACAGGATCGACAGACGTGTAAAGGCTGACCTTTCGTCCGGTATGGTATCCGCCGTTACCGGGCTAATCGTACAGGTGCCAACGATAACGAAATGGCCCTCGCTGCCTAACTTAGGTTAGACAAGCGCGGTTTCGGGGAGGGCACCGGGCAACAGAAGCCCTCCCCACTTCTCATTCTTCTTCCTCGAATCGGTAAGCTGGACACAAGAGGCGGGCGTGAAAGTCGATCCGGGCGCATACGATTTTCTTTCCAACTTCAGCACCATGGGCGCCATTGTGCTGGGCGCCTTTCTTGCGACCATTGGAGCGCTCGCCGCCACCCAAATCGAGTTGCAATTCGAAAAACGCCGCCGTCGGCAGCATGCTGCCCTTTTCTTCGGCGAGGTGCTCTCGACCATGCTGGTGCTGCTGCGCGTCGCCAAGCGTGTGAAGGGAATCGGCGACCCCTACGGCCCCGTAACGATGCGGGTTTTGCGGCAG